>NZ_JBEZDS010000086.1:0-24342 GCF_040648435.1 Dactylosporangium sp. NPDC049140 | reverse complement strand
CATCGCCGCGGCGTTCCGCGAGCTCGCCACCGCAATCTGAGCTCGGCGTACCTGAAGCTCAACGCGCCTTCCGATCGGCGAACGCAACAGCACCCGATCCGGCGGTGGTAGTGGCTTCGGCGCTGACCGGTTTCCGTTGCTGGGTGTCTCGCAGGTACCCCATCCGCCCGTGACGAGCGCGGCGTCGTCTCGTCGGAAGCAGCTCCGCGGTTCTGGCTCCGGTCAGGACGGCCGGCGTGAGCAATTCTTGGTTCGGGTCCTGCCCGGCGAGGTAGAGGTCGCCGGTATGGGCCATGCCCTCGCGGGTGAAGAAGGGGTCGAGGCCGGCCTTGGTGTCCATGCTGACGCCCGAACGGGTGTGGTCGAGGCCAGGCGAGAACGCGACGATGGCGCCAGGCATCGGCAGGCCCGCCGTTCTGGCGGCGAGGGTGGTCGTCACGGTCAGACCGCCGCCGGCGACGAACGCTCCGGAGACGGTCCGCGCGTTGCTCATCAGCCACCACAGGGGTGAGGAGATGAGGAAGCCGCGGAACTCCCCGACGAACGAGCCGCCGAGCAAGTTGACGTAGTCCTCGGTGTAGCTGTACGGGCGACGATCGCTTCTGTGATCAGGCTGGTGAGGACCGCCGCGACGAGGGCGGCCCTGTCGGTGTCAGGGCTTGATGCCGCGCTTGGCGCAGAAGCCGAGTGCGCCGCGCGGCGCCGGCGTTACGGCCGCCGAGCCCGGCGACACCACGAGACGGACTTCAGGACGGCGGTGAGAGCTCCGGCTTGACGCCGGCCAGCCGATGAGCGGCCTCCACCACGAACGCGCGCCGCCGTGCGTGTTCGCTGGGCGCGTCGGCATCGTTCCCGGTCAGCATGGTGGCGAGCTGCGGGACGGCGAACCACCAGGCCGCGAGTCCGATGACCATGAACATGAGGTGACCGGCGTCGATCCGGTCGTCGATGACACCGTCCCGCTGCGCTTGTGCCGTCGCGGCGACCTTGCGTTCGTAGTGGGTCATGCGCGTCGTCGCGTTCACTGGGGCGGCACCGCGTAGGCCTTCCCACTGGAGCAGGCGGGCCAGTTCTGGGTGCTGCCGGTAGTAGTCGAAGGTACGCCCGGCGAACTCGCCCAGATCGTCGAACCGGAGTCCTTCCGGAGCGACAGCCCGCGAGAGCTCCTCGAGCGCTTCGGTGAGCACCTCGTCGAAGAGCGCGTCCTTGTCACCGAAGTAGGCATAGAGCCGTTCCTTGTTGATCCCGGCCCGGCTGGCGATCCTCGTCATGGTCGTGCCGTCGACGCCGTGCTCGGCGAACTCGGCGGACGCAGCCGCCCGAAGTCGCTGCCGCGTTTCTTCGACGGTCCGCCTCATGAGTCCAGCGTACCGCCACCAACGTTGTCGTTGGTGAATGCCGGGTGCTACGGTTGCCTAGCCAACGCCAACGTTGGCGTTGGTCCGGGCGCCGCTCAGAGTGAGGCCCTCGACCGGAGAACGAGGTTGCCGGTTGGCGATCACGGCCATGTGTGGCTGGCCCGCGCAACATGGTCAGATCGCGCTGGGCGATGGGGAATCCGGCCGCCGCCATCACCGCCGTGGATCGACGTTGGCACCCTACGGACCGGACGCGTCAATGGGAGTTGATCGCCTCATGAGAGCAGTCGGATTCATGGAGTTCGGAGGGCCGGAGGTCCTCGGCGTTTACGACCTTCCAGATCCTCGTCCCGATGCCGGAGAGGTTCGGATCCGTATCCGGGCCGCCGCCGTCAATCCGACGGACATCTCACGTCGAACTGGCCTGCTGGGGGTCGGGAGCGGGCACCCGCCATACATCCCCGGCGCGGAAGCCGCAGGCGTGATCGACGCGCTCGGTACGGGCAGCACGTGGCAGATCGGTGATGCGGTCATGGCCATGGCCATACCCATGTCCGAGCACGGAGGAGCGTACGCCGAGTACCTCATCGCCCCGGACGACTCCATCGCGCGCATCCCCGTGAGCATGTCGTTCGAGCAGGCGTCCACCCTGCCGATGAACGGTCTCACTGCGATCCAGATCCTCGAACTCATGTCCTTGCGCCCAGGCCAGAGCATCGCGGTGACCGGAGCTGCCGGGATGGTCGGCAGCTACGTGATCCAACTCGCCAAGAGGCAAGGCCTGATCGTGATCGCGGATGCGGCGCCCAAGGATGTTGCCCTGATCCAGTCCCTGAGACCCGACCACATCATCGATCGAGGCGACGGCATCGCGGCCCGGATTCGCGCGGTCCTCCCCGGCGGCGTGGCCGCGGTGGCCGACACCGCCTTGTTGCACGAGAAGGTCGTGCCGGCACTGTGCGACGGAGGCGCGTTCGTCTCCCTTCGCCGCTGGAAAGGAGCACCCACCCGTGACATCCGATACGAGGCCGCCTGGGTCTATGACGACTACCACTCACAGGCCAAACTCGACGCGCTTCGGCGGGCTGCCGAAGACGGCGCACTCACGCCACGAGTAGCCGACGTGCTCCCTGCGGAGAAAGCCGCAGACGCGCATCGTCGAGTCGAGGCGGGCGGCGTCCGGGGGAGAATTGTGCTGACTTTTTAGCGAAGCTCGACAGCGCTGCCCGTATGCACCCATCCGACTGGACCGGCCGCGCGCGGCAATTTGTGCGGCCGCTTGACGCGCTGTTGCGGTCGTGCGCCAACGAGTTGCGATCGTACGCGCAGGGTATCGGCCGGTCCCTCGCGCTCGGTCTCGCGCGCGAAGGCGCTGAGCATCAAGTTCGACACAACCAGGTTGCCGTTCGCGAACTCATGCCGCCGTCCGCCGGGCGCGACGCAGCGGAGGGCGCGGAGGCCGAACGAAAGGACGAGAACATGAAAGCGGTCGCTGTCAACAGCTTCGGGGATCCGCCGCGGGTCCTCGACCTGCCCGAACCCGAGCCAGGTCCGGGCGAGATACTCGTCGGTCTGCAGTTCGCATCGATCAATCCAGTCGACTGGGCGGCCACCGCCGGCGCCTTGACCCGGTTTACGAAGCACCGCTTCCCGCTGATCCTGGGCTTCGACGGGGTTGGCCGGATCCAGGCCCTCGGAGCGGGCGTTCAGCGGTTCGCCGTGGGCGACCTCATTCATGGCCAGTTCTGGGGCGATGTTCTCGCGTTCGGGACCTATGCGCAGCGCCTCACAATCGTGGAACAGCCCGCCTTCGGGGCGCTGCAGACGGTTCCCGACGGTGTCGACCCGCGTCTGGCCGCCGCGCTTCCGACCGCCGGCATGACGGCGGACGGGGCACTGGAGCAGCTTGGCTGCCAGGCCGGCCAGAGCCTGCTCATCCTCGGCGCCACCGGCGGGGTCGGCGTCCTCGCCACCCAACTGGCCGCGCAGACCGGCCTGACCGTCATCGCCACCGCCCGCGCCGACGCCCGTGAACAGATCCAGCGCCTCGGCGCCGCCGAGACAATCGACTACGGCACGCACACGGTCGATGATGAGCTCACAACCGTCGCACCCGGGGGCGTGCACGGGGTGCTCGATCTGGTGGGGGATCCCGAGGGCCTCGCCGCCGCCGTACGCCATCTGCGCGACGGCGGGCGCGTCGTGTCCATCGCCTCCGGCGTGACCGACGAACTCGCCGCGCAGAAGCGGATCATCGCGATCAACTACGTTCTCGACGACAAGCCCGCACGTCTGCGGCGGGTCAGCGAACGACTCGCCGCCGGGCGCCTGGAGGTTCCAGTCGACCGGGAGGTTGCTCTGCAACAGGCGCCCGAGGCGGTCGCGGCCGCCCGACAGGGCGGGGCCCGCGGCAAGACCTTGATCCGCATCTGAAGCTCACCGCGAGAGTGCGACGGAACGAGACAGGCCACTCGCGCGCGTAGCCCTTCCCGTTGGCATCCGCTCAGGTCGCTGGTCGCGCTTGGCCAAATGTCGGACTGTCTGCATCGCAGCGCGACACTCGTCCTGACCCACTTCGAACACCGCTACCTGGCGAATTCTTACTGAGGTAACTTCAGTGAAGATGGTGAGTCAGTGCTCTTCTAATCGGGTTATTTTCACCTCGCGGGGGCTCCACTCTGTGCGCTGAGAGGATCGCGGGCCTCAGCGGCTCGGTCAGCGCAACCTGGTCGGCAAGCAGCAAGAGACACGTGCCGCGCGCCCACCACTCGCCCCAACCGCCCGATGTCACATGCTTACTCACAGATGGCGAATAGTAAGGCGCACTCAGCCCTGATCCACCGACGGGATTGACGTGAGTGTGGCGGGCTGGATGCGATGATGCCCTCGCGAGCCAGGGTGCGGTTCTCGATCACGGTCCGAATCGACGCCACGGTCCGTGCGGCGATCGCCACCATCGGCGAGGACACCTGGACCGAAATCCGCTATCCGCAACCGGTCTGGGACGACGAGTAGCAGCGGTTCATCTCCCGCGCGCACATCGCCGAAACCACCTACACCGCGTTCCAAGGCACCCGCCACGAGGTCACCGCCCGGCTCATCGTCCGTCGCGTCCCCGACCTGAACAAATCCACAGTGGACGAACAGGGCGAACTGTTCACCGTGTGGCGCTACCACGCCGCGTTTACCGACAGCCGGTACCTGCTGGTCCAGGCCGACGCCCAGCACCGTGGTCACGCCATCATCGAACAGTCTTCGCCGAACTCATCGACGGACCCCTGGCTCACCTGCCGTCCGGCCGGTTCAACGCCAACAACGCCTGGCTGTCCTGCATCGCGATCGCGCACAACCTCACCCGCGCCGCCCCCACCCTGGCCGGCCGGCCGCACCACACCGCCCGCGCCGCCACCATCCGCCGGCACCTGATCAACGTCGCCGGCAGGATCACCCGACACGCCCGCGAGGTCACGATCCACCTGCCCGAACGCTGGCCCTGGCAACACAACTGGCGACGACTGTTCACCACCGCGCACGCCCCACCCGCCTGACAGTCCACAACAGACAGTCACACGCAGCCGACGCCGGCCACCCATGACACCAAACCCCGCCAAACCATCGAGCGCACCGGCAACCCGGCCGGTCACCCCCGCACGACCCGAACCACGCCCAAGATCATGAATCCAGACCAGCCGACATCAAACCTCATCGGTGGATCAGGGCTAACAAGTCCTAACAGAATGATCTATGGACTGCCGTCGGCGCTGTTGCATTGAGCCATCGTCAAGATCGCCTGCCGCAAGAATTTCGGCCGAGGTCCGCGTTCGTGTGCCGTGGCGGCAACGAAACTGGATATAACGGACAGCAGAAGGGGGTGCTGCACAGCGACAGCCGGCCTCCGGCGGACTTCGCGACGAAGAATATCCGGTGCTCGCTCAACTCGATCGCTCAATGCAACAGCGTCCTCCGGGCCGGACGCGGCGCTGTGGATCACCATGGTGCACGCCGGGCGGCTCGTGCCCGACGGCAGCATCCGGGAGTTCCCGCTGCCGGACCGCGCCGCGCGGCCGCACGCCATCGTCGGTGACCCGGACGGGGGCTGCTGGTTCACGCTGTGGGCCGCCAACCGGATCGGGCACATCAGCGCCGCGGGCGCGATCGACGAGTACGACCTGCCGAGCCCGGCGCGCGAGTCACCGTCGGCCCCGACGGCGCCGTCTGGGCGGCGCTCGAGACCGGTGCGGTGGCCCGGCTCGCGCCCTGACCGGCGGCGTCCAGGGTGTGGGGGGTCGGCAGCGGGGCAGCGGCGACGCCCGCCGGCACAGTACGATCTGCTGGCCAAATCCCCTTCGAGGAAGAACTCAATGAAGGAGGAACAACTCAATGAAGCATGCATTCGGACGGGCCGCGACGCTGATCGTCGCGGCCTCCGTGATTTTCGGGGCCGGCGCCTGCGCCGACAAGAACGACGGCGCCGCCACGCCCGCCGCCACCGCGGCCAGCTCCAAGGCCCCCGAGCCCAAGGACGTGCTGGCCGGCGCGCTGGCGGGGTACGAGAAGGGCGTGTACTCGGTGGACTTCGCCGGCCTGGACAGCACCGGGCAGGCCGCGATCGACACGCCCAAGAAGCAGGCGTACCTGAAGATCGGCGGCTCCGGTCAGGGCTTCAGTATCACGATGGAGGTGCTGCTGATCGAGCCGGACGCCTACGTGAAGCTGGACCTGGGCGCGATGGCCGAGATCTACGGCGTGGCGCAGGGGAACGGCAAGACGTGGATGCACCTCGACCGCTCGAAGGTCAAGGACGCCGAGAGCCTGGGCCTGTCGGCCGACGAGACCGACATGCTCGACCTCAAGGCGCTGCTGCAGAGCGCGCAGTCGGTGCAGGCGGCCGGCGACCGCAAGTACAAGGGCACGCTCGACCTCGCCAAGGGTGCGGGCTCGCCGATGACCGACGAGGACGTCATCAAGGCGCTGGCGAACAAGGCGGCCAGCGTGCCGTTCACCGCGACCCTCGACGCGCAGGGGCGCCTCGCCGAACTGCTCATCGACGTGCCGGCCGCGGGCGACAAGAAGGCGTACCAGCTGAAGCTGACCGTGACCCAGTACGGCTCCGCCACGGTGCCGGCCAAGCCCACGGGCAACGCCGTGATCGAGGCGCCGGCCACCGTGTACGGCTTCTTCAACAACTGACGATCCCGGCCCGGCGGCGCCCGCATCCTCGTGCGGGCGCCGCCGGTCGGATTGTGGTATCAACACCGCCATGTCTGACATTCACGGGGA
This sequence comes from Dactylosporangium sp. NPDC049140, assembly GCF_040648435.1. Taxonomy (NCBI): domain Bacteria; kingdom Bacillati; phylum Actinomycetota; class Actinomycetes; order Micromonosporales; family Micromonosporaceae; genus Dactylosporangium; species Dactylosporangium sp. NPDC049140. Next base: position 17,704 of record NZ_JBEZDS010000086.1, on the reverse strand, counting down.
TGTAATCGAGGACGACGACGACCCGCTGCCGGAACCGCCGCGGTCGTGGCGAATCCTGATCGTCTCGGCCGCCGAGGCCGCGGCGGTGCTCGTCGGCGCGGCCGTCTACATCGGCCTCGACCTGCGCTCGGCCAACCGGACGACCGCCGAACGGGAGGCCGCCGACGCGGCGCGCCCGGCGCCGAACCCCGATCCGCTGCCCAGCGGCGTGGAGGTCTGCCCGGGCGGCTGCGCCGCGTCGCAGCTGCCGGCGACGCTGGCGGACTGGACGAGCCGGCTGCCCCGGACCGTCGTGCTGGAGACCAGGGAACCACCCCGCCGCACGGCGAGGCGCCGCTGGACAAGGCGCTGGCCGTCATCGTGGTGACGATGGGTGCGCGCATCTGCCGCTGCGGGAGCGCGGCGGGCGCGGCTGCAGGAGATGGCGCCGGCAGGTCCGGCTCGTGATTCAGTTGCCGCCGGTTGGCGGGTCTTGTATTTGTGTGGTGCCGATGCGTACTACCGCGATTGGGGATGCCCGTGCTGCTGCAGACGTTGGCGTCGTGTCCGATCCCGTTGCCGCTCGGCCGGGAAGTCCCGTTCGTCGACGGCAGCCGGCCCGCGATGCTCTGGTGTAGCGATGAGCCGCCCACCGCCGACCTGGTCCAGCAACTGCGGGCAGCGCACCCAGCGACAGGGCTGTGGCCCGTATTGCTCTATGGCGATCCCCTTGAGCTCTTTCCTGATCTGGCTGGCAGCCCGGACATCCACGACGCTGCCCTCGTGCTGGCTGGCTTCTGGCACCGGTACACCCGCAACGGTCTGGCAAGCACTACCAGCCCGTTCGGTCAACGCTGGCCACGTATCGCGCCGGCCGGCAAGCCGCGCGAAGATCCGCGCGGCTGCGCCGACGACCTGACCCGCGCGCTGCTGGACGGCGGCCGGCTCGTCGATGCCCGGCTGGGCCTGGTACCCGCCGTCCGCGGCGCCGACGTGCTGGCCAACATGGGCTGGGCGGGTCCGGTCAACTACGACAACGACACCGCCAAGTTCTCGGCCGTGCTGCGCTCGTGGGAGGACCGGTTCGGCGTCAGCGTGGTCGCCGCCAACATCAACACGCTCACCGTGAGCGTCGCCGCTCCGCCAGGAGATCTCGATACGGCGCTGCACCTGGCTGCAGAACATTTCGCGTTCTGCCCGGACAACCTCTGGCAGAGCCACCCGCACACCATCGGCGACTACGCACCGCACCTCATCGACGCACGATGGTGGACGTTCTGGTGGGACTGAACGTCCCATCACGACGGCCGGCCATCGCGTACAGCGCCACAGCCCAACGGCGCCCATCAGCGGAACGTCTCGAAAACAACCCAACGCGCGAACCTTGCCACGAACCGGGCAATCAAGGTCATACACAAAACGGGCGCACTCATCTGCCGCCGTTGGTGCGCGGCGGCCGGTCAGCTCTTGTCACTGCGGGTAGCAGGCTCGGCACCGAAGGCGCGGCTTGGAGTTTGTCGGCCGGCTCACGGACATGCGGAGATGAGGGCATTCAGTGGCACTCGTCGTCAGCCACCCGAAAGAAGGATCAGCCAGTTCGATGTCGCGTGAGCGCCGCCAGTTCGCAAATCATGCCGATCAGTTCGGGGGCTCGTTCGTCGCGTCGTTGGAGCACCGTCTTCAGATGCTTCTGGGCGTTGCTCCCAGCGAACTGCATGCTCGGCCCCCGAGCTGGCAGAACGATGCCCACGTACACACGACGCGGATCGGTGGTCTCCACCACGACACCGTCCGGGTCGACTCCCCAGGAGTGCTGCCGCCACAAGCCATCGTCGGATAGGCCGTAGCCCGTGCCGATCGACTCGATCGCTCCGTCGATCCACAGCGTCGCTACATTGCGATGACACTCGCCGGCGTCGCCCAGAAGGAAGCGGACGGCCGGTCCGTGCACCGCTGCACGCGCCAGCAACTCATCGAGGTCAGATTCGACAACGCCTGGTGGGACGACGAGGGAACCGCCGCGTGACAGCAGCATCCGGCACCAGCTTCGCCACCGCTGGCCATAGTCGGCGCCTACGCCTGGATAGGCGTTGACCCGGTTCCGGTACAGGGTAAGCAGTCGCTCGCGTTCCTCATCGGGCAACATCACCGGCGGAGCGTACCGTCGCCCAAGCCGCAGGGTCACATGCATTGGTCTGCCGCAGACAAGGGCTCATCGTTCGTTTGTTGACGACACGCGTTACATGACAAATGCCTGGGTGCGTTATCTCCGATGCCAGCACCAGTCAGGAGTAGCCAACACGCCAAGGAAGGCGTTCGAGCTCGTCAAGGCGGCCGTCGCCACAGAGCGCCAGCAGCTCCGACAGACGCTCCCGCGGAACGTCACGGAGGTGGCGCGGCGCGGCTGCGGAACGCTCGTCCTCATCATCAGCGTCGACGTTCTCCCAGACCAGGAGACCGCTCGGAAACGCGGACAACGTCCACCCACTCTCGTGGGACACCGCAATGTCAGGATGCTCGTCGTCTTCGTAGGCGTCCAACTCGGCCACCAACGCTGGCAGCAGGTGCGCCGCGTAGTCGTCCATGCCGCCATTGCGGTGGGTCATCGTCGCGGGCATGCCTTCTCCGAACCGATCAGCCGCGCACCAACAGCGGAAGTCTGGCATGGCTGCCGGCATTGCGGCAGCCATCCCGCAATCCGTCGACTCGTGGCACCTCAAAAGCGTCCGCAACGGCAGCGCGCCACGCCCGTTCTCAAGATCACGTGCGCGCTCATGCCGCGAGCTTCGCGCGGCGGCGCGCCAGCGGTCGTCACGGCGAGTGACAGCGTTCGGGTCGCCGAGGGTTCCTGTCCTGCCGATGACAGCGCACTCCGCCAAGGGCAAGCCTGAACTCCTGCGTCGCATTCTCAACGTGACGACAGGATTCCCGGGCCGTGTTGCGGCAGCCCGTGCCGTCAGCTTGCAAACCACGTGACCGCAACGCCGGGTCGTCTGCGGGGCTTACAGTGGCACCCATGCGCCAACGCGCCGCAATTTTCGCGGGCTTCATCATTGGTCCGGGCCTGCTGGCGTTCGGCATACTGTGGCTGCTCGCGTTCGTGCCGGGCATAGGCGTTGGCGGCAGCGTCACCACGACGGACTGCGGCACCGGACTACCCCGTCACGGCCCCACCTGCTGGGGCGACTTCACCCCTTATGACGGCGGTTTACCGCGGCCAGTGACCATCGACGGCGTCGACGAGGAGGACGTGACCGTCTCTGCCGTCACGTACCCGTGGGCCCCGAGCCAGGCTTTTCGCCCCCCAGGCGTGAGCACCGCCATCGGATCGACCGCCTGGGCTTTCGGCGGGGCAGCGGTCCTCACCGTCACGATCACCCGCCTGGTCCGCACCATACGCCCTACCCGGCGCCGAAACCGGTTCGCCCCTGCCGGATAGCGCGAACTTCCAGTGCAGCGCAACGCAGCCGCTGTACACGCCGACGTCCTACACACAAGGACCACGACCACATCCCTCGGCAAGAGCACGGCGAACAGCACAACGTGCAGTGGCCGTCAGGTCCACTCTTCGCCATGCCAGCGCGCTGTTACCTCTTCGACCTCTCGCACTGGGCCAGTGATCGATCGGGTGCGCGCTCATCAGCGTAAGTCGTTTTGTGTCAAGCCCTGTGGGGTCGGTGCCTCGTCCGTCGTCTGTCCCGGCATAGCGGTAATGGGGTTCGTCCCGGCAGCGTGTAATCGGGTTGGTGGGACGACGGGTGGGGCTGCCCATGATGAGCGTCGAGGTAACGGTGGTTCCTCAATGCCGCGTGGGGCTTGCCCCGACCCAGCTTGGCTCGCCTGGCCGTCAGGCGGCGATAGGCAGTGCTGTCGGGTGCTGTTGGGTGCCGTAGGTGGCGGTGAGCGGGTTCCAGGGTTTGCCGGTGGTGATGACGGCGTGCAGGTGGCGCAGGATCGCCGCGGCGATCACGGCTTGGGCCTGGGTGACGGTGAGTTTGTTGTGTTCGCGGGTGGTCAGGTGGGCGAACCGGGCGGCGTAGACGGGGTTGGGGCGTAGCGCGCCCCAGACGGCGCGCCAGGCGGCCAGCCGGAGTCCGGGGCGGCCTTGTCCGGTCAGCTTCGTTCGGCCTTTGCACGTGCCGGACAGCTTTTCCCGGGGTGCGAGGCCGGCGTGTTTGACCAGCGCGCGGGCGGTGGCGAAGCGTTTCGGGTCGCCGGTTTCGGCCAGGATCGCCGCCGCGCCGACCGCGGAGAGTCCGGTGATTGAGGTGACCAGGCCGGTCAGCTGCAGTTTGTCCAGCACGCTGGTCATGCGGGCTTCGGTGTCCGCCAGCCGCCGCCGGGTCTCCAGCCAGTCGCCCAGCAGCAGCGCGACCCGTTCCAGGGCACCCGGGCGGTGGGCGATCACTCCTGCCGAGTCGCTCAGCGCGGCGAATACCTGCTGCACGATGCGCAGACATGGTCGTTGCCGGCCGCGGCGCAGGACTTCCCGGCGGACCAGCTGCTCGAACCGGGTCACGCCGCGGCGGCGGGTCAGGGTCAGGTCACCGTGGTCGCGGTCCAGCACGACGCTGATCGCGGCGGTCCAGGTCGAGGACCGAAACGGCTGGCGGGTGGCGTCGAGCGCGGCCGGCCAGACGCACTCCAGCAACGCGCGGATCTGCTGCACCTGGCTGACCGCCTCGACCAGGAGTTGTTCCCGACGCGCTCCGAGATGCCGCAGCCGGCCCCAGGTTTCGTCGACCGGTTCCGGCACATAGCAGCGCAGCTGCGTGGTCAGCCGGGCGATCAGGACCGCGTCCTTCTCGTCGGTCTTGTCGAACGTCAGGTCCTCACTGCGCCGCGCCCACGAGGTCAGCATCGGCTGGACACACACGAACGGCATCTGCCGCTGCGCAGCGAGCTGACCCACAACCCGCCACCGGTGACCGGTCGGTTCGCACGCCACCGTCACCCCGGTGAACCCTTTCCCGGCTGCCTGAGCCGCCGCCCAGTCCAGCGCGACACCGAGATTCCACGCCCGGCACCGGAACGTCTTGCGGGCAAGCACGTTCGAATCGTGATCGGTAACGACGACCACCTCCTTGGCGTCGGCCAGATCGATCCCGACGATCGCGTTCGACAACGGCACCAGGTCCCGCAACCGGGCCAGCCGCGTATTGCGGTTGCGATCACCACGCGACACACCGCTACCGTTACCCACGAACGTCCTCCTCCTGCGATGGGACACCAAGCCCGACAAGCGCATCAGGAGGACGTTCCTACATCCTGCATCGACACGCAGAACGTCTTTCTATGCCGCGATCCGGTGCGGTCCCGGTTAGTAGAGCGCCTGCGCCCGCGTCACTGCGTAGTCTCGTGTCCGTGTCTGACAAGGCGGAGCGACGGGCGGCGCGCGAGGTGGTTACTGCGTACCACGAGGCCGAGTTGGGCGGGCTTGTCGCCCGCGTCGGTGAGGCTGTCGACCGCTACCGTGCCGGAGAGCTCGACGCCTTCGACGTTGACCGAGTGCTGTTCCAGTACTCGCGAGCGGCGAAGGAGCTTTGGAAGTACTGCAATTACGGTCAGGTGGAGATCGCCGCGGAGATCATCAGCGCGCAGCCGCCCCGCGACTGGTGGGAACGGGGCGCTCCGCGACAGCTGTCCTGACCGAGGCCGCGCGACACCGTCAGGCATCCGGATCTGCCGCGATGCGGGCGCTCGGCAGTTGTCCGTAGGCGGAGCCGGTCTTTAGTACTCCAGCCGCATTTTCGTGCTTGACGTTCGGCCAGGTCAGCGGTTGTTTCGGCGTCGGCCGGGTCGAGTCGGGAATGTTGATCGTCCTATGTAGACTGTCGGCTCGTGTCGGTCGACGCGGTACCCGGCTGGATGTCGGCGTTTGATGATCTCATGGCGGTTCTGGCGCCCCGGTTCGGTCGAGTCGAGCCGCGTCGGCAGGCCCGCAGGTATCTGCTCGGGCTGTTGTCGCCACTGGCGGAGAAGAACGGCTGGACCCTCGCCGAAGCGGCCGGTGACCGTACCCCCGACAAGATGCAGCGGCTGCTCAACGCGGCCCGGTGGGATCCGGGCGGTGCCGTTGTCGATGCGGCGGGCGAGCTTGCGCGCGGACTCGTGCAGCTTCAACCGGCCCAGCCTCGGCAGCACCACGTACTTGCGGTCCGGCTCGACCCGGATCGCGCCGGTCGTGAACCGGTCGTGAACCGCACCGACGGCGTGGTGCGGTGGCGGGACTTGAACCGGGGGAAACCGACCGTGCGGCCGGCGCGCTTGCCGGTGCGCGAATCGGCCCAGTTCTGCAAGGCGCGAGCGAGGGCATCGAGGCCGGTGTTGAACGCCTCTTTCGACACCTCGCTCCACCACGGCGCGACCTCGGCTTTCGCCCGGTTCCATGTCTTGCGTAGCGCGGCGAGAGACCACGACAGCGGCGGCGTCAAGAGTGCGTCCGACACGCCGTAGCTGCTTTCCGCGGCACGCTGGTCCATGACCGCCTTGACCTGGGCGAGTGCCCAGTTGTGCGCGACCCGCGCGGCGCCAGCGTGCGCGAGCACGTCACGCTCCTGGCCGGGGGTTAGGTCGAGGGCGAACCGGTACGCCTGGATCGTCTTCACGCCGGTCCACCCTCGATGGCGGCCTCAACCGCACGGCGGGCACGGTTCGCGGCAGCCCGGCGACCGTACAGCCGAGCGCAGAGTGATGTCAGGATTTCGGTCACATCGCGCACAAGGTCGTCGTCGACCCCGGCCGGATCGACGACCAGCAGCCGCCTGCCTTGCGCGGTCAGGGCCGCTTCCACGTACTCGGCGCCGAAGCGGGCGAATCGGTCGCGGTGTTCGACCACGATGGTCGACACGGCCGGATCGCGCAGCAGGGCAAGGAACTTCTTGCGGTGCCCGTTGAGCGCAGAACCAACCTCGGTCACCACGCGATCCACGACGAGGCGCTGGCCGGTGGCCCACACCGTGACCCGGGCGACCTGCCGGTCCAAGTCCGGCTTCTGGTCGGCCGACGACACCCGGGCGTACACCGCGGTCTGACCGGTACCAGCAATCCCGCCCGCGACCGGCTCGCCAACCATGATCAGACGGCCGAGCCGGTACGCAGGAACAGGCAGCGTCCCGGACTCGTACCGCCGCCGCGTGGTCGCGTACGAGATTCCGGTGGCCGATGCCCACTCCTTCAAATTCACACCGCCACTATAGCCAACTAGTGAGCACTATTGACGACCAACGTGCTAACAGTGCTTGCCCTTCAAGTCCCGGACTTGCTCGACGAGCTCGTCCCACTCGCGGGCCAGGGCCATGCGGCGGTCGATGAGCCGGGACTGGTCCGGGCACCGTCAGCCTGGGGTCACGCCGCTATGGTGCCGCGCCTCCGGCGATCTCCCGCAGCCGGGTCCCGGCCACGCGGGTGTCCGGATGAGCCCTAGCCGCCATAAGGCGAGGTTGCGTGCATGTTGCGGTGGGACCTACGATGCAACGAACAACGAACTACTTTAGAACCTGGTTCGAAATGAGGTGTCATGCCGATCGTGATCGGGCTCGTGCTCCACGCGAGTCACCGCGCCGTCTTCGAGGACGCTGCCCGCACGCTCTCCGGCGTGAGCATCGCATGGGTCACGTATGAGCACGAGGCGGCCATCCGGCCCGGCGTCGAGGAACTGTTGGGCGGCGGACACCTGGACGGGCTGATGCTCGGGCCGGTGCCGTATGCGAAATGCCGGGACCTGCTGCCCGACGACCTGTCCGTGGCGGTGGTCCGCTCCGCGGGACTCGACCTGTCCATCGCGTTCTGCCGGGCGCTGGCCCGTGGCTGGGCGCCGACCCCGGTCAGCATCGACACGTTCGACCAGGAGACCGTCGACGAGGTCGTCCGGGCGCTCGATCTGGACGCCGGCGAGGTGGCCTGCCTGCCGTACGACCCGACGCAGAGCGTCGAGGAGATCGTCGACTTCCACCGGCGCCACCTCGACCGTTCCGGCGGTCGCTATGTCATCAGCCTGCGCACGGCCGTCACCGCGCGGCTGTCCGACGTGATACCGGTGCTGAGCGGCGTCCCGGGCCCGGCCACCATCCGCGCCCAGCTGCACGAGCTCGCGCTGCGCATCCAGTCGAAGCGGGCGACCGCGCTGCGCTTCGCCGCCGGAGTCTTCGTGGTGGTCAGCCGCGACGCGGCGGCCGACCTCGACCGCTCCCGCGTCGGCGTGATGAACCTGCTGGTCAACACCCCGGAGTTCGCCGACGCGTGGATCGAGAACCGGGACCGGCGCGGTGTGGTGGTCCTCGCGCACCAGGCGTTGTTCGAGAGCGTGACGCACAACTGGGTCTCTCTGCCCGCGCTCGCCCAGGCGCAGGAGACGCTCGGCATCCGGGTCGCCGCCGGGTTCGGCGTTGGCGCCTCGGCCCGGACGTCGGTACTGCTGGCCGAGCGCGCCGCTGCGCGGGCCGAGCAGGAGGACCGGCCCAGCGCGTACCTCATCGAGGACAGCGGGGTCATCATCGGCCCGATGAGCCCGGGCGGGTCGCCGCTCACCTTCACGTACCGCGAGCACGGCGCCAGCATCGAGCACCTGTCGCGCGGCGCGGGCCTGAGCCCGGCGACCCTGTCGCGGCTCGCCGCGCTCGAAAGCGGCCTCGAAGGCCGGCTGATCTCACCGGGCGACCTGGCCAAGTCGCTCGGCATCACCGAGCCCAGCGGTCGCCGGCTCATCCGCAAGCTGAGCGAGTCTGGGCTGGTCACCGATGAGGGCAGCGCCCAGGTCCACCGCAAGGGCCGGCCCACTCGGCTGTACCGCCTGGCCATCGGCGAGGCGATCCGCGGCGCGGAAGACGAGTGACCGATGCTCTGCACGCGGGCACGTCGAAGATCAGAACGACGGGGAGGATCATGTCCTACGATCTGCTGCTGACCGGCGGCGACGTCATCGACGCCGGCGGTGGGCACACCGAGCGCGCCGACGTGGCGGTGCGTGGCGGCCGGGTGGCGGCCGTCGGCTCCGGGCTCCCGCGCGCGCATGCCCGCGAGGTTGTCGACGTCAGCGGCAAGCTCGTGGTTCCCGGCCTGATCGACCTGCACACCCATGTGCACCCCGGTGCCACCTACTGGGGGGTCGCCCCCGACCCGATCGCCTGGTACACCGGCGTCACCACCTGGGTCGACGCCGGTTCGGCCGGGGCGTACACGCTCGATGCGCTGCGCGCCGCCGCCGAGGGCTTCCGGGTCCGCGTGCCGGCACTGCTCAACATCTCCGCGATCGGGCTCACCGGACCCACGGGGGAGAGCCGCGACCTGCGCAACTGCGACGTCGACCTGGCGATCGCGACCATCGCCGCGAACCGCGACCTCGTCTTCGGTGTCAAGGTCCGGATGGACCACCACAACGTCGGCGAGCACGGGCTGGAACCGCTACGCCGGGCCGTCGAGGTCGCGCAGGCCGTCGGCGTACCGGTGATGGTGCACATCGGCGTGGCGCCGCCGACCGTCGACGCGTTGCTGCCGCTGCTGCGCCCCGGCGACATCCTGACGCACTGCGCCAGCGGCATCGCCGACGGTGTCGTCGGCCGGGGCGGCGTCGAGCCGGCGCTGCGGGAGGCGTACGAGGCGGGCGTGCTGTTCGACCTCGGGCACGGCTCGGGCGGGTTCGCGTTCGACGTGCTCGAAGCGCAGCTCGAGGCCGGGCTGGTCCCGCACACGGTCTCGTCGGACCTGCACGCGCGATGCCTGTACGGGCCGGTGTTCGACCTCCCGACGACTATGGCGAAACTCCTCGCGGTCGGCCTCCCGCTCAACGACGTCGTCGCGGCGGCCACCGTGCGGCCGGCGCGGGCGCTGGACCTGCCCGGCGGCGCCGGCACGCTGGCCGTCGGCGCGCCGGCCGACCTCGCCGTCTTCGCCGTGGAGGATGGCAGTTTCGAGGTCGTCGACTCGCACCAGCAGCGCCGCACGGCCCGGCAGCGGCTGGTCAACGAGGCGACGTACGTGGCCGGTCGGCTGTTGCCGCCGGGGCTCCCGCCGGAGCCCCGGCCCTGGGTGCCGCTGACGGATGCGCAGCGGTCCGCCGTGCGCCGCCGCGCCGGCAGCGTCCGTAACCTGCTCACCGCTCCGCTCGTGGGCGCCGACGAGCTGACCGAGCAGTTCCCGCGCCCAGCCCGTACACCTGATGACGAGAGGCGATCGTGGACATGAGCAAGCAGGTGGTCTCCACCGACCTGGCCGCGCCGCCCGGCGGGCCCTACTCGCAGGCGGTCATCGCCGGAGGCCTGGTGTTCCTCGCCGGCGCGTGCCCGGTGCGGCCCGACGGCACGTGGGTGCGCGGCTCGTTCGCCGAACAGGCGCGCGCCGCCTTCACCAACCTTGCCCGGGTCGCTGAGGCCGCGGGCACCGATCTGTCCCAGGCCGTGCGGGTCGGGGTCTACCTTCGCGACTTCGTGCACTTCACGGAGCTCAACGAGATCTACGTCGAGTTCTTCGGTACCGAGAACCTGCCGGCCCGCACGACGATCCCGGTCGCGCTGGACGGCTTCGACATCGAGATCGACGCGGTACTCAGCAAGCCGTGAGCGGTCCGGAGCGGATCGGAGGCGGGACCGGTGTCGACTGGCGCACGAAGGGGTTCTGGCAGCCCGACGATGCGTGGACGGCGGAGGAGTTCGCGGCGGCCCGGCACGACCTGTTCGGCGGCGCGTTCACCTGGCCGGTCATGGTGGCCCGGCGGACCGCCATCGCGCACAACATCGACACCCTCGCCGCGTACTGCGTCCGCCACGGCCTGGCGTTCGCACCGCACGGGAAGTCCACGATGGCGCCTTCGCTGTTCGCCGCGCAGCTGCGCGCCGGGGCGTGGGGGATCAGTGCGGCGACCGCCAACCAGGTGCTCGCCATGCGCCGGCTCGGCGTGCCGCGCGTGCTGCTCGCCAACGAACTGCTCGACCCGACACCGCTGCGCTGGCTGGCCGGGGAGGTGCGGCACGGGTTCGAGTTCCTGTGTTTCGTCGACTCGGCGGACGGGGTGGCGGCGATAGCGGCGGCGGCCGTTGACGCGGACCGGCCGCTGCGGGTGCTGGTCGAGTTGGGGCATCCCGGCGGCCGTACGGGGTGCCGTACCGTCACCGAGCTCACCGCGGTGGCGCGCGCCGCAGTAGCCGCACCGGGCGTCGAACTGGCCGGCGTGGCGGGTTACGAGGGTGGACTGTCTACTGTGGACGATGCGGCGGCGTACCTCGCCTCGGTGCGCGCGGCGACCCTGGAACTGGCCGGCAAAGGCCTGCTGGGCGACGACGTGATCGTCACCGCCGGCGGCAGCCGGTATTTCGACCTCGTGCCGGCGCACCTCGGCGGCGCGTGGCTGCCCGGCCGAGCGCTGTGGACAGTGTTGCGCAGCGGCGCGTACGTGTCGCACGACGACGGGATCTACCGCGGGTGGACGCCGTTCCGGCGGATCCCCGAGGAGGGCTCGCTCGACGCCGCCCTGGAGATCTGGGCCCAGGTGACCTCCACGCCCGAGGACGGCCTTGCGATCGTGGGCATGGGCAAGCGGGAGGCGCCGTACGACGAGGGGCTGCCGGTACCGCTGCGCGTGCGGCGCCGGGACGGCACGGTCGAGCCGGCTCGGGGCATCGAGGTCCGCCGGCTCAACGACCACCACACGTACCTCGGGCTCGGCCCGGGGGCCCGGCTACACCCGGGTGACCTGGTCTGCTTCGGCATCTCCCACCCGTGCACGGCCTTCGACAAGTGGCGGGTCATTCCCGTGATCGAAGACGACTACGCGGTCACCGACCTCATCGACACGTACTTCTGACGCTACCTCTTGACCGGGCGCGGCAGGGCGCGCAGGATGAAGCAACTCTGAACTACGAACTATTTCCGAACCTAGTTCGTTAAACGCGCTACGCGAGAGAGGTGCCCCCGTGAGACGCAAACTCATGCTCGCCAGCGGTCCGCTCCTGGCTGCCGTGCTCGCCCTCGGGGCGTGCGCGCCCTCGACGGCGCAGCCCTCCGACACCGGCGACGAGAAGACCGGCACCCTGCGGGTGTGGCTCTTCGACGAGGCCGGCCGGGCACCGAAGGAGGCGCTGGTCAACGAGGTCGTGGCCGAGTTCACGGCCGCGCACAAGGGCGTCACCGTCGACGTCAGTTACCTGGCCACCGATGCGGCGGCCCGCGCCGCCAAGTTCAAGGGCGCCTTCAACGACCCGTCGAGCGCGCCCGACGTCACCGAGTTCGGCAGCACCGACCTGTCCGGATACGTCGCGGCGGGCGGGATGGCTGACATCACGAAGGACCTCGACGCCTGGTCGGAGAAGGCCGACCTGCCGGCCGACATGGTGAATACGGTGACCGTCGCCGACAAGGCCTACGGGCTGCCGTGGTGGGTCGGCGTCCGGGCGCTGTACTACCGCACCGACATCTTCACCGCGCTCGGCATCGCCCCGCCTACCTCGTACGCGGAACTGCTCGCCGCCGCCAAGAAGGTCCGGGCGGCGCACCCCGACATGGTCGGTATCACCGTCGGCGGGCAGTACGTCTTCGGCGCCCTGCCGTTCGTCTGGGACGCCGGCGGTGACCTCGCCACCAAGTCGGGCGCCACGTACACCGCGACGATCAACTCGGCGTCCTCGAAGGCCGGCGTCAAGGCCTACACCGACCTCTTCACCCCCGACATCTGCCCGGCGCAGCAGTGCGTCGACCTGACCGGCGGCAAGACCGTCTCCACCTTCGCGGCCGGCACCGCGGGCATGGGCATCATCGGCAACTTCAACCGCAGCGCCATCGACGCCGGTGCGGCCAAGGGCAAATACGCCGTCGTGCCGCTGCCGGGCGTCAAGCCGGGCTCGATCGCGCCCGCCTTCGCCGGCGGCAACAACCTCGGCATCATGAAGTCGACCAAGCATCGCACCCTGGCGGTACAGTTCGCGGAGTTGCTCGCCAGCAAGAAGTACCAGCTCAAGTTGTACGACGCGCTGGGCGACCTGCCGACCATGACGTCCGCCCGGGCCGAGGTGGTCGCGAAGGACCCGTTCCTCAAACCCTTCATCGACACCATCGCCGCCGGCACCCGCTTCGTGCCCGCCGATGCGGCGTGGACGACCATCGACTCGCAGAAGATCGTCATCAACATGCTCCAGAAGGTCATCACTGGCAAGGCGACCGTCGACCAGGCGACCGACGAGGCCAATACGTTGATGACCAACGCGTTCGCGGGTAAGTAGCAGCCGGTGACGTCCACACTGCTGGCCAGAACCGCGACGGCGGAGCCCGGGACCTCCCGGGCCCGCCGCCGCGGCGGGCGGCGGGGCAGCCGGCTCGTGCCGCTGTGGCTGCTGTTGCCGACCCTCGCGGTCCTCGTGCCGCTGTTCGTGTACCCGCTGTACCAGCTCGGCCTGCTGTCCACATTGGAGTTCGGTCAGCCACAGGTCAGCGGGGGAGTGCCGGCCCGGTTTCTCGGCGCCGGCAACTACACGACCCTGCTCGCCGACGGCGAGTTCTGGACCGTGCTCGCCCAGACGGTCGGGTTCGCCGCGGCCTGCGTCCTCGCCACGCTCGCCGTCGGCGCGGCACTCGCCGTGCTGCTGACCCGGGTCGGCCGCGTCCCGCGGCTGATGCTGTCCTTCGCCGCTCTCGCTGCGTGGGCCGCGCCCGCGATGACCGGCTCCGTGGTCTGGATGTTCCTCTTCGACACCAACCTCGGGCTGGTCAACGAGGTGCTCGGGCTGGACGGCTACAACTGGCTCTACGACCGCAATGTGGCGTTCGCGCTGATCGGCGCCGTCATCGTCTGGCACTCGTTCCCGTTCGTCATGGTGACCCTGTACGCCGGGATCCAGGCCGTGCCCAAGTCCGTGCTCGAAGCCGCCGAGCTCGACGGCGCCGGGCCGTGGCGCGCGTGGCGGCGCGTCATCGTGCCGATCCTCCGCCCGATCATCACCATCGTGGTCATCCAGTCGATCATCTGGGACTTCAAAGTCTTCACGCAGGTGTACGTGATGACCGGGGGCGGCGGCATCGCGGGGCAGAACATGGTGCTCAACGTGTACGCCTACCAAAAGGCGTTCGCCTCCTCGCAGTACGGCCTCGGCTCGGCGATCGGCGTCGTCATGACCGCGATCCTCGTCGTCGTCACGCTGCTCTACCTGCGCGCGCTGCGCCGTACCGGAGAAGCGCTATGAGACACCGCTGGCTGCCCAACACCGTTGCCGTAGCGGCCGCGGTGGTGACCGCGTTCCCGATCTACTGGATGGTCCTGTCGGCGCTCAAGCCGACCGGCGAGATCGAGTCGGCCCATCCGCGGCCGTGGACCTGGCACCCGACGCTCGAACACTTCCGCAACGCGCTCGGCGTCAGCGGGTTCGGCCGGTACTTCCTCAACAGCGCCGTCGTAGCGCTGTGCGTGGTCGTGCTGTCCGCCGCGATCGCGTTTCTCGCCGCCGTCGCGCTGACGAAGTTCCGCTTCCGCTTCCGTACCACCATTCTCGTCATCTTCATCGTCGCGCAGATGGTGCCGGTGGAGGCGCTCACGATCCCGCTGTTCTTCGAGTTCCGCGACCTCGGCCGCACCGTGCCGGGCATCGGACTCAACACACTCGCCTCGCTGGTGCTGGTCCAGCTGGCGTTCAGCCTGCCGTTCGCGATCTGGATGCTGCGCGGATTCGTCGCCGCCGTGCCCGACGCACTGGAAGAGGCGGCGCTCATCGACGGCGCGAGCCGGGGCACCATCCTGTGGCGGATCCTCTTCCCGCTGGTCGCCCCCGGACTGGCCGCGACGAGCGTGTTCTCGTTCATCACCGCGTGGAACGACTTCATCTTCGCCAAGACGTTCATCATCAGCGCCAGCCAGAACCAGACCCTCCCCGCGGCGCTGCTGGTCTTCTTCAAACCGGACGAGAACGACTGGGGCGGCATCATGGCGGCCTCGACGCTGATGACGCTGCCGGTCCTGGTGTTCTTCGTCTTCGTGCAACGCCGGCTGGTGTCCGGCCTGGGTGGGGCGGTGAAGGATTGAGCACGGTGCTTCCGCTGCCATCGCGGTGCTCGATCGGCGAGGACGCGTTCCGGCTCGACGGCGGGACGGTCATCGCGGCGCCACCGGCCCTCGACGGGGTCGCGCGGTGGTTGCGCGGCGAGCTGTCGCCGCCCACCGGGCTGCCGCTGCCGGCCGGCCCGCCGGGCCCGGACGCCATCACGCTCGCCCTGTCCGACGCCGAGCCCGCCGAGGGGTACCGGCTGCGGGTCGAGCCGGACCGGGTGTCCATTGTGGGTGGTGACCCCGCCGGCGTCTTCTACGGCGCCCAGACGCTCCGGCAGCTGATGCCGTCCATGGTGTACCGGAGAGCCGCCCTCGCCGGTGCGCGATGGCTCGTCCCATGCGCCGAGATCTCCGACGCGCCGCGGTTCGGCTGGCGCGGCGCCATGCTGGACGTGGCCCGGCACTTCCTGCCCAAGGCCGACGTGCTGCGCTTCATCGACCTGCTTGCGGTACACAAGCTCAACGTGCTGCATCTGCACCTCACCGACGACCAGGGCTGGCGTCTGGAGATCCGGCGGTACCCCGAGCTGACCCGCGTCGGCGCCTGGCGCCGCGAGTCGATGGTCGGCTCCAGGCAGCACGGGCGCTTCGACGGCCGGCCGCACGGCGGCTACTACACGCAGGACGACGTCCGGGAGATCGTCGCCTACGCGGCGGAGCGGTTCGTCACCGTCGTGCCGGAGATCGACATCCCGGGGCACTCCCAGGCGGCCATAGCGGCGTACCCCATGCTGGGCAACACCGCCGCGCCCGTCGAGGTGTCCACGAGCTGGGGTATCTCCAGCCGGGTCCTCAACGTCGCCGACCCAACGCTCGACTTCTACCGGCACGTCCTCGACGAGGTTCTCGAGCTGTTTCCCGGCCCGTTCATCGGCATCGGCGGCGACGAGTGCCCGAAGGACGAGTGGCGGGCGAGCCCGCACGCGCAGGAACGGATCCGGGCGCTCGGCCTGCGCGACGAGGACGAGCTGCAGAGCTGGTTCGTCCGGCAGTTCGACGAGTACCTGACCGCGCGCGGCCGGCGCCTCTACGGCTGGGACGAGATCCTCGAGGGCGGACTCGCGCCGGGCGCGACCGTGGCCTCGTGGCGAGGGACCGTCGGCGCACTGGCCGCGGCCCACGCCGGCCACGACGTCGTGCTGTGCCCGGACACCTCGGTGTACCTGGACTACCGGCAGTCCGACCACCCCGACGAGCCGATCCCGGTCGGCACGGTGCTCGGTGTCGACGAGGTCTACGCCTTCGAGCCGGTGCCCGCGCAGCTCACCGGTGCCCAGCGGGACCGGGTGCTCGGCGCGCAGTGCAACATCTGGACCGAGCATCTCCCGTCCGCGCGAGCCGTCGACTACGCGGCGTTTCCCCGGCTGTGCGCGTTCGCCGAGACCGTATGGTCGGCGCCGGGGCGGGACCTGGCCGCCTTCCGGCACCGGCTGGCCACGCATCTGGGCCGGCTGGACGCGCTCGGTGTGGAGTATCGGCCGGATGCAGGTCCGCTGCCCTGGCAGACCCGCCCCGACGCACAGGGCTGGCCCAAGGACCGAGCGGCCCGCGAGGCGGAGCTCGCGATCATGACCGCCCGCATCGCCAGGCTATCTGACGGATCTTGAAGTAACACGGTCCGGTCTGGAGCGGGAAGGCGCAGCTCGCTCGCACCCGCCTTCGCCGCCTGATCAGACCGCTCGGCACGGTAGGGCCGTGTCGGCCGCCGGCCACGTCGCCGGGAGGGCGAGCGCAACGTGCATGACGTTGTTCGACTCGTCGGTCTCGGGCACCTTGTGCAGGGAGTCGACGGTGACGGTCAGGTTGACCGTGCGGCCGAGGAACTGCTGTAGCCCCGTGTCGGTACCAGGATGGGCTCAGCGGTCAACGCTGCTGCGGAACCGGGGAGCGGAACCGGTCGAGGAACGGCCCGAGGGGCGGTATCTGCCCGGTCGGCCCAGTCCGCACGACGACCGCCGGTACCGGGACCCGCTCCGCGAGTGCGGCTAGGTCGCCGCGGTCGGGGACGCAGGTGATCAGCAGGATGCCCTGCGCGTCGGCGGTCGGCAACCGGGCTAGTAGTGCTTTGTTAGGTTGTGTCATGAAATGGGCGTTTGCAGAGACGGCATGCGCCGACCATGACGGCAAGCAGCAGTTACAGCTCGCGCAGCACGGCGTAGAGGGTCAGGCCGGCGCAGCCGCTTTTGGGTCCAGGCGGAGCAGGGTGCAGAAGGCTTGAGCGAGGACGGTGAGGGTGACGTGGCGGTGCCAGCCGACGAAGGAGCGGCCTTCCTGATCATGGCCAGTCGAGGGCATCGGGCGGCGTGTTGCGCGAGGGCCAAGCGGGGCGGTCTGCGATCGCGTCGTGTTCCGGACGTGATCGGATGCCGCGCACCTGTCGAGCACCGCCCGCACCGATACAGCACGCGGGCATCGTCGCGGCAGAGCGACGCCAACGGAAGTCGCGGGAGATCGCGTGGACCTGCGGATACGTGTGGCGCTTTTGGAGTACGGGGCCTTGCGAAACAGCACGTTTGGTGAGAGAGCCAATGTGGGGGATGAGATGGCTTGAGCATCTGACTAGTTGAGTCGGCCTGGAGCGCGGTGTCAGTGTTGCCGCTGGTCCGGGTCTCCAGGCCGCTCGCCGAACCCGCCGTGCGCGTCTCGGCGCAACGGGCTCTCCACGGTTGCTGTCGTCAGGCGTTGTCGGTTGCGGGCCAGGGG
>NZ_JBEZDS010000085.1:0-25186 GCF_040648435.1 Dactylosporangium sp. NPDC049140 | reverse complement strand
AAGGGTTTGCAGCTGCGGCGGGAGGACGTGGACCTCGACGATCTGGTGTATCTGGAGCGGGAGCGGCTTACCGCGGAGCGGCCGGGGTTGAAGGTTGCGGCGCGGTCGGCGCCGGTGCGGGTGAGCGGGGATCCGCATCATTTGCAGCGCGTGTTGCGCAATCTCATGGACAATGCGGCGCGGCATGCCGTGGGTGTGGTGGAGGTGACGGTGGAGGCTGTTGGCGGTACCGCCGAAATCACGGTGTCCGATGACGGGCCGGGAATCGCTCCGGTCGATCGGGATCGGGTCTTCGACCGGTTTGTCCGGCTGGATCAGGATCGGTCGCGCACCGGTGGGGGGAGTGGACTCGGGCTGCCCATCGCGCGGGATATTGTCGCGGCCCACGGGGGAACGCTGACGATCGAGGAGTCTCCGGCCGGGGGCGCGCTGCTCCGGCTTCGTCTGCCCCTGTAGCGCCTCAGGTTTCGCCGGCACGCTCCTCGACGCCCGCGCCGAGGTCGAGGCCGGCCACGCGGTCATCGACGACATCGACGCGCTGCGCGACGAACTGCAGGACGCCGAGCGCGGGCAGCGCGGCTGGCCGTCCGCACCGCGGGCGATGCGCGGGAGACGGCGGCGCTGGCCGGGGTGCGCGAGTCGGTGCTGGACAAGCTCACCGAGCTCGCCGACACCGTCGACCTGCGCCGTACCGAGGGCTTCCGCGGGTCAGAAGCCGATGATCGGGACGGACTCGATGGCGCTCCAGGCCAGGGCACCGGCGGTGCAGGCGGCCAGGGCGGCGCCCACGTAGACCATCCACGCGCACCGTCCGCGGCGGCGCGCGAAGGACCACGTGGCGACCGCGATGCCCGCCGCGGCCTGCAGCGTGCCCTGGCCGAGTTCGCCGCGCGCGGGGTCCCCGGTGACGAGCAGCGTCGTGACGATCGCGATCCCGGCCCCGGCGAGCAGCCCGCACGTGAGCCCGGCGGCAACCGCGGCGCGGCGGGCCCCGTCGGCGCGCACGGCGTGGGCGAGCGCGCCGAGCACGGTGCCGCCGGCGATGGACAGCAGCATCCAGTACGCGAAGGCCCGCAACAGCGGCCCGAACTCCCCGCCCGGACGAAGGCCGCCGGGAAGGTTGAGCCAGTAGTAGCACCCGGTGGCGGTGCACAACACTATGACGGCCGCGGCCGCCGCGCCGCGCCGGGTGCGCGCGGGGGAAGGGAAGCCATGATCCAGCCCCACGCCCCACCGCGGGCGCCCTTCGCCGGAAACAAGACTCCCTACCGCGCCGTCGTATCGGGCTGCACACACCGGCAGTGCGCCGTCGCGTGGGATTGCTCGCGCCGGTCGCGGGGCGTTGCGGGGGCGGGTGGCGTTGCGGGCGGTCCGCTAGGACGGCCCAGGCGTGGGCAGGCGCGGCGTGCTCATGGGACGCGGTAGCCGTGGAATCTCACACGTGTCCGGACGACGAAGCCCAGGCGCTCGTAGAGGCGGATTGCGTCGAGATTGGTGTCGACCACGTGCAGGAACGGGCGCTCGCCGCGCGCGGTGATCCTGTCCACGGCGGCGCGCACGACCTGGGCGGCGAGTCCGCGGCCGCGGGCCTGCGGGGTGGTGCACACGCTGCTGATCTCGGCCCAGCCGGGCGGGTGCAGTCGTTCGCCGGCCATGGCCAGCAGGGCGCCGTTGTCGCGTACGCCGTAGAAGGCGCCCAGCTCGATCGTGCGCGCCCAGAAGGGGCCGGGGCGGGTCGCGTCTATGAGGGCCAGCATGTCCGGTACGTCGGCTCGGCCCAGTTCGGCGACCGCGAAGTCGGCCCCGCGGTCGAGCGTGGCGTCGGCCCGGCGACCGGCTCCGCGGTCCTTCGCGCGGTCGGCCCTGGGTTCGGCTTCGCTTTCAGTCGTGCCGTCGGCCTCGCGGTTGGCCCTGCGGCCGGTCCCGTCGGCTCCGCCGTCCGACGCAGTGTTCCGCGTGGCGGAGGTGCGGGTCGGTCGGGACAGGACCATCTGGAAGCCCGCCATGTCGAAGACGTTCCTCCAGTCCGCGGGCGGCGTTACCGGCGCGGTGAACAGATCCGCCAAGGCGCCCCGGCCCAGCAGGCGCGCCAAGTCATCCCAATCGGCTGATGTCGGCTCGGCCGGCACGGTGGCGAATGTCGACACGCCCGTCTGGTAGGTGGCCGTGTTGCCCGCGCGGCGGGCCAGCTGTGCGTGCCGGCCGTTCAAGGAGCGGCCGACCGGATCGTCCAGGGCCGCGAAGTCGTCAGGCACTCCAGCTCACAGCAGACGACTCTACGACACAGGCCAGGAGCAGGGCGCAGTTGGCGATCTCGACCAGGCCGACGCGCTTCGGGGGCCAGCCCCGGCCCGGCAGGACGGCCGCTCGCACCAGGAGCCACGCGAACAGCGGGGCCGCCCACCAGGTGGCCCAGGCGGCCAGGGGCAGGGCCGCGGCGTGGTAGGCGATCGACCAGCGGCGGTACGCGGGATTGTCGCGCTCCCGGATCATCGTCTTCACGTAGAACACCGTGCCGCCGAAGTACAGCAGGCACAGGACGAACGCCGGCAGCGTGCCGCCGGTCACGAGGACCATGAGGCAGCTCTGCAGTACCGACGCGGCGTCGTTGAGCAGGGCGCGCTCGCGGCGGCGCGCCGCGTGCCACAGGTTCACCGCGATCAGCGCGGCGTAGACCGGGGCGTACCACAGCACCGCCGGGCGGGCCAGGACGACGATCGCGGTCAGCGCGGCCGCGACGGTGCCGTACAGGAGCAGCTCGGCTCGGTAGCGGGCCGGGCGGCGCGTCTTCGCGGCCAGGAACGCGAAGTAGGAGAACAGGT
This sequence comes from Dactylosporangium sp. NPDC049140, assembly GCF_040648435.1. Lineage (NCBI taxonomy): Bacteria > Bacillati > Actinomycetota > Actinomycetes > Micromonosporales > Micromonosporaceae > Dactylosporangium > Dactylosporangium sp. NPDC049140. The sequence continues at coordinate 22,364 of NZ_JBEZDS010000085.1, read as the reverse complement.
ACCCCGACAGCCAGGCGCCGGCCAGCGGGACGTCCGGCCACCGGAAGCCGGCCGACAGCAGCCCGGCGAGGTAGGGCACGGCCAGCATCGCCCACGCCCCGTGCTGCGGCGGGACCCACTGTCGTCTCACGGGGAACGACGCTACGGGGGCGACACCTTGCCGGTGTACCGCTGGACGTCCCGGCCCGGTCGGGACCAAGGTCCCTGTTCAGGGCCGCGAGCGCCGGGAAGCCTGAATCGTGGCGAGGAACCGACACCCGCAGTGGAGAGCCGAATGAGCACACCCCAGGCGACAACAGTCACCGGACGGCAGCGAGCGCTCATGCTCACGCTCGCCACGGCCGGGTTCGCGGTCAACTTCTGGGCGTGGGCGCTGCTGAGCCCGCTCGCGCCGAAGTTCAAGGATGCCCTGCACCTGACCTCGTTCCAGCAGGCGCTGCTCGTCGCGGTGCCGGTGGTCGTCGGGTCGCTCGGGCGGATTCCGGTGGGTGCGCTCACCGACCGGTACGGCGGCCGGATCATGTTCCCGCTCGTCTCTCTGGTCACCGTCGTCCCGGTGCTGTACCTGGGCCTCAGCGGGCACACCTCGCTCGCCGGACTGCTGGTCGGCGGCTTCTTCCTCGGCATCGGCGGCACCACGTTCGCGGTCGGCGTGCCGTTCGTGAACAACTGGTTCCCGCCGCAGCGGCGCGGGTTCGCCGTCGGGGTGTTCGGGGCCGGGATGGGTGGTACCGCGATCAGCGCGCTGACCACCGTGAAGCTCGTCGGCGCGGGTACCACCGCCACCCCGTTCGTCGTCACCGCCGTCGTGCTGGCCGTGTACGCCGCCGTGGCCTGGCTGCTGCTGCGCGACGCCCCCGGGCGGGTCGTGCCGGCCGAGCCGCTGGGCCGGCGCCTGGCCGCGACCGTGCGGCTGCGCATCACCTGGCAGGCCGCGGTGCTGTACGCGGTCGCGTTCGGCGGCTACGTCGCGTTCTCCGTGTACCTGCCGGCGTACCTCAAGACCGCCTACGGGCTGGCCCAGGCCGACGCGGCCAACCGGATGGCCGGCTTCGTCGTCCTCGCCGTGGTGATGCGCCCGATCGGCGGGTGGCTGTCGGACCGCATCGCGGCCACCCGCGTGCTCGCCGCCGCCCTCGCCGTCGTCGCCGCCGGGGCGCTCGTGCAGTCCTTCACCCCCGGCCTCGCGCCCGTCGGTACCATCGCGTTCCTGGCCATGGCGGCCGCGCTCGGGGCCGGCAGCGGGGCCACCTTCGCCCTGGTCGCCCAGCGGGCGCCGCAGAAGATGGTCGGGTCGGTCACCGGGGTCGTCGGCGCCGCCGGCGGGCTCGGCGGGTTCGTCCCGCCGCTGGTGATGGGCGTGGTGTACGAGCGGTACGGCACCTACGCCGCCGGCCTGGCCGCCCTCGCCGTGGTCTCGCTCGGTGCGCTGCTGCTGACCGTCACCGCCGTCGCCCGCGGCGGTGCCCCGAAGTCCTCCGGGCGCCGGAGCACCGCGCATGTGTGAGTACTGCGGCTGCCAGGCGATCGCCGCGATCGACGAGCTCACCCGCGAGCACGATCTGGTCGTCAACCTCATCGGCGAGGTACGGGCCGCGGACCGAAAAGGCCAGAAGGTGCTGGCCCGGGAGATCCTCACGATCCTCGGCCCGCACACCGCGGTCGAGGAGCAGGGCCTGTTCCCGGCGCTCGCCGCCGACTTCCCCGAGCACGTCGCCGCCCTGCGGTCCGAGCACCGCCGGATCGAGGCGGTCCTGCAGAACCCCGGCACGCCGCAAGAGCTGCTCGACACACTGGAGATGCTGCGCGATCACATCCTCAAGGAGCAGGACGGCGTGTTCCCGGCCGCGCTCGCGGGGCTGCGCAACGAGGACTGGGAGCTCGTGGACGCGGTTCGGGCCCGGGTCGGCGGCATTTGTGCTGATGTGAAGACCGAAGGGAGCTGAGACTTGTCAAGCCTCGATGATGCACTGGTGAGCACCCGGCGGTTCTTCACCAAGGGTGAGGTTTCGAAGGATCTGCGCACCCTGCACCAGATCGGCGGGCGCCAGGCCGACGCGTTCTACCGGGACCGCTGGTCGCACGACAAGGTGGTGCGCTCCACGCACGGGGTCAACTGCACCGGGTCGTGTTCCTGGAAGGTGTACGTCAAGGACGGCATCATCACCTGGGAGTCGCAGCAGACCGACTACCCGAGCGTCGGCCCGGACCGCCCCGAGTACGAGCCGCGCGGCTGCCCCCGCGGCGCGGCGTTCTCCTGGTACACCTACTCGCCGACCCGCGTGCGCTACCCCTACGTGCGCGGGGTGCTGCTGGAGCTGTTCCGCGAGGCCAAGCGGGAGCACGGCGGCGACCCGGTCGCGGCCTGGGCGTCGATCGTCGGCGACCCCGGGAAGGCGCGCCGCTACAAGTCGGTGCGCGGCAAGGGCGGCCTGGTCCGCGCCTCCTGGGACGAGGCCGTCGAGCTCGTCGCGGCCGCGCACGTGCACACCATCGCCGAGTTCGGGCCCGACCGGGTCGCCGGCTTCTCGCCGATCCCGGCGATGTCGATGGTGTCGCACGCCGCCGGGGCGCGGTTCTACAACCTCATCGGCGGGGCGATGCTGTCATTCTATGACTGGTACGCCGACCTGCCCGTCGCCTCCCCGCAGGTGTTCGGCGACCAGACCGACGTGCCGGAGTCCGGCGACTGGTGGGACGCCGGCTACCTGATCATGTGGGGCTCCAACCTGCCGGTGACCCGCACGCCCGACGCGCACTGGATGGCCGAGGCCCGCTACCGGGGCCAGAAGGTCATCGCCGTCGCCCCCGACTACGCCGACAACGTCAAGTTCGCCGACGAGTGGCTGCCCGCCCAGCCCGGCACCGACGGGGCCCTCGCCATGGCGATGGGGCACGTGGTGCTCAAGGAGTTCTTCGTCGACCGGGCGGTGCCGTACTTCACCGACTACGTGCGCCGGTTCACCGACCTGCCGTTCCTGGTCACCCTCGACGAGGCCGGCGACGGGACCGTCCGGCCGGGGAAGATGCTCACCGCGGCCGACCTGCCCGGCGCCGAGGCGCAGAGCGAGCACGCCGAGTTCAAGACGGTGCTGCTCGACGACGACGGGACGCCGGTGGTCCCCAACGGCTCGCTCGGCTTCCGCTACGGCGAGGCGGGCGCCGGCAGGTGGAACCTCGACCTCGGCGACGTGCGCCCGCGGCTGTCCTGCGAGGGCGGCGATGCGGTCGAGGTGACGCTGCCCCGGTTCGACACGCCCAGTGGCACGGCCGCGCCGATCCGCCGCGGCGTGCCGGTCCGGCGCATCGGCGCGCACCTGGTGACCACCGTCTACGACCTGCTGCTGGCCCAGTACGGCGTCGGGCGCGACGGGCTGCCCGGGCAGTGGCCGACCGGCTACGACGACGCCGGCTCGCCCTACACCCCGGCCTGGCAGGAGACCATCACCGGCGTCCCGGGCCAGGCCGCGGCGCGCATCGCCCGTGAGTTCGCGGCCAACGCCGAGGAGTCGAAGGGCCGCTCCATGATCATCATGGGCGCGGGCACGAACCACTGGTTCCACTCCGACACGATCTACCGCGCGTTCCTGACGCTGACCACGATCACCGGCTGCCAGGGCGTCAACGGCGGCGGCTGGGCGCACTACGTCGGGCAGGAGAAGGTCCGCCCGATCACCGGGTACAGCCTGCTGAGTACCGCGTCCGACTGGTCCCGCCCGGGCCGCCAGATGATCCAGACCGCCTACTGGTACCTGCACACCGACCAGTACCGCTACGACCCGTTCTCGGCCGCGACCCTCTCGGCCACGAGCGCCACGAACTCCGGGAAGTTCACCGACAAGACCACCGCCGACCTCATCGCCGCCTCCGCACGCATGGGCTGGATGCCGTCGTACCCCCAGTTCGACCGCAACCCTCTGGACCTGGCCGGGGAGGCCGCCGCGGCCGGGCTGCCGGTCGCCGAGCACGTCGTGGCCGAGCTCAAGGCCGGCCGGCTGCGCTTCGCCTGCGAGGACCCCGACGCGCCGGAGAACTTCCCGCGCGTGCTCACCGTCTGGCGGGCCAACCTGCTCGGCTCCTCGGCCAAGGGCAACGAGTACTTCCTGCGGCACCTGCTCGGCACCGACCACGCCGTGCGCGCCACCGAGGCCCCGCCGGAAGCCCGCCCGCGCGACCTGGTGTGGCGGGAGCAGGCCCCGACCGGCAAGCTCGACCTGCTGCTGTCGCTGGACTTCCGCATGACCTCGACCACGGTGTACTCCGACGTGGTGCTGCCCGCCGCGACCTGGTACGAGAAGCACGACCTCAACACCACCGACATGCACCCGTTCGTGCACTCGTTCAACCCGGCCATCGCCCCGCCGTGGCAGACCCGCACCGACTGGGACGCGTTCATGACCCTCGCCCGCGCGTTCAGCACGCTCGCGGCCGACCGGCTCGGCACCCGCACCGACGTCGTCGCCGCGCCGCTGCTGCACGACACCCCGGACGAGCTGGCCAACCCGCACGGGCGGGTCCGGGACTGGAAGGCCGGCGAGTGCGAGCCGATCCCGGGCCGCACCATGCCCAAGCTGATCCCGGTGGAGCGGGACTACGGCGCGATCGCCGAGAAGATGGCATCGCTCGGGCCGCTCGCGGACTCGCTCGGCGCGACGACGAAGGGCGTCACCTTCCGGGTCGAGCGGGAGATCGAGTACCTGCGGCACAAGAACGGCGTCGCCCCCAACGGCCGGCCCTCGATCGCCCGCGACGTGCAGGCGTGCGAGGCGATCCTGGCGCTGTCCGGCACCACCAACGGCCACCTCGCCACCCAGGGCTTCCACACCCTCGAGAAGCAGACCGGGGTACAACTGGCGGATCTTGCCGCGGAGCACGAGGGCAAGCAGATCACGTTCGCCGACACCCAGTCCCGCCCGACGCCGGTCATCACCTCGCCGGAGTGGTCCGGCTCGGAGTCCGGCGGGCGGCGGTACTCGCCGTTCGTCATAAACGTCGAACGCCTCAAGCCCTGGCACACCCTCACCGGCCGGCAGCACTTCTACCTCGACCACGACTGGATGGCCGAGCTGGGGGAGTGGATGCCGACCTACCGCCCGCCGCTGAACATGCAGGCCCTCTTCGGCGAGCCCGCGGTCGGCGCGCAGGGCGAGCTGGGCATCACGGTGCGGTACCTGACCCCGCACAACAAGTGGTCGATCCACTCGGAGTACCAGGACAACCTGTTCATGCTCTCGCTGTCGCGCGGCGGCCAGGTGATCTGGATGTCCAAGGAGGACGCGGCGAAGATCGGCGTGCACGACAACGACTGGATCGAGGCGGTCAACCGCAACGGCGTCGTGGTCGCCCGCGCGATCGTGTCGCACCGCATGCCGGAGGGGACCGTGTACATGTACCACGCCCAGGACCGGCTCATCGACGTCCCCCGCACCGAGACGAACGGCCGGCGCGGCGGCATCCACAACTCGCTGACCCGGCTGCTGATCAAGCCGACCCACCTGGTCGGCGGCTACGCGCAGCTGTCGTTCGCCTTCAACTACCTCGGCCCCACCGGCAACCAGCGCGACGAGGTGACCGTCATCCGGCGCCGCTCGCAGGATGTGGAGTACTGACATGCGCGTGATGGCGCAGATGGCGATGGTGATGAACCTCGACAAGTGCATCGGCTGCCACACCTGTTCGGTCACCTGCAAGCAGGCGTGGACCAACCGTTCCGGCGTCGAGTACGTGTGGTTCAACAACGTCGAGACCCGGCCGGGGCAGGGCTACCCGCGCCGGTACGAGGACCAGGAGACGTGGAAGGGCGGCTGGACCCTCAACCGCCGCGGCCGGCTCGCGCTCAAGGGCGGCGGCCGGTTCAAGAAGCTGCTGACCATCTTCTCCAACCCGAAGATGCCCTCGATCGACGACTACTACGAGCCCTGGACCTACGACTACGAGACGCTCACGAACGCGCCGCTGCAGGAGCACACGCCGGTCGCCCGGCCCAGGTCGCTGCTGTCCGGCCGGAACATGAAGATCTCGTGGTCGGCGAACTGGGACGACGACCTCGGCGGCTCGCCCGACCACGGCGACAAGGACGTGCTGCTCAAGGGCATCGCCGACAAGGTGAAGTTCGAGTTCGAGCAGACCTTCATGTTCTACCTGCCCCGCATCTGCGAGCACTGCCTCAACCCGTCGTGCGCCGCGTCGTGCCCGTCCGGGGCGATCTACAAACGCGAGGAGGACGGCATCGTCCTGGTCGACCAGGACCGCTGCCGCGGCTGGCGGATGTGCGTGTCGGGCTGTCCCTACAAGAAGGTGTACTTCAACCACCGCACCGGCAAGGCCGAGAAGTGCACGTTCTGCTTCCCCCGCATCGAGGTCGGCATCCCCACCGTGTGCTCGGAGACGTGCGTGGGCCGGCTGCGCTACATCGGCCTGATGCTCTACGATGCCGACGCGGTGCTCGCCGCCGCGTCCACCGTGGATGAGCACGACCTGTACGAGGCCCAGCGCAAGGTGTTCCTGGACCCGAACGACCCCGCGGTCGCGGCCGCCGCCGAGCGCGCCGGCATCCCCCGCGACTGGGTCGAGGCGGCCCGGCGCTCGCCCGTGTACGCGCTCATCAACACATACAAGGTGGCCCTGCCGCTGCACCCGGAGTACCGCACCATGCCCATGGTCTGGTACATCCCGCCGCTGTCGCCGGTCGTCGACGTGGTCCGCGACACCGGCCACGACGCCGAGGACCGCGGCAACCTCTTCGCCGCGATCGAGGCGCTGCGCATCCCGATCGACTACCTGGCCCAGCTGTTCACCGCCGGCGACCCGGCCCCGGTGGACGCGTCGCTGCGCCGGCTGGCCGCGATGCGCTCGTACATGCGCGACATCAACCTCGGCCGCGACGCCGACGAGTCGATCGCGGCCGCGGCCGGAATGACCGGCGAGCAGATGTACGGCATGTACCGGCTGCTGGCCCTGGCGAAGTACGACGAGCGCTACGTCATCCCGCCCGCCCACGCGGAGCAGGCGCACGCCCTTGAGGAGCTGGCGACCGAGTGCTCGCTGGACTACGAGGGCGGCCCGCGGATGGGTGGCTCGGGCCCGTTCGGCGAGTCCTCCGGCGGCCCGGCCCCGATCGCGGTGGAGAACTTCGTGATGCTGCGCGAGCGGCAGACCAGCGACTCGGTCGCCGGCCCGGCCGACAAGCCGCGCCGCGTCAACATGCTCAACTGGGACGGCAAGGGCCGCCCGGAGGGCCTCTTCCCGGATCGGAGCGACTCGTGAACCCCGCCGCCTGGCAGGCCCAGTCGCTGCTGCTGGACTACCCGGACGAACAACTCGTGTCCCGTATCCCGCTCCTGCGCCGGGTCGCCGACGCGCCGACGCACCGCTTCCTCGACCACCTCGAACGCACGCCCCTGGCGACGCTGACGACGGACTACGTCGCCACGTTCGACCAGCGGAGGCGCTGCTGCCTGTTCCTGACGTACTACGCGCACGGCGACACCCGCAACCGCGGCATGGCCCTGCTGCGGCTCAAGCAGACCTACGCCGCCGTCGGGCTGCGCCTCACCGATGAGGAGCTGCCCGACCACCTCGCGGTCGTGCTCGAGTTCGCGGCCGCCAACCCGGAGCCGGGCGCGGCCCTGCTCGCCGAGCACCGGGCCGGCCTGGAACTGCTGCGCGCGGCGCTGCACGACGCACGCTCCCCCTGGGCGGACGTCCTCGACTCCGTCTCCGCCACCCTCGCGCCGCTGGAGGGCGACGTGCACACCGCCGTGGCCCGCCTGGCCGCCCAGGGCCCGCCGGCCGAACAGGTCGGCCTCGCCGCTTACGGAGCCCCCCGATGAACGTCCTGCTGTGGATCGTCGTGCCCTACGTGGCCCTCACCGTCTTCGTGGCCGGGCACTTCTGGCGGTACCGTTACGACAAGTTCGGCTGGACGACCCGCTCGTCGCAGCTCTACGAGCGCCGGCTCCTGCGCCTGGGCAGCCCGCTGTTCCACTTCGGCATCCTGCTGGTCGCGCTGGGCCACGTCGGCGGCCTGGTCATCCCCGAGTCGTGGACGGAGGCGGTGGGCGTGAGCGAGACCGCCTACCACGGCGTCGCGGTCGGCCTCGGCACCGTCGCCGGCGTCATGACCCTGGGCGGGGCCGCGATCCTCGTCTACCGCCGCCGCACCGTCGGCCCGGTGTTCTCGGCCACCACCACCAACGACAAGATCATGTACGTGCTGCTCGTCGGCACCATCGTGCTCGGCCTCGGCACCACGGTGCTGGGCAACCTGACGGGGCACCCGCACGACTACCGCCAGACCGTCTCGCCCTGGTTCCGCTCGATCTTCTACCTGCACCCGCAGCCCGACCTGATGGCCCGCGCGCCGATCGGCTTCCGGCTGCACGCGCTGGCCGCGTTGACGCTGTTCGCGTTCTGGCCCTTCAGCCGGCTCGTGCACGTGTTCTCCGCGCCGCTGGGCTACCTGACCCGGCCCTACATCGTGTACCGCAGCCGCGACCGCCAGCTCGGCGCCCGCCCCACGCGCCGCGGGTGGGAGCGGGTCCAGTGACCACGCACGCGCTCGGCGCCGGCGTGGCCCGGGTCGCCGACGTGGGGTGGCGCGCCGCTCGCCACGCCGCCCGCGGCGTGGCCGGCCCGCTGGAGCCCGAGCCGGTCCCGCTGGCCGCGGCCGCGGGCCGGGTGCTGGCCGAGCCGGTGCGCGCCCGCGCGGCGCTGCCCGGCTGCGACACCGCCGCGATGGACGGCTACGCGGTGCGCGGGGCCGGGCCGTGGACCGTGGTCGGCCGCCGCCTGGCCGGCGCGTCCCCCGGCGACGCGCTGGCGCCGGGCACCGCGGTCGAGATCGGCACCGGCGCGCCCGTGCCGCACGGGGCCGACGCGGTCCTGCCCTACGAGCGCTCCCGGCGCGACGGTGACCGGCTCGCCGGGCCGTTCGCCCCGGGACGGCACATCCGGCGGGCGGGCGAGGACGCGGTGCCGGGCGACGTCGTCGTGCCGGCCGGGCGCCGGGTCACCGCGGCCGTGCTCGGCGCCGCCGCGCAGGCCGGGGCCGATGTCCTCACGGTGTACCGCCGCCCGCTGGTCCGGCTCGTGGTGACCGGCGACGAGATCGTCCGCGCCGGGGTGCCCCGCCCCGGGTTCGTCCGCGACGCGTTCGGCCCGAGCATCGCCGCGCTTGTCGAGGACGCCGGGGGACTCGCCGGCGGGCCCGCGTACACCCCGGACGACCGCGCCGCGCTGCAGGACGCCATCGCCGCCGCGGCCGGGGCCGACGTCCTCGTCGTGACCGGCTCGTCCTCGGTGGGCGCCGCCGACCACCTGCACCGCGTGCTGGCCGGGCTCGGCGCGGCCTGGCACGTCGACGGGGTGCGCTGCCGGCCCGGGCACCCGCAGCTGCTCGCCCGCATCCCCGGTGGCCCGTGGGTCGTCGGGCTGCCCGGCAACCCGTTCGCCGGGCTCGTCGCCGCGCTCACGCTGCTGCGGCCGCTGCTGGAGGCGATGACCGGCGCCCCCGCCGCGCCGCCGCTGCGGATGCCCGTCACCGGGCCGGCGCGGGTGCCGGACGACGGCGTGCGGCTCGTGCCCGTGTGCCTCGACGGCCCGGTCGCCCGGGTCCTCACCGACGCGCGCGCGGCCAGCCTGCGCGCCGCGGCGGGCGCCGACGCCCTGGCCGTGATCGAGCCGGGCTGGGCCGACGGCGCGCCCGCGGAGCTGCTCACAGGCTTTTGAGGGTCTGGATCACCGGCGCCGTCTCCAGGTGCTGGATCGCGGGCAGGGCGGCGACGCGCGTGGCGAGGTACCGGTAGAACGCCGCCGGGTCCGGGCACAGCACCGCCGCGTACAGGTTCGTCGAGCCGGTCGTGGCGCCCACGAACACGGCCTCCGGGTGCCTGGCCAGGGCCTCGCCCGTCTCCACCATCCGGTCGGGGGCGACGGACAGCCACAGCATCGTCTGCATCGGCAGCCGCAGGGCACGGTGGTCGACGTCGACGTCGAAGTACAGCGCGCCGCACTCCCGCAGCTCCTGGACCCGCCGCCGCAGGGTCGTGTGCGGCCGCCCCGTGGCCGCGGCCAGCTCGGTGAAGCCCGCCCGGCCGTCGGCGGCGAGCATGCCGACGAGCCGCCGGTCGTCGTCGGAGAGCACCGCCCGGCCGTCCGCGGGCGCCTCCGGCCAGCGGATCGCCGCGGCCTGCTCCGGAGTGAGCGCCTCGACGGGGCTCTGCGGGCCCCCGAAGTACACGTGCAGCAGGCAGTTGGCGGTGACCCCGGTGACGTTCGGCGTCTTCGGCAGCTGCTCGAGCAGCAGCGCGGACGAGTCGCGGTCGGAGACGGCGCGGACCATGCACGAGATCTCGGTGCCGCCCGAGGCCAGCTTCACCCACGACGTGTCGGCGCGCCGAGCCAGGGCCCGGCCGACGGTGACCGCCACGCTGGGCACGCACTGGATGCGCACGCACCATGACACCTCGCCGACCCGCGCGGCGTCGGTCCGGGCGCTCACCCGCACCCGGAAGTCGGCGCGCAGCCGTGCGTAGCGGCGGGCGACGGTCTGGTCGGAGACCCCGAGCACCTCACCGAGCCGGGTGAACGACGCCCGCCCGTCGAGGTGCAGGGCGTGGATAATCCCCAGATCGAGCTCGTCCAGGTCGGATCTCGCCATCCCGCTCGATCCTACAGACCACCGGAGGCGGTTGGAACGTCGCTGATCTGGGCACGGCGGGCGGTCACCACCGCGTGATGAGCGGCGGGCCCGGTTCGTGGTGCCGCCAGGCTTCGGTGAGGCGGGCGAGGCGGGCGGGGGCGGCAATGCCGCGCACGGTAGCGATCCTGCCGTTGGCGATGTCGAACGTCACGGCGCCGGTGACCTGGTCGCCGAGCACGAAGAGGATGGCCGGGGCGCCGTTGACGAGCGCGTAGTGCACGGCGGGCGTACCGCCGGCAAGCCGCCGTTTCGCGGGCGTGGGTCTGAAGCCGGCCCGTGCGACGGCGGCGATGCGCTGCGCGGTGTCGTACCGCAGCAGCGTCCCGGTCAGGCCGGCGCCGTCGGAGATCGCGATCGCGTCGTCGGTGAGCAGCGCCACCAGTCGTTCGGTGCGGCCCGAGGAGGCCGCGGCGAGGAACTCCTCGACGATCCTGCGGGCGGATGCCGGGTCGACCGCGCCGCCGCGGCGGCGGGCGGCGGTGATGCGGCGCCGGGCCCGGTGCAGGTGCTGCTGGCTGGCGGACTCCGTGATGTCGAGGATCTCGGCGATCTCGGCGTGACTGTAGGAGAACGCTTCGCGCAGCACGTAGACGGCTCGCTCGTGGGCTGACAGGCGCTCCATGAGCGTCAGCACGGCCAGGGAGACCGATTCGCGCTGCTCGAACGTGTCGGCCGGGCCGAGCATCGGGTCGCCGTCGAGGAGCGGTTCGGGCAGCCAGGCGACGGCCCGCTCGCGCCGGGACGGTGCCGAGCGCAGCCGGTCGAGGCACAGGTTGGTGGCGACCTTGGTCAGCCAGGCTTCCGGCACCTTGATCTGCTGCCGGTCGGCGGCCTGCCAGTGCAGGAACGCGTCCTGCACGGCGTCTTCGGCGTCGGCGGCGGAGCCCAGCAGCCGGTACGCCAGTGAGGCCAGCCGGTTCCGGCTGGCCTCGAACCGGCTGGTGTCGAAGCGATCAGGGGCGGTGCTGTCCACGCCGGCCAACCTAGGCGGCCACGCGACCGCGGTCCCGGCGGGACGCATCCGGCGCGGCGGTCTGGCGGCGCTTGCGCGTGGGCCGGCCGAAGGTCGGGTGGGAGATGGTCCACAGCGCGATCCTGTTGATGCCCTCCTTGATCCGCGCGGCCCTCCGGCCGCCCTGATGCTTCGGCCTTGGTCGCCCTTCGTCGTCGACCGTCTGCAGCATCCCGTCTTTCCGCCCGAGGGTGATGTAGTTGTACGTGTACACCAGCCTGGTGTTCGGGATCTCGCGGCCGGTCAGGCGGCCGACGATCGCCTCGATGGCCTGCCGGCCGGTGAAGCCGGCCGAACCGCAGGACATCGGCAGCGGCCGGCCGTTGTCGCCGATGGCGTGGACGCTGTCGCCGATGGCGTACACGTTCGGGTGCGAGACCGACCGCATCGTGCGGTCAACGACGATCTGGCCGTTGTCGGTGACCTCCAGCCCGGCGGCGGCGGCGATGGGGCCGGCCGCGAACCCGGCCGCCCACACGGTCGCGTCGGACGCCAGGGCGGTGCCGTCGGCGCACAGCACCCGCGTCGCTTCGACGGCTTCGACGCCGGTGTGCTCCAGGACGGTGATGCCGAGCCGGTCGAACGCCTGGCGCAGGTGGCGGCGGGCCCCGGCGGAGAGCCGGGCCCCCAGCTCGCCGCGGGCGAGCAGCGCCACGGACAGGCCGGGCCGGGCTTCGGCGATTTCGGCGGCGCTCTCGATGCCGGTCAACCCGTCACCGACGACCAGCACCCGCCCGCCGTTGCGCAGGCTGCTCAGGCGCTCGCGCAGGCGCAGCGCCGAGGGCCGGCCGGCGATGTCGAAGGCGTGTTCGGCCACGCCGGGGACGCCGTGGTCGGCGACGTGGCTGCCGAGCGCGTAGACGAGCGTGTCGTAGCCGAGCTCGCCGCCGCCACCGGCATCGGTGACCGTGACGACCCGGCGCCCGGGGTCGACGGCGGTGACCCGGGCCACCCGCAGCCGTACTCCGGTGCCCGCGAAGGCGTCGGCGAGGTTCTGGGCCTTGAGCTCTCGGCCGGCGGCGAGCTCGTGCATCCGCATCCGCTCGACGAAGTCCGGCTCAGCGTTGACCACGGTGATCTCGGTGTCCGCCGGGTACAGCCGGCGGGCCAGGTTTCCGGCCACGTAGGCCCCGGCGTAGCCGGCGCCGAGAACGACGATGCGGTGCTTCATGTACTGCTCCTATCGGCTCGCTTGCTCCCGGTGGATTGATCGGAACGGCGCCGCGATTGCTGACAGGAGCCGCATGTGGCTTGGGTCACAGGCGGGCGTGGATAATTTCCAGATCGGGCTCTTCCAGATCGGATCTCGCCATTTCGCCCGCACCGGCGTGGCCTCGCGCTGGATACCGGCCACGATCTACCCATGACGACCTTGGTGATCGGCGCCCGCGGCTCCATCGGCCGGCACGTGCTCGACCAACTGCACACGGCCGGCGAACCCGTCCGCGCCTCGGTGCGCGACCTGTCCACGGCCGGCGACCTTCCGGCGGGTGTACCGGTGGTGGAGGCCGACCTCACCCGCCCCGCGACGCTCGGGGCCGCCCTCGACGGGGTGCGGCGCGTCTTCGTGTACGCGCTGCCCGCCGACCCGGCCCCGTTCGCCGCCGCGGTCGCCGCGGCTGGGGTCGAGCACGTGGTCCTGCTCTCCTCGGGCAGCGTCCTGCTGCCCTGGACCGCGGACAACGCGATCGCCCGCGAGCACCGCGAGGTCGAGGCCGCCCTGCCCGCGACCCCGGTCCGCCCGCTGGTCCTCGCGAACAACGCGCTGGCCTGGGCCCGTTCGATCCGGGCCGAGGGGGTCGTCCGGGTGGCGTACCCGGACGCGGCGACCGCCCCGATCCACGAGCGCGACATCGCCGCCGTCGCCGTCGCGGCCCTGCGCGACCCGCGCACGCCCGGCGTCAGCGACCTGCTCACCGGCCCCGACCCGCTGACCCAGCGCGAGCAGGTGCGCGCGATCGCGGAGGCGCTGGGCCGCCCGGTCCGGCTGGAGGAGATCGCCCCGGCCGAGGCGGAGGCGGCGTTCGCCCGGTTCGCGGGGGCGGAGACGGCCGCGGCGATCCTCGAGTTCCTGGAGCACGCCCGGCACCCGGGCGGGTCCCCGGCCACCGACACCTTCGAGCGGGTGACCGGCCGCCGCCCGGCGCCCTACACCGCCTGGGCGCGCGACCACGCCGCCGATTTCCGCTAGACGCTCAGCAGCAGGAAGTCGTCCAGGATCGGGGGTTCGACGGCGCTGCCGCGGTACTCCCCGTTGCCGCCCAGCAGCACCAGTTCGCGGCGGCCGCGGCACTCGCGCTGGACGCGGTGGTAGCCGTACCGGCCCGCGGGCGGCACCAGGCGCAGCTGGTACGGCGTGTACGAGCCGGTGGAGCCGGCCAGGCCGAGCACCCGCAGCGGCTCCCCGCCCACGTACGCGTCGCTCAGCAGCGAGCGCGCGCCGATCGGGGTGTCCGCGGGGCCGGTCGACAACGCCAGGTCCCCGGGCGCGAACGACTGCACGCCGAGCACGCGCCGGCCGTCGTCGGCGAGGCGGCGCGGCAGCTCGGCCGGGCGCGGGTCCCGGCCGTCGGGCTCGGCGAGCGTCAGCGTGCCCGCCGCGTCGAGGTAGGCCAGAACCCGGCCGCAGACGGAGAACATCGGGTGGGCGGCCCCGGCGAGGTCGGCGGCGAGCGCGGCGAACCGGCCGCTGCCGGCGTCGACGGTGCCGGCCGCGCCGCCGCCCGTGCGCACCAGGACGCGGCGCGAGTCGCGGGTCCACACCGGTGGGAACAGCCGGCCGTCGACGTCCCCGTGCAAAATACGCGGCGGCTGTACCCCGGTCAGGTCCCGCACGTACAGAGCGCCCTCGTCGACCCAGCTGAGCCAGCGCGCGTCGGGGGAAACGTTGGCGTTGTCGAACGCGGCCGGCGGCAGGGTCGCCAGCACGGCCGGCTCGGCCCGGTGCGTCGACCACACGACCAGGCGCGGCTCGGGGCCGGTGCGCTCCAGGTAGTACAACGGCGGCAGCTGCGCCTCACCGGACGAGCGGATGCGGGCCAGCGCGACCTCGTCCGGCGTGCGGCGGTGGAACGTCTCGGGGGCGAGCACGCAGCTCCGGTCCGCGCGCAGCCGCGCGATCTGTTCCCGCAGCGCCGCGGGGCCCGCGTCGCGCAGGTTCGCGCCCACGACCCGCAACGCGCGGGGGAGGTGCCCGCACAGCTCGGCCACGGTCTCGGCCAGCGGCTCGTCGCCGGGGTCGATCGGGTCGCGCAGCATGCCCCCGAGCAGCTCCCGCGCCGCGGCCGGGGCGAGCGGGCCGAGCTCGATGGGCACGGCGTCGCGGGCCGCGGTCAGCTCGGGCAGCGGGCAGCGGGTGGTGACGACGACGGCGCACCCGGGCGCGCCGGGCAGCAGCGGCTCGACCTGGTTGGCGTCGGCGGCGTTGTCGAGCACGACCAGGACGCGGCGCCCGGCGAGCGCGGACCGGTACGCCGCGGCCAGGCCCGCCACGGCGTCCCCGGCGCCCGGGCGGGGTTCGCGGACGCCGAACGTGGCGATGAGCACGGCCTTGTTGGTGTACCCGGGCGCGACGCCGGGATCGTGGTAGCCCTCCGGGACGGCGGGCTCGTCGGCCTCGGGCTCGATCCCGGGCTCGTCCTCGACCCCGAGGGCGTGCAGGAAGCCGGTCAGGGCGTCGGCCGGGGTGCGCGGCGGGGCGTGGTCGAAGCCGTGCAGGTCGACGTACAGCCGGCCGTCCGGGTAGCCGGCCGCGTTGCGGTGGGCCCAGGCGAGCGCCAGGCCGGTCTTGCCGACGCCGCCGGGACCGGTGAGGACGGCGAGGCCGGTGGCGCCGACGGCGGCGTCGAGCGCGTCGAGCTCCCGGTCGCGGCCGACGAACAGGCGGACGGCCCCGGGAAGCTGCGACGGCGGTGTCCGGCCGCCCGCCTCGCCCGGCTCCCCTCTCATCGCCGCGTTGGTGGCTTGCAGTGCGGGACCGGGCTCGACCCCCAGCGCGGCCCGCAGGCGGGCGGCCAGGCCCTCGTAGTGCGCGAGCGCGTCGGCCCGCCGGTCCAGGCGGCTCAGCGCGACCATGAGCAGCCGCACCGGCCCCTCGCGCAGCGGCCGCTCGGCAACCAGCCGGGTCAGCTCGCCGAGCACCTCCCGATGCCGGCCCGCCTGCACCTGCAGCTCCAGCCACTCCTCAGTGACCAGGTCCCGCTCGGCGTCGAGGGCGGCGGCGGCCCGGGCCAGCACCGGCGTGTCCAGGCCCTCGAGCGCCGGCCCGCGCCACAGGTCCAGCGCCGCCCGGAGGCGGTCCGCGGCGCGGCGCACATCGCCGCCCGCGGCCGCCTGCCGTCCCTGCGCCACGAGGTCGTCGAAGACGGCGCGGTCGAGCTCGGCCGGGCCGATGCGCAGCGTGTACGCGTCGTTGTCCGCCCCGATCACCGACGACGACCCGAGCCGCGCGAGCACCCCGCGCAGCGCCGAGACGTGGTTCTGCACCTGCCGCCGCGCGAGCGCCGGCGCGCCCCCGTCCCACACCGCGTCGGCGAGCGCCCCGATGGTGACGGCCCGCCCGGCCCGCAACGCGAGCGCGGCGAGCACGCGCCGCTGCTGCCCGGGCAGATGTACCGCCCGCCCGCCCGCCTCCACCAAGAGCGGCCCGAGGATTCGAACCTGCATGACAACGACGCTATCGACGCGCGCCGCCGCCCGGCACCCCGAACCGTAGGACGTTCATGGGACGGGCCGGGCTAGCCTCGAGCCATGATCAGCTTCGAGATCACCCCGATCGGCACGGTCCGCAACGACCGGACGGACATCCAGGACACGGACCACTGGGGCGCCGTACGCAGCGTCATCACCGTCGACGAGCGCTTCGGCGACGCCTGCCTGCAGGGCCTGGACAGCTTCTCCCACGTCGAGGTCCTGTTCGTCTTCGACCGGTTCCCGGAGCACGGCGACTTCCGCGAGCCGCGCCCGTACCGTGGCCGCGCCGACCTCCCGCCCTTCGGCATCTTCGCCGGCCGCGGCCCCCGCCGCCCGAACCGCATCGGCGTGACGACCTGCGCCATCGAGTCCGTGCAGGGCCGCGAGCTGACGGTGGCCGGCCTCGACGCGGTCTCGGGCACCCCGGTCATCGACCTGAAGCCGGCGATGGCGGAGTTCCTCCCGGCGGACGTCAGGCAGCCGGAGTGGGTCAGCCGCATGATGGCGGACTACTTCCGGCCGTGAGCGGGCCGCCGTCAGTGCTTGCCGATGGGCCGTTCGAGCCACTCCCGGAGGATGCCCCGCCCGACATCGGGCCGCAGCATCGCCGCGCGATGCGCCAGCGCCTCGACCACGGCCAGGAACTCCGGTCCCACCCGCGCGTTGATCTCCCGCTCCCGCTCGACGAACGGCCCGACGATCCCCCACACGGCGATGGCGCGGGCCCGGAAGATCGCGAGGAACGCGTCCTCGCGCAGGATGCCCAGGGTCAGCATGCTGCCGATCTCGTTCAGGAAGTAGCAGACGTTGTACGTGTGGTTCCGGACGCCCGCCGGCAGGCCGCCGAGGCCGAGCTCCGCGTCGTGGCCGGGCAGCTCGTTGAAAACGCATTCGAAGCTCTCGTGCAGCTTCGGGTCGCGGAACTGGGCCAGTATCGTGACGACCGCGCCGGCGTGGGTGGCCTTGTCCTGCAACGTGACCTGCCGCCTCGACATGTAGGCGGAGGCGACGGAGACGGCCAGGGCCAGCATGGACAGTCCGACGGTTCCGAGGTCCGACAACGCCACGGGCCCGAGACTAGCGTGCCGTACGTCGATATCCGCCGGATGGACGGCCCGTCTTTGTGCATGATCGACCGAGCCCGTTCCGGGTCAGGTGAGGGTGAGCCAGTACCAGCCGTCGCCGAGGGGGTACGACACGCGGCACTCGGCGAGGAAGCAGCGCAGCCGCGCGGCCCAGCCGCCGGTGTCACGCTGCCTATGTTCGGGCCTGCGACCGTGCCCGCGCGACCCCGCGCGGGCGATGTTCACGGGATCTCCACGGCCTCCAGGGCGTGGACCGACTCGACGGCCAGCGGCTCGAGGTCGGCGCAGCCCGGCACGTCGTGTACGCCCGGGGCGAGGTCGGCGAGCAGCCGCGCGGCGTCCAGGGCCAGTCGGGCGGCCTCGGCCGGGTCGTCGTCGCCGAGGCGGGCCTTGATCTCACCGCCCAGGCCGGGCAGCGTCGCCTCGTCGGTGTCGGGCGGGAGGCGCCGGGCCAGGGTCGGCGGGTCCGGGGCGTGGATCCGGCGTTGGGCGAGGGCGGCGACGACGGGGCGGCGGTCACCATACCGGTCGAGCAGCGCCACGAGCTCCAGCGCCCGCGTCACCAGCCGCGGCCGGCCCGGGAAGCGGTCGAGCCAGGCCAGGAGGGCCTCGTCGCCGCCGACGTGGTCCATCACCCGCTGCAGGCCCGCGGCCACCGGGGTCGGGGGCGGCTCGAACTGGCCGAGCAGGTACGCCACCTGTCCCGCCAGCGCCGCTTCGCCGTCCGCGTCGAGGCGGCCGGACGTGAACGCTCCGGCGGCGCCGAGGTCGAGCCCGCCCAGTGGAGAGGACTTCACGGCGCAGCGCTACCCGGGGTCAGCCGGGCGAAACCGTGCGGGCGACGACCGTCCATGCCGTGGCGGTGATCTCGATGGGGCCGGTGCCCGGCAGCCGGGTCGCGCAGTGCTCGCGCAGGGCCTCGCGCCGCGGGTCGTCCAGGGTGCGCACGTAGTCGCCGGCCGGGCCCACGCCGAGCGTGAACGGCTCCCACCACTCGGCGAAGTCGGCGAACGTGGTGCGTACCGACAGCTCCGACGGCTCGATCGCGGTCAGGCCGGCCGCCGCGAACAGCTCGGCCAGGTGGCCCTCGCGGGCGCCGGCCAGGCCGGACTCGTCGCGGGCCTGCGGGTCGAGCTCCAGCGCCGCGCGCCAGAACACGGCCAGGGGGCCGCCGCCGCCGGCGTGGTCCCAGACGCTCGCCGCGACCACGCCGCCGGGCCGGGTCACCCGGGCCATCTCCCGCAGGCCGGCGACCGGGTCGGCCATGAAGTGCACGACCAGCTGGGCGAGCGTGAGGTCGAAGGCCTTGTCACCGTACGGCAGCCGCTCCGCCGTCCCCGCCCGTACATCGGCGGCGGGGAAACGCTCGCGGACCACGGCGACGAAGGACTCGGACGGGTCGACCGCCGACACCGACGCGGCGCCGAGCCGCGCGACGAGCTCGGCCGTGAGCGCGCCGGTGCCGCAGCCCACGTCGAGCGCGCGCTGACCGGCCGCGACCCCCGCGAGCGCCGCGAACCGCTCCGCCAGGGGCTCGGAGTAGCGCCCCATGAACCGCCCGTAGGCGTCCGCGTGGACCTCGAAGCTCACCCGGGTGATCCTAGTCGCGCGTGGGGGTGGCCCGTACCGGGCAAGATGGGTACATGCGCCTGCCCCGTTTGTCGCAAGCCGTCGACCTGGCCGTCTCCGCCGCCGGGTCGGCCGTCGGGACCGCCGCCGCCGTCGTCGCGCTGCCCGGGCGGGTGATCCGGCTCGTCGACGGGGCCGAGGTGGTGCTGGCCCGGGCCGCGGCCGCCCTGGACGCCGCGGACGAGGCGATCAGGGAGGTGCGCACGGTCACCGCCGCCGCCGCCGGCCTGATGGAAGAGGCGAGAGGCGTGTCGTCGGGCGCCGCGACGATCGTGGTCCAGGCCGCGCGGACGGCCACCGCCGCCGACGCGATCGTGGTCCAGGCCGCGCGGACGGCCACCGCCGCCGACGCGATCGTTGCGCAGGCCGAGCAGACCGCCGCCAACGCGGACGTCGTCGTGGCCCAGGCGGCCCGGACCGCCACCACCGCCGACGAGCTGCTCACCGCCTACGACCCGCCCCTGCGCCGGTTCGTCGAGAACCTCTCGGCCGAGGAGGTCACCGCGGCGATCCGGATGATCGACGAGCTGCCGCGGCTCGCGCACCACCTCAACACCGACGTCATGCCGATCCTCGCCACCCTCGACCGGGTCGGGCCCGACATCCACGAGCTGCTCAACGTCACCCGCGACCTGCGCCAGGCGATCGTCGGCCTGCCCGGCTTCGCGATGTTCCGCCGCCGGGGCGAGAAGGCCGAGACCGAGAGCGACGCTACGTAGCCGGGAGCGGGTCGACCGCCCGGGCCGCCCGGGAGCCGGCCACCGCGACCGCCGCGGCGTTCGTGCCCACCACGATCGCGATGCCCGCCCAGACGTGCGCGGCCGGGACCTGGCCCAGGATCACCGCCCCGGCCAGCGCCGCGAGCACCGGGTGGACGCTCTGCAGCAGCCCGAAGTAGCGCGGCGGGACGCGGCGCAGGGCGACCAGGTCGGCCGCGTACGGCACCACCGAGCACAGCACCCCGGCGCCGAGCGCGTAGAGCAGCCCGGCCGCGGTGAACCGGCCCTGCACGGCGAGGACGACCGCGACCGGCAGGTAGAGCACGGCCGCGAACGCCGTGCCGACCGCGGGGCCCTGCAGGCCGGGCAGGCGGGCGCCGACGAGGCGGTTGAGCAGGATGTACGCCGCCCAGCAGGCCGCCGCCACGAGGCCCAGCCCGAGACCGGGCAGGTCGGTGCTGGAGCCGGGGAGCACGAGCACGTACACGCCGATGCCCGCGACCACGGCGGACACCAGGTCGACCGGGGTGCGCGAGCCGCACAGCGCGACCGCGAGCGGGCCCAGGAACTCCAGCGTCACCGCGAGCCCCAGGCCGATGCGGTCGACCGCGGTGTACAGGCTGATGTTCATGGTCGCGAAGACCAGGCCCAGCAGGAGCGCCGGCCACCACTGCGACCAGGTCAGGCGGCGCAGGTTGGGGCGGGCCACGGGCAGCAGGACCGCGGCCGCCACCAGCTGGCGGACCGCGACCACGCCCGCGGGCCCGATCGCCGGGAAGGCGCGCGCCCCGAGGGCGGCGCCCGACTGGTTGCCGGCGGCGCTGGCGACCATTGTCGCGAGGGCCCCGCCGGTGCTGAGGTTCAGCCTGCTCACGACCATGATTCTCGGCGCCCGGGGCGGGGCCGGGGAAATGCACGGGACGCACGATTCATACGCTGTACGCATGGATCTGGAGCTGCGGCAGCTGCGCGCGCTCGTCGCCGTCGTCGAGGCCGGGACGTTCACCGACGCGGCCGCGGCGCTCGGGCTGTCGCAGGCGGCGGTGTCGCGGTCGGTGGCGGCGCTCGAGGCGGCGCTCGGGGCGCGGCTGCTGCACCGCACCACGCGGCACGTGCGCCTGACCGCGACGGGCACGCAGGTGCTGGCCCGGGCCCGGGCGGTGCTCGACGAGGTCACGCACCTACGGCGGGTGGTCGAGCGCTCCCGCACCGAGCTGCGCGTGGGCTACGCCTGGGCGGCGATGGGCCGGCACACGCGCCGCATCCAGCGGACCTGGGCCGGGCGGCATCCGGGTGTACCGCTGGTGTTCGTCCAGCACAACAGCCTCGCCGCCGGGCTGACCGACGGTACCGCCGACGTCGCCGTGCTCCGGCGGGCCCTGGAGGATCCCCGGTTCGAGACCGCCGCGGTCGGCCTCGAGCACCGCTGCGCGGCCGTCGCCACCGACCACACCCTCGCGCGCAAGCGCACCGTGCGGCTGGCCGACCTCACCCGGTACACCATGGCGATCGACGATCGAACGGGCACGACGAGTCTCGGGCTGTGGCCGGCGGGGGCGGGGCCGGCGTCCGTGCGCGCCACGCGGGGCACGGACGAGTGGCTCACGCTCATCGCGGCCGACCAGGCCGTCGGCGTGACGTCGGAGGCGACGGCGCACCAGAACCCGCGGCCGGGGGTGGCGTACCGGCGGATGAGCGATGCGCCGCCGATCGAGGTCCGGCTGGCGTGGTGGCGCGACGACCCGCCCGCGCACCTCGACGACCTGATCACGCTCACCCGCGAGGCCTACGGCCCGCTCGGGTAGGCTCGCCGGCATGAGTCTGCCGCAGCGGACCGCGATCCTGGAGGCGATGCACCGCGAGGCGGAGGTCGGCGAGCAGACGCTGGCGCCCAACAGCTACCTGGTGCTCGTCGCCCCCGGCGACCACCCGCACCTGGTGCCGTTCGCGGGGCCGCTCGCCCGGGCCCAGGCCGAGTTCCTGGCCGAGCAGCGCTGGGGCATCGCCGACGAGGTCGTGGTCGACCTGCAGCCCGACGACACCGTCCTGCCGGGCTCGTTCAAGATCATTGCTGACGTGCGCAAGGCCCGCACCCGCCGCGAGGACGAGGCCGGCCGGGGCGTCGGCCTGCTCGTCGACGACGGCCGGCGGTACACGGTCCAGGCCGGCGAGACCGTGATCGGCCGCGGCCGCCAGGCGGACCTGCGCGTGCGCGACGAGGGCGTGTCGCGGCGGCATGCGGCGCTGCGGTACGACGGCCGGAGCCTGGTCCTGATGGACCTGGACTCGACGAACGGCACCCTGCTCAACGACGACCCGGTGACCGGGCCGACGGCCGTGAACCCCGGCGACGTGATCACCCTGGGCGGCGTGACCCTGACGGTCCAGGGCGAGCGCTGAAGGGGCTAGCAGCTGCTGGCGTGTTGGTCCGCTCTAGCGCTCACTAGTCGGCTAAAGTGGTCTGCGTGCACCTGAAGGAATGGGCGGCGGCGACCGGCGTCTCGTACGCGACCGCACGGCGGCGG
>NZ_JBEZDS010000084.1:0-26055 GCF_040648435.1 Dactylosporangium sp. NPDC049140 | reverse complement strand
GGTGTGGGTCTGGCCGACGAGCACCGACCGCGCGTTGTCACGGGTGCGCGCTGGTCGCGGGAACTCGACCAGCCACGAGCCGCCGCCGGGGTCGACCCGGCCCGGCACCGGCCCGCACGTCATGGCCGCCCTCCGCAACGCCGCCATCGGCGCGCTCCGCCTCGCCGGCGCCACCAACATCGCCGCCGCCAACCGCCACCACGCCCGCAACCCCGACAGGGCACTGGCCCTACATTTGATCGGGAATGCTGGACATTCTGGTCAGCTGGAGAACGGCTCGATGACGAAGCGGCCGTAGGCGACGAAGACGGCGATCGCGAAGTACGCGGCATCGCCCGCCACGAGCTTGCCCTGGCCGAGCCGGCCGCGTGCGATCATCGCGCCGGTCAGGAGCAGGACCCAGCACGCGGCGGTGACCGGCACCATGACCGGTGCGATGTCGAGCACTGCGGGCAGGATCAGGCCGACGACGGACAGCAGTTCCAGGCAACCGAGGGTCTTGAGGAACCCGGTGCTGACGCTGTGGGTCCATTCGCCGCCTGGCTGCGCGGCGAGCCTTTCCTTGGATAGGAAGGTCTTGCTGATGCCACTGCCGAGAGCGACCAGAGCCAGCAGTCCTGCGGCGATCCAGAGAGCGACGTTCATGGGGTGCTCCTTGCGTTGTCCAGGTGGACCGGGCGTCTCCGAAGGCCGTGCAGCCTCAAGACACCGCGCGGTCAAAGGCTGTGACATCGCGTGAGCCAGGTCACCGCAACGGACAGGTTCGCGCCTGATGGAACCTGGCTTTCTTGAAGTTTGCGTGCCCGATCCCGCCGTGACTGAGGTTTGTGTACCTGACAGCGGCTCCTCCGGCGGGCCCCGCCGTATCGCCGTGACTACTGTCCGATATGGACAGCGTCGTGGAGTATGTGGCCGCGAGCCCGGCGACCGGCGCGTGGCAGAATCGCCAGGTGCAAATCGGGCTCTTGGGACCGTTCGAGGTTCGCGCGGACGACGGCGGTGTCGCCGACGTGCCGGGGGCGCGGCTGCGTGGGTTGCTCGTGGCGCTCGCGCTGCGGCCCGGCCACGCGGTTCCCAAGGGGACGCTCGTCGACTGGATCTGGGGGGAGCAGCCGCCCGCCGATGCCACCAACGCGCTCCAGCGGCTCGTGTCCCGGCTGCGCAAGGTGCTGCCCGACGGGTCGATCGAGGGGCAGACGGACGGGTACCGGCTGACGCTGGACCCCGACGCCGTCGATGCGGTGCGGTTCGAGCGGCTCCTCGGGGCCGGGCGCGCCCGGGAGGCCCTTGCCCTCTGGCGCGGCGCGGCGATGGAGGACGTCGGGCTGGTCGACAGCATGGCGTTCGACGCGGCGGCCGCGCGGCTCGACGGGCTGCGGCTGGCGGCTCTGGAGGATCTGTACGAGGGCGAGACCGCGCACGGGCAGGGTGCCCCGCTCGTCACCGAGCTGACCGACCTCGTCGCCGCGCATCCGGAGCGTGAGCGGCTCGTCGCGGCGCTGGTCCGGGCGCTGGCCGCGGCCGGGCGGGACAGTGAGGCGCTGCTGGTGTACCAGCGCACCCGCGAGGCCCTCGCCGACTCGCTCGGGGTCGATCCCGGGCCGGAGCTGTCGGCGGTGCACGTCGCGCTCCTGCGGGGCGAGCTCGGGCGGCGGGAGGAGCGTCCGCGGACCAACCTGCGGGCCGAGCTGACCAGCTTCATCGGCCGGGACGCCGACGTCGCGGCGGTGCGGGACCTCGTCGCCGGGCACCGGCTCACGACGCTGATCGGGCCGGGCGGGGCGGGCAAGACCCGGCTCGCCGCGGAGACCGCACGGACGCTGCTCGGCGATCTGCCGGACGGCGCGTGGCTCGTGGAGCTCGCGGCCATCGGGGCCGACGGCGACGTGGCTCAGGCGACGATCGCGGGGCTGGGCCTGCGCGACACGCTGCTCGGCAACGCGCCGAACGCGGACCTGACCGACCGGCTCATCGCCGCCGTCCGGGACCGCGAGACGCTGCTGATCCTGGACAACTGCGAGCACGTGATCGACGCCGCGGCGGCGCTCGCCGACCGGGTGCTCGGGGCGTGCCGGCGGCTGCGCATCCTGGCCACCAGCCGGGAGCCGCTCGGCATCACCGGCGAGGCGCTGTGGCCGGTCGAGCCGCTGGGGCTGCCCGACGGCGACGCGGAGCCGGCCGAGATCGAGTCCGCGCCGGCGGTGCGGCTGCTGCGCGACCGGGCCGGGGCCGTACGCCGGGACATCGCGGCCGACCCGAGGACGCTGGCGGCGATGGCGCGGGTGTGCCGGGCGCTGGACGGGGTGCCGCTGGCGATCGAGCTGGCCGCGGCCCGGCTGCGCACCATGACCGTCGACCAGCTGGCGCACCGGCTTGACGACCGGTTCCGCCTGCTCACCGGGGGCAGCCGCACCGCGCTGCCGCGGCACCGGACGCTGCGCGCGGTGGTGGACTGGAGCTGGGAGCTGCTCAGCGACGCCGAGCGGATGGTCCTGCGGCGGCTGTCCGTGTTCGCCGGTGGGGCGAGCCTGGAGGTGGCGGAGCGGGTCTGCGCCGGGGAGGGCGTCGAGCCGGAGCAGGTGCTCGAGCTGCTGACCGCGCTGACCGAGAAGTCGCTGCTGGTCATCGCGGCCGGCGACGCGCCGCGGTACCGGATGCTCGGCACGATCAAGGAGTACGCGGCGCAGCGGCTCGCGGAGGCGGGGGAGGAGGACCTGGCCCGCCGGGCGCACCTCGCGTGCTGCATCGAGCTCGCCGAGACCGCCGACCCGCACCTGCGCCGGGCCGAGCAGCTGGAGTGGCTCGCGATCCTCGAGGCCGAGCACGACAACATCGGCGCGGCGATGCGCGGGGCCCTCGCGGCCGGCGACGCGCACGCGGCGATGCGCCTCGGGGCGGGCGCCGGCTGGTACTGGTGGCTGGCCGGGCACAAGGCCGAGGGCATCGAGCTGCTCACCGCGGCGACGGCCCTGCCCGGCGAGGTGCCGGACGAGGTGCGGGCCCGGGCGTACGCGCTGATGGGCACGTTCGCCAGCGGCGGGCGCAACGACGAGACCCACGCGGCCGAGTGGATTCGCAAGGCCGGCGAGCTGCAGCGGCGCACCGGGTCGCGCGACCAGCTGCTGCAGTTCATCGCCCCGCTGGAGCGCATGCTGCAGGGGCCGGACCAGGCCCGGGACGCCTTCGAGCCGATGCTGCGCGCCGCCGACCCCTGGGCCCGGGCCCTGGCCCGGCTGCAGCTGGGCAAGATGCGGATCATCCTCGGCCACGGCGGCCGGGACGCCGACGCGTACCTCGAGCTGGCGCTGGCCGAGTTCCAGGCCCTGGGCGAGCGGTTCGGCATCCAGTTCGCGCTGTCGGAGCTGGCCGAGCGCATCGCCACCCGCGGCGAGTTCGCCGGCGCCTGCGAGCACTACGAGCAGGCGGTCGCGGTCATCGCCGAGGTCGGCGCGGTCGAGGACATCATCCGGATGCGCTCGCGCCAGGCGTTGCTGTACCGGCTGATGGGCGACGAGGAGGCCTCCGCGACCGCGATCGCCGAGGCGGACCGGTACGCCGCGCGGGTCACCTGGCCCGACGCGCTGGCCGACCTGGCCCTGAGCAAGGCGCGGCTCGCGGTCTGGGGCGGTGCCGCCGACGAGGCCCGCCGGCAGCTCGGCGTCGCGACGGCCCTCCTCGGCCCCGAGGCGGAGTGGGCGCACAACCGGGCGGCGAGCCACGACCTGCTCGGCTATCTGGCCGAGGACCTCGACGAGGCCCGGGCGCACCGCGCGGCGGCCTGCGCGGCGGCGGCCGAGGCCGGGTACCTGCGCGCGATCGCCGACGTCCTGGTCGGGGTCGCGGACCTGGCCCTGCGCCGCGACCAGCCCGAGCAGGCCGCGCGCCTGCTGGGGGCGGGCGCCGCGGTGCTCGGGCTGCCGGACCGGGCGAACCCGGACCGGAGCCGCGTGGAGCGGGAGGCCCGGCGCCGCCTCGGCGACACGAGGTACGCCGAGGCGGCTCAGGAGGGGGCCCAGGCGGACTGGGCGGAGGTTGCCGCGGTTACGCTCGCCGCTTGAAACTGCGCAGCGCCCACAGGTAGCCGACCAGGCCGATCCCGGCGCACCAGGCCACCGCCTGGATCGCCGACCCCGTCGACGGGGTCCCGATCAGCAGCCCGCGCAGCGTCTCGATGATGGGCGTGAACGGCTGGTACTCGGCGAACTGCTTCACCCCGGCCCCCATCTTCTCGGCCGGCGAGAAGGCGCTGCTCAGGAACGGCAGCATGATCAGCGGTACCGTGCCCAGCCCCGCCGACTCCGCGCTCTTGGCGGCCAGCCCCAGCGCCACGGTGATCCAGCTCGCCGCGAACGCCAGCAGCAGGACCAGGCCGGCCACGCCGAGCCAGTCGGCGAACCCCGCGTCCGGGCGGAACCCCATCGCGAACGCCACCCCGACGATGGCCGCCACGGCCACGAGCGCCCGCAGGGTCGTCTCGACGACGTGACCGGTCAGCACGGCGGCGCGGGAGACGTCCATCACCTTGAACCGGTTGATGACGCCGGTGGTCATGTCGGCGTTGACGGCCGTCGCGGTCGCCCCCAGCCCGTAGCTGATGGCCATCACGATCAGGCCCGGCGTCACGTAGTTGATGTACTTGACGCCGACGTCGAACGCGCCCCCGAGCACGTACACGAACATGAGCGCCATCACGATGGGGAACAGCACGGCGTTGAACACGGTGACCGGGTTGCGGACCGTGTGCTTGAAGTTGCGTCGGAGCATGATCGTCGAATCGGCGACGGCGCTCATGCGGTCACCTCCGTGCTCGCGCGGCCCGTCAGGGCCAGGAAGACGTCGTCCAGGTCAGGGGTGTGCACCGAGAACTCCTCGATGCCGATCTCGTGGGTGTCGAGCCGGTCGAGCAGGGCCCGCAGCGACCGGACGTCGCCGTCGCCGGGCACCCGCAGGGTCAGGTCCTGCTCGTCGCGGGTCGCGTCGGGCAGCACCCGCGCCGCCGCGTCGAGCTGGGTGCGGTCCGGGAACCGGAGGCGCACGTGGCTGCCCCGGACACGGCGCTTGAGCTCCGCGGCCGTGCCCTCGGCGACCACGCGGCCCTGGTCGAGCACCGCGATCCGGTCGGCGAGCTGGTCGGCCTCGTCGAGGTACTGCGTGGTGAGGAAGATGGTCACGCCGCCGGCGACGAGGTCGCGGACGATGTCCCACATCGTGCGGCGGCTGCGCGGGTCGAGCCCGGTGGTCGGCTCGTCCAGGAAGATGATCCGGGGGCCGCCGACCAGGGTCATCGCCAGGTCGAGCTTGCGCCGCATGCCCCCGGAGTACGTCGAGGCGAGCTTGCCCGCGGCCTCGGCCAGGTCGAAGCGCTCCAGCAGCCCGGTGACGACCGGGCCGGACGGGCGCACCCGCCGCAGGTCGGCCATCAGCTCGAGGTTCTCGCGGCCGGTCAGCAGCTCGTCGACCGCGGAGAACTGGCCGGTGACGCCGATGAGCCCGCGTACCGCCTTGGTCTCGGTGGTGACGTCGTGCCCCGCGATGCGCACCGTGCCGCCGTCGGCCGTCATCAGCGTGGTCAGCACGTTGACCGCGGTCGTCTTGCCGGCCCCGTTCGGGCCGAGCAGGGAGAAGATGGAGCCCGTGGGGACGTCGAGGTCGATGCCGTCGAGCACGACCTTCTCCCCGAATGATTTCCGCAGCCCCGTGGCCGCGATCGCCGAACTACTCATGCGAGGAGCATCGGCCGGTGGCCTGACACGCCTCCGCCACCGCCCTGACACGGCTCCCACCCGCCGGGTGTCGTCGCCCCGGCGCCGGGCGTGGTCGCCTGGAAGCATGAGCAATCCGGAGCGGGAGCGGGTGGCCACGGTCGGGCGGCCCGAGGACGGGCTGGCCCAGGCGAGCCCCTGGTATCGATGGGGGCCCTATCTGAGCGAGCGCGCGTGGGGGACCGTGCGCGAGGACTACAGCGACGGCGGGGCGGCGTGGGAGGCGTTTCCGCACGACCATGCCCGTTCCCGGGCGTACCGCTGGAGCGAGGACGGGCTCGCCGGGGTCTGCGACGCCGGGCAGCGGCTGTGCTTCGCGCTGGCCTTCTGGAACGAGCGGGACCCGATCCTCAAGGAGCGCATCTTCGGGCTCACCGGCAACGAGGGCAACCACGGCGAGGACGCCAAGGAGTACTGGTGGTACCTCGACGCCACCCCCAGCCACAGCTGGATGCGGTGGCGCTACCACTACCCGCAGGCGGCGTTCCCGTACGAGGACCTCGTGGCCGAGAACCGGCGGCGCGGGCGCGAGGAGCCGGAGTACGAGCTGCTCGACACCGGCGTCTTCGACGACGACCGGTACTTCGTGATCGAGGCCGACTACGCCAAGGCCGACCCGGACGACCTGTGCATCCAGGTCCGCATCACAAACGTCGGGCCCGACGCCGCGCCCCTGCACGTGCTGCCGACGCTGTGGTACCGCAACACCTGGTCCTGGGGCCCGGACGGCGAGCGGCCGCGGCTCACCTCCGACCGGCGGGCGATAAGCGCCGGCTCGATGGTGCTGCAGGCCGACGGGCAACCGCAGCAGCTGTACTGCGACAACGACACCAACGCCGAGCGGCTCTTCGGCGCCGGCCCCGCGGTGCCGTACCCCAAGGACGGCATCAACGACCACGTCCTGCACGGCGCCCCCACCGTCAACCCGGCCGGCGAGGGCACCAAGGCCGCCTTCTGGTACCAGCTGAACATCGGCCCCGGCGAGACCGTCGAGCTGAACCTCCGCCTCGCCCCGAAGGCCGACCCGAAGGCGTTCGGCCCCGCCTTCAAGAAGACGCTGCAGCAGCGGCGGCAGGAGGCCGACGCGTTCTACGCCGACCTGACCCCGAAGGGGACCAGCGCCGAGGACGCCATGATCATGCGGCAGGGCTTCGCCGGGATGATCTGGGGCAAGCAGTTCTACCACTACGACGTGGCCCAGTGGCTGGCCGGCGACCCCGCGCAGCCGCCACCCCCGCCCGGGCGGCGGCAGGGGCGCAACGCCGGCTGGCGGCATCTGGACGCGGCCGACGTCATGTCGATGCCGGACCCGTGGGAGTACCCGTGGTTCGCCGCCTGGGACTCGGCCTTCCACGCCGTCGCGCTGGCGCACCTCGACCCGGCCTTCGCGAAGTACCAGCTCCTCCTGCTGTGCCGCGAGTGGTTCCAGCACCCCAACGGGGCCATCCCCGCCTACGAGTGGGCGTTCGAGGACCTCAACCCGCCGGTGCAGGCGTGGGCCGCGCTGCAGGTGTTCGAGATCGACGGCCGGCGTGACATCGAGTTCCTGACCCGGATCTTCTCCAAGCTCGTGCTGAACTTCACCTGGTGGGTCAACCGCGAGGACGCCGGGGGCAAGAACCTCTTCGAGGGCGGGTTCCTCGGGCTGGACAACATCGGCCCGATCGACCGGTCGCACCTGCCGCCGGGGTACACCCTGGAGCAGTCCGACGCCACGGCGTGGATGGCGTTCTACTGCCTGAACCTGCTGGAGATGGCGCGCGAGCTGGCCCAGCACAACCCGGCGCTGGACGACCTGGTCATCAAGTTCCTCGAGCACTTCGCGCTCATCACCGAGGCGATGCGCGGCAGCGCGCTGTGGGACGAGCAGGACAGCTTCTTCTACGACATGCTGCGCGGCCCGGACGGCTCCGCGGTGCCGCTGCGGGTGCGCTCGATGGTCGGCATCATCCCGCTGTTCGCGACCAAGACGCTGCGGGAGGAGGACTTCCAGCGGGTCCGGGCGCGGAGCAAGAGCCTCGCCGACATCCCCGAGGAGCACGTCATCCACACCGAGGACGGCGGCCGGTTCGTGGGTGTCGGGGTGGCCGGGGCCGGGCGGGTGCGCCGCGTCCTGCCGCACCTGTTCGACGAGGACGAGTTCCTGTCGCCGTACGGGCTGCGCGCCCTGTCGCGGTGGCACGCCGAGCACCCGTTCAGCGTGGACCTGCCGGGCTGGACCGCGACCGTCGGCTACGAGCCGGCGGAGTCCACGACCGGCATGTTCGGCGGCAACTCCAACTGGCGCGGCCCGCTGTGGATGCCGCTGAACTACCTCGTCATGCGGACCCTCGCGGACTACGACGCCAACCTGGGCGGCGCCGTGAAGGTCGAGTACCCGACGGGCTCGGGCCGGATGCTCACCGCCGGCGATATCGCCGAGGATCTGCGGCAGCGGATGCTCTCGCTGTACCGCCGCGGAGAGGACGGCCGCCGGCCCGCCTTCGGCGGGGTCGACAAGCTCCAGCACGACCCGAACTGGCGCGACAACCTGCTGTTCTTCGAGTACTTCCACGCCGACAACGGCGCCGGGCTCGGCGCGATGCACCAGACCGGCTGGACCGGCCTGCTCGCCGAGCTCGTGGCGCGCCCGGGGGCGCCGCGATGATCACGTTCGGACGGCAGATCTGCGGCGACCTCGAGGCCGCGAGCACCCGCGAGTGGCTGGTGACCGACGGGCTCGGCGGCTACGCGATGGGCACCGTCTCGGGGCTGCGCACCCGGCGCTACCACGGGCTGCTCGTGGTCGCCGCGTCCGGCGGCGGCGCCCGGCAGCTCGGCCTGGCCGCGCTCGAGCCCGTCGTGCGGATCGGCGATCGGGTGGTGCGCCTGGGCACCGACGAGTGGGCTGGCGGCACCGTCGACCCGGCCGGGCACGTGCACCTGGCCGAGTTCCGCCTCGACGAGGGCGTGCCCTGCTGGCGCTGGGACCTCGGCGACGTGGTCGTCCAGCGCGAGATCGCGATGGCCCACGGGCGGGCCGCGGTCGGGGTCGTGTTCACGGTACTGCGGGCGCCGCGCCCGATCACGCTGGAGCTCACGCCGCTGTGCACGTGGCGGGACGCGCACGGCGAGCGCACCGCGGCCGGCGACCCGCGGGTGACCCCGGCCGCGGGCGGTTTCGCCTTCGAGGACGCCTACCGGGTCACCGGCCCGGACTGGCGGCCCGGCGGCGACTGGTACCGGGGCGTGTACGCCCGCGAGGAGGCGGCCCGCGGCCTCAACGCGGCCGAGGACCTCTGGGCCGCCGGGCACTTCACGGCGGAGCTGGAGGCCGGCGGTACCGCGGAGGTCACCGCGGCCGCGGGCCCCCTCGACCGCGCCGTGCCCACTGCGGCCGGCCTCGTCGTCGCCGCGCGCAAACGGGCCCGCAAGGTCGCCCGGCAGGCCGGCGCGAGCGACCCGGTGGGCCGGCAGCTCGCTCTCGCCGCGGACCAGTTCGTCGTCGACACCCCCACCGGGCCGTCGGCGGTCGCGGGCTACCCGTGGTTCGGGGAGTGGTCCCGCGACCTCATGACGTCCTTCGAGGGGCTGTTCCTGAGCACCAACCGGCTCGACGACGCCCGCGCCGTGCTGCTGCGGGCCGGCGCCACGGTGTCGGAGGGCATGCTGGCCAACACCGCCGACACCGGCACGCTGGAGTACAACACCGCCGACGCGGCGCTGTGGTTCGTGCACGCGATCGGCCGCTACGCCGCGGCCACCGGCGACCCCGACACGGTGAACGCGCTCGCCGGCCCGATGCGGGAGATCCTGACCCGCCACCGCGACGGCACGCGCTACGGCATCGCCGCCGACCCGGCCGACGGGCTGCTCACCCAGGGCAAGCCCGGCTTCGCGCTCACCTGGATGGACGCGCGGGTCGACGGCCGCCCGGTCACCGAGCGGCAGGGCAAGGCGGTCGAGATCAACGCCCTGTGGATCTCGGCGCTGGCGACCGCCGGGGAGCTGCTCGGGGACCGGGAGTTCGCCGCGGCCGCGGACCGTGCCGCGGCGTCGTTCCGGCGCCGTTTCGTGCGCCCGGGCGGCGCGGGGCTCTACGACGTCGTGGACGGCCCCGCCGGCGACGACCCCGCGGTCCGGCCGAACCAGCTCCTCGCCGTGTCGCTGCCGCACGCCCCGATCCGCGACGCGGCCCCGGTCGAGGCGTGCCGGCCGCTGCTCACCTCGCTCGGCCTGCGCTCGCTGGCCGCGTCCGACCCGGCCTACAAGGGCGTGCACCGCGGCGGCCCGTACGAGCGCGACCACGCCTACCACCAGGGCACGGTCTGGCCATGGCTGATCGGGCCCTTCGCCGACGCCGCCCGCCGCACCGGCGCCGAGCAACAGAGCCGCAGCGAGCCGGCCGGGTCTCCACCGACGTCGTCTGTGTCCGACGGCCTGCTCGACGGCCTCGAGCTGCACCTCGGCGAGTGGGGCCTGGGCTCGGTGTCGGAGACCGCGGACGGGGACGCCCCGCACGCGGCCACCGGCTGCCCGTTCCAGGCCTGGTCGGTCGCCGAGGTCCTCCGCGTCCGCCAGTCGTTTGCGGCACCGGCGCGGGGGTAGGCGGGTCGCATGATCGGTGCCCGGATCCCCCGCCGCGAGGACGCGCGGCTCGTGCGCGGGGCCGGGCAGTACGTCGCGGACGTCCGCGTCGAGGGGTGCCTCGACGCGGCGTTCGTGCGCGGCACCGTCGCCCACGGGGAACTGCGGGGCGTGGACCTGAGCCGGTCGCGCGAGGTACCCGGGGTCGTGGGCGCGTGGGCGCACGCCGACCTGCCGTACCTGCCGCCGACCCCGCCGATGCTGGACCCCGGCTCGATCGAGGGGCGCCCGTGGCCGGCCCTGGCCACGGACCGGGTGCGCTACTACGGCGAGCCGGTCGCGATCGTGGTCGCCGCCGACCGGTACCTCGCCGAGGACGGGCGCGACGCGGCCGGCGTGCGGATCGACGCGCTGCCGGTGCTGCTCGACCCGACGGAGGCGGCCGCGAGCGACGTGCACCTGTTCGCCGGTCTGAGCAACGTGGCCGTCGAGCGGGAGTTCGGCGCGGCCGCCCCGGACGAGGTGTGGCGGGCCGCGGCGATCGTGGTCGAGGCGCGGTACCGCCAGCAGCTGCTCATCCACACCTCCATCGAGCCCCGGGCGATCCTCGCGCGCCCCGAGCCCGACGGCGGCCTGACCGTCTGGGCGTCGCACCAGGCCCCGCACCGGCTGCGCCGCGACCTCGCCGGGGCGTTCGCGCTCGAACCGGCCCGGGTCCGGGTGATCGTGCCCGACGTCGGCGGGGCGTTCGGCGGCAAGAGCGAGACGTGGCCCGAGTACCTCGCCGTGGTCGCCGCCGCCCGCCGCCTCGGCCGCCCGGTGCGCTGGCTCGAGGACCGCGCGGAGGCGCTCGCCGGGCCGCCGCACGGGCGCGGGCAGAACCAGCGCGTCCGGCTCGCCGCCGCCGCCGACGGCCGCATCCTCGCCTACGAGCTGCACGTCGACGCCGACGTCGGCGGCTACCCGCACACCGGCTCGTTCATGCCCATGGCCACGTCGATGATGGCGACCGGCGCGTACGCCATCGAACACGTGCACGTGCGCACCCGCGCGGTCGTCACGAACACCGCGCCCACGGCCCCGTACCGCGGCGCCGGTCGCCCCGAGGCGGCCGCGGCGATCGAGCGCACCGTGGAGGTGCTCGCCCGCCGGCTCGGCCTCGACCCGGCCGAGGTGCGCCGGCGCAACTTCATCACCGCCTTCCCGTACGCCACGCCCACCGGGTTCACCTACGACAGCGGCGACTACGCGACCGCGCTCGGCGTGGCGCTCGCCGAGCTGAAGGTGGAGGACTGGCGCGCCGAGCAGGCCCGCCGCCGGGCCGCCGGGGGCCGGCCGATCGGCATCGGCCTGTGCACGTACGTCGAGCGCTCCGGGTCGGGGGAGGAGTACGGGGCCGTCGAGGCGTGCCCGGACGGCACGTTCGTCGCCGTGTCCGGCTGCTGCAGCACCGGCCAGGGCCACGAGACGTCCTTCCCGCAGGTGGTCGCCGACGTGCTGGGCGTCGAACCGGAGCGGGTGCGGCTCGTGGAGAAGGACACGGCACTGGTACCGCAGGGGATCGGCTCGTACGCCAGCCGCTCGATGCAGACCGGCGGCGCCGCCCTGCACCGGGCCGCGGCCCGGCTCGTGGACACCGCGCGGCAGCGGGCCGCCGAGGCGCTGGCGGTGCCGGTGGCGCAGGTCGAGTACCGGGCCGGCGCGCTCGTGGCCGGCCCGCGCTCGGTCACGCTCGCCGCCCTCGCCCCGCTGCGGGCCGAGGAGACGCTCGACCCGCCGGAGGCGTTCCCGTTCGGCGCCTACGCGGCCGTCGTCGAGGTCGACCCGGAGCTCGGCGGCGTCGCCGTGCTCGAGCTCGTCGCGGTCGACGACTACGGCGTCGTGGTCAACCCGCTCATCGTCGCCGGGCAGGGGTACGGCTCCATCGCGCAGGGCCTCGGGCAGGTGCTGTACGAGGACGCGCGCTACGACGCCGACGGCCGCCCGGGCGCCGTGAGCCTGCTCGACTACCTGCTGCCGACCGTCTCCGAGCTGCCGCCGCTGCGCCTGGCCGAGACCTGCACGCCGAACCCGAACACCGCGCTGGGGGCCAAGGGCGCGGGCGAGGCCGGCTGCATCGGCGTGCCCCCGGCGATCGTCAACGCCGTCGCCGACGCGCTCGGCCTGGACGACCCGGCCGCCCTGCAGATGCCGCTGACGCCGTACACGTGCTGGAGTGCCGCCCGATGAAGCCCGCCCCGTTCGACTACGTGGCCGCCCGCAGCACCGGGGACGTCGTCGCCGCGCTCGCCGACGGCGACACCCACGTGCTTGCCGGCGGGCAGAGCCTGGTGCTGGAGATGAACTACCGCACCCGGCGGCCAGCGCGGCTCGTCGACATCAACCGGGTGCCGGGCTTCGACCGCCTCGAGGTGCTCGACGGCGCGCTGCGGATCGGCCCGCTCGTGCGGCACCGCGCCTTCGCGGCCGGCGCGGTCGCGGCGCTGCGGCCCGGGACCGGGGAGCGGGCGGCCGCCGTGGGTGCGCTCGGCGACCTGCTGCGCCGGGTGGCCCGGCACATCGCCCATCCGCCGATCCGGGCCCGCGGCACCATGCTCGGCAGCCTCGCCTACGCCCACCCGGCCGCCGAGTGGCCCGCGGTCGCCGTCGCGCTCGACGCCCGCCTCGAGCTCGTCGCCGCCGCCGGGAGCCGCAGCGTCGCCGCCGCCGACTTCTTCACCGGGCCGTTCGCGACCGTGCGCCGGCCGGGGGAGCTGCTGCATGCGGTACACCTGCCACTGCTGCCGCCCGGAACGAGCGTCGGCTTCGCCGAGCACCGGCGCACCCACGCCAGCTTCGCCCAGCTGGCCGCCCTCGTGGCGGTGACGCTCGCCGGGGGCCGGGTCACCGCCGCGCGCATCGGCCTGGTCAACGCGGCCGAGCGCCCGGTCCGCGCGACCGGCGCGGAGGCGGCGCTGCGGGACCGGCCGCTGGACGACGCCGCGATCGCCGGGGCCGCCGCGGCCGCACGGGACGACGCCGACCCGCGGCCGCAGCCGTACGCGGACGCCGACTACCTGCGCCACGCCGCGGCCGTGCTGGTGCGCCGGGCCCTGCTGCAGGCGCGGGACGGAGACTGACGTGCGCATCACCCTGACCGTCAACGACCGCGCGTACGAGCTCGACGTGCCGCCGCGGCGCACCCTGGCCGACGCCCTGCGCGAGGACTGCGGCCTCACCGGCACCCACCTCGGCTGCGAGCACGGCGTCTGCGGCGCGTGCACGGTACTCGTGGACGGCGACGCGGTGCGCTCGTGCCTGATGTTCGCGGTGCAGTGCGACGGCGCCCGGGTCCGCACCGTGGAGGGCCTCGACCACCCGCTGCAGGCGGCGTTCTCGGCCGAGCACGCGCTGCAGTGCGGCTTCTGCACGCCGGGCTTCCTGATGCTGGCGACCGGCGCCCTGGAGTCGGACCCGGCGGTCTTCGACGACCCGGAGCGCCTGCGCGAGCTGCTGACGTCGAACCTGTGCCGGTGCACCGGCTACGAGGGCATCAGGCGGGCCTGCGAAACCATGCGCGCGCGTGGATGACGGAGCGCTGATGGCCGCCGTGTCACGGTAACGCTGTGCCGGTCGCGGACAGCACCGGTTTCCCGTCCCGACGAGCGGCCGGGTCCGCGCCCGATCCGCGGCACGGCGAATGCCAAGATCGCCCGTTCGCGGCTGTGCGTTGAGCGGCCAAACGAATCGACCCCGCTGACTTCTGGCAACGTGCCCTTGTGCCGCATGCTTGGGCGGGCCGCGTGGCAGGTGCCCGTTGAGCGCCTTCGCGGGCGCCGGCCGCCAGTGGCCACCTGGCCACGAATCTTGGTCTCTTCGCCCGACTACCGGTCCGCCGGTACGACTCACTTAGATACTCAGCGTGGTAGCAGCATCTGCGTGGTTGGGTGTCGACTTCGGTACCTCACACACGGTCGCGGTAATCGCGCAGCCGGGTGGCCGTACCGAGGCGCTACTGTTCGACTCCTCTCCGCTGCTTGCTTCTGGGGTGTTCGCGGACAGCGGCCGGTTGCTTGTAGGACGTGATGCGGAGCGGGCCGGTCGCATGAGTCCCGCACACTACGAGCCGAACCCCAAACGGCGTATCGATGATGGCGCACTGTTGCTGGGTGGGTCCGAGGTGCCGGTGACGGACGCGATCGGGGCCGTGTTCGCCCGGGTGCTGGCTGATGCCCGGCGAGCGTTGGGCGAGTCACCAGCGGAGGTGGTGCTCACCCACCCGGCCGGCTGGGGACCGAATCGCCAATCGTTGCTCACGGCTGCTGCTGATACAGCCGGGTTGGGCAAGGTTCGGCTGATCGCCGAGCCGGTTGCCGCGGCAGCGTACTTCACCACGGTTCTCGGCCACCAGGTGCACGCTGGTCATGCGGTTGTGGTCTACGACTTCGGTGCGGGCACCTTTGACATCAGTGTCGTGCGCCGCCAGCCCGACGGCGGCTGGGAGGTCGCCGCAGCGGCCGGGCTCGACGACGTGGGCGGCGTGGACTTGGATGCGGCAATCGTGGACTGGCTGCGTCGCAATGCCAACGACGCCGAAACTTGGAATCGGCTCACCAGCCCCAGCAGTACCACCGAATTTCGGGCCCGTCGGCAACTGTGGGACGACGCCAGGGCGGTGAAGGAGCAGTTGACTCGAGCCAGCAGTGCTGGCCTGCCGATTCCGTTGGTGGACCACGATACGCACATCACCCGGGAGGAGTTCGAGGAGATCGCCCGGCCGTACCTGGACCGCACTGTCGCGCTGACCACAGCCACGTTGTTCACCAGCGGCGTTACTTCGGACCGACTGGCCGGCGTATTCCTCGTCGGTGGATCCAGCCGCATTCCCCAGATCAGCACGCTGCTGCAGCGGGCGCTGGGCGTCGCGCCGGTCGTCATCGAGCAGCCCGAACTCGTCGTGGCATACGGCAGCCTGCAGGAACTCGTGGCACCACCGACCACGCTTGCAGCCAGCCCGTCGGCATCCACACACCCGGTCGATGCCGATGGGCAGTCAGCCAATGCTGGCACTGCCAACGCGGTTGCGGCGCCGACCGGTGCAGGTTCTTCGACGGCCTCGACCGTCGCCATCGCGCCCAGGCCAGTGGAACCGGTCGAGGCCTCGCGGTCCGTTCAGACCGCAGCGACAAAGGCGCATCGAGTGGGCGCCCCCTCACGTAACCTATCCGTCGCGTCGTCGGCCAAGCCAGCTGGTGCGGCTGGAAGTCCGCCAGCAGAAACCGGCCCCGGATCGTTGCCAACCGCCCCTTCGGGGCGTGGCGTATCAGTGCCGCCGTCGGTGCATGGCGCAACTCCGCGGTGGACGGCAGTGACGGCGTGGTTGATGCTCGCGCTCGCCGTTCTCACCTGTATATGGGAACTGGCCCCGCCGGAATACAACCTTCTGGATGCTTCCGAAGGTCTCGCCGTGGTTGCCGCAGTCTTCGTGGTCGCGATCCGCGTCGTGCGCGGCGGCGGACGGTCCTTCGCGCTTCCCGCGCTCGTTGCGCCGCTTGTTGTAGAAACCTTCTGGGCCATACTCCCGAGCGGAGACGGACGCGACTTCGTTCGGACTCTCCTGAGCGTGATCGGCCTGGCTTTCAGCCTGTTCTTGCTGGTCAATGACTTGCGCCAGAGAGTTGAGCCTCCTCGGATAGCGCCGATCATATTCGGTGGCCTCACATTTGTGGCCCTTGTCGTTGTCATCTTCCGCTTCCCCGCCAACGCTCCGGCGAACCGCGAGGCATTCGATGCCTGCATGTACGGTTCATTCGCGTGCATAGTCAGTCAAATGGCATGGGAACGAGATGACAGCAAACGTCGCCTGGTCGGTGTGGCCCTATCTGTATCCGGCGTGGTGAGTTGCGGTCTGATTATTGGCCAACTTATTCAAAGTGATTGGTACGGCCCCATGACCGTCTACCGCCTTGCACTCATCGTATGTACGGCGCTGGTCGTGGCCGGCGCTCTGGTCGGATCGTTTGCACTGGGTGGCGGACCTAGGACGCCGAACAGCACTGCCGCAGGTCAAATCGATTGAGTCGCTGTCCTGGTGTCCTGCACCGAAATTCGCCTACAAAATCGGGCGATGCCGAACGTTGCGCAGTGAGCGCACACGAATGCCGCGCGTCAACCAAGATCGGCTGCGCGCTCATCGGCTAAACGAAGCTGTCCCGGTACTGCGTCGGCGAGCGGCCGGTCAGCTCGCGGAACGCCGCGTTGAACGCCGACAGCGACGTGTACCCGACCGCGAACGCGATCTTCGTGACCGGCGCGTCGCCGGCCGCGAGCTCCTCGATCGCCCGCATGACGCGCATCCGGCGCAGGGCCGCGCGCCAGGTGAGGCCGGTCTCGTCCTCGAAGCGGCGGGCCAGGGACCGGGGCGCGAGGCCGACCGCGGCGGCGATGTCCTCGAAGCGGACCTGCTCGCCGAGGCGCTCCTCGGTGAGCCGCAGGGCACGGCGCAGCTCGGGGGAGCGCCCGGCCGGCACGACGACCGGGCTCGGCGTCTCGGCGAGGCGCCAGGCGACCGCGGCCAGGGCCGTGAACAGCGCCGCGGCGTAGGGGATGAGCGGCTCGTCGCCCGGGCCCCACGCGCCGCACTCGGCGACCAGGGCCCGCGCGAGCGGGGAGAGGTCGAACACGGCCAGCGGCGCGGCCGGCGGCGGGGTGAACGCGGTGTCGAAGAGCACGGAGGCGGTGGTGACCGGCTGCGGCAGGCTCACCTGGATGGGGCGGCCGGCCTCGATGAGCGCCGCCCGGGCCGGTGGCAGCAGCCAGGCCTGGCCCTGCGCCTCCAGCCGGAGGGCACCGGCGGAGGCGCAGAGCAGGTAGTGCCGGTCGACGCACAGCTCGCGCGCGGGTTCGGGCGCAAAGGTGCGCACGAAGCTGTACGCCTGCCGGGTCATCTCAGGCCACCGTCTCCAGCAGTTCGGCGTGGAAGCGCCGGCTCACCGGCGCGTCGGTCATCATCGGGCGGAGCACCGCGCCGGAGCGCGTGAAGGCTTCGGAGGCGAGGTACGGCGCGAACGCCTCCTCATCCTCCCACTCGTGCACGACGGTGACGGTGGCGTCGTCCTCCCGGGAGGCGTAGACCCGGAAGGCGATGTTGCCGGGCATGGCGCGGATCTGGTCGCGCTCGGACTCGAGCTGGGCGAGGGCCGCGGGCCGGTCGGCGGCGGCGGTGCGGAAATCGAGAATCGCGATGAACATGCGACGATCCTCGCCCGCACCGCGACCGTACCGCCGCCGCCGGTCGGACAGGTTCACGCTCCCAGCGGACACGTGGTCCCGGGGCGGTTCTCAGCGGGCGGCCTGCGCCTGAGCCTCGGACGTGTCGAAGCGGAGGGCGCCGCCGTCGGCGTCGACCCGCACGTGCTGGCCCCGGTCCAGCCGGCCCGTGAGGAGCATCTCGGAGAGCCGGTTGTCGACCTCGCGCTGGATGGTGCGCCGCAGCGGCCGGGCGCCGAACTCGGGCTCGTGGCCGTGCTCGGCGATCCAGTCCACCGCCGCCGGCGTGAACTCCACGGTGACGTCCTGGGCTTGCAGGCGCCGCCGGGTCAGCTCGAGCAGCAGCCGGGTGATCTCGCCCAGCTGCCCGGCGGTGAGCCGGGCGAAGATGACGACCTCGTCGATGCGGTTGAGGAACTCCGGGCGCAGCTCCTGCCGCAGCCGGCGCAGGACCCGGTCGCGCACCTCGCCGTCGTCGCGGTCGGCGCCCTCGCCGCCGGCGGTGAAGCCGAGCGCCGGGCCGCCGGCGGTGAGCAGCTCGGAGCCGAGGTTGCTCGTCATGATCAGCACGGTGTTGCGGAAGCTGACGGTGCGGCCCTGGCTGTCGGTGAGCCGGCCGTCGTCGAGCACCTGCAGCAGGAGGTTGAACACGTCCGGATGGGCCTTCTCGATCTCGTCGAGCAGGACCACGCTGTACGGGCGGCGGCGCACCGCCTCGGTGAGCTGCCCGGCCTCCTGGTAGCCGACGTAGCCGGGCGGCGCCCCGACGAGGCGGCTGACCGTGTGCCGCTCCTGGAACTCGCTCATGTCCAGCCGGATCATCCGGTGCTCGTCGCCGAACAGGGCCTCGGCGAGGGCGCGGGCCAGCTCGGTCTTGCCCACGCCGGTCGGGCCGAGGAACAGGAAGCTGCCGATCGGCCGGCCGGGGTCGCCGAGCCCGGCCCGCGACCGGCGCACGGCCTCGGCCACCGACCGCACCGCGTCCTCCTGGCCGACCAGCCGCCGGTGCAGCCGCTCCTCGAGCCGGCCGAGCCGCTGCCGCTCCTCCTCGG
Organism: Dactylosporangium sp. NPDC049140; assembly: GCF_040648435.1. Taxonomy (NCBI): domain Bacteria; kingdom Bacillati; phylum Actinomycetota; class Actinomycetes; order Micromonosporales; family Micromonosporaceae; genus Dactylosporangium; species Dactylosporangium sp. NPDC049140. The sequence goes on along the minus strand of NZ_JBEZDS010000084.1, from coordinate 7,427 downwards.
TGAGCTGCGCGGCGGGGATGCCGGTGGCGCGGGACACGACCTCGGCGACGTCCTGGGCGGTGACCTCGCCGGGCCGGGCCGGTCCGGTGGCGGCCCGCTCGATGCGCGCCCGCAGCTCGTGGACCCGGTCGCGCAGGGCGCTGGCGTGCTCGTACTGCTCCTGGGCGACCGCCTGGTCCTTGTCGCGCACCAGCTGCTCCAGCCGGGCCTCGAGGTCGCGCGTGTCGGTGGCCGGGGCCAGCGCGCGCAGCTGCACCCGGGCGCCGGCCTGGTCGATGAGGTCGATCGCCTTGTCGGGCAGGAACCGGTCGGTGAGGTACCGGCTGGACAGGTCGGCCGCGGCGACGAGCGCCTCGTCGCGGAACCGCACGCCGTGGTGGGCCTCGTAGCGGTCCCGCAGCCCGCGCAGGATCTCGACGGTGTCCGGCACCGACGGCTCGGGGACCAGGACCGGCTGGAAGCGCCGCTCGAGCGCCGCGTCCTTCTCGATGTAGCGGCGGTACTCGTCCAGGGTGGTCGCGCCCATGACGTGCAGCTCGCCGCGGGCCAGGGCCGGCTTGAGCATGTTCGCGGCGTCGGCCCCGCCGGTCTCGCCGCTGCTCCCGGTGCCCACGACGGTGTGGACCTCGTCGATGAACAGGATCAGCTCGTCGCTGTGGCGGCGCACCTCCTCGATGAGCGTCTTGAGCCGCTCCTCGAAGTCGCCGCGGTACCGGGTGCCGGCGACCAGCCCGGTCAGGTCGAGCTGGACCAGGCGCTTGCCGGTCAGCGTGCGCGGCACGTCCCCGTCGGCGATGCGCTGGGCCAGCCCCTCGGCGATCGCGGTCTTGCCGACGCCGGCCTCGCCGATGAGCACCGGGTTGTTCTTGGTGCGCCGGGCCAGCACCTCGACGCACTGGTCGATCTCGCCGGCCCGCCCGATGACCGGGTCGATCCGGCCTTCGCGGGCGGACGCGGTGAGGTCGGTGCCGTAGCGGTCCAGCGTCGGGGTGTCGCCGTGCGCCGGACCGCCGGCGCGGGCACCGGCCGGGGCGCCCGGCGCCGGCTGGTTGATCGCGTCGCGCAGCGACTCCGGCGTCACCCGCTGCCCGGCGAGCGGCTCGCCGCCGGTCGACTGCGGGTTGAGCGACAGCGCGAGCAGGATGTGCTCGGGCCCGATGTACGACGCGCCGCCGGCCCGGGACAGCTGGTGCGCCTGCAACAGGGCCCGCTTCGTGGCCGGCGACAGCGCCGACGTGCTGCCCATGGGCCGGGCGGGCCCGTGCTGGCGGTGCACGTCCAGCACCTGCCCGAGCTGGTCGGGGTCGCCCCCGGCCCGGCCGAGCACCTGGCGCAGCGGCTCGCGCTGCAGGATCGCCCACAGCAGGTGCACGGTGTCCAGGTCGTCGTCGCCGGAGTCGGCCGCATAGCGGGCCGCGTCCAGCATGAGGTCGCGAGCCTCCTGGCTCATGAGCCGGCCGAGGTCGATCCGGCGGCCCGAGCGGTCGGCCGGACCGGCGAAGAACCGGGCGATCAGGTCGTCGAGCGGATTGTCCGCGCCGGGGTCGTCGTCCCAGTAGGCGTTCGTCACCGGGGCCCGGCTACCCCGCCGGGGGCCCGGTAACCCTCCGCGGGCCGGGCTCGTCAGCGGCGGACGTCGGCCGGGCCGCGGTGCAGCGGCAGGCCCGCGGCCAGCCACGCCTCCACCCCGCCGGCCAGGTCGGTCGCCCGGTGCAGCCCCACCCGCCGCAGGCTCTCGGCCGCCAGGCTGGAGCTGTACCCCTGCCGGCACACGACCACGACCTCGACGTCGTACCCGGCCGCCTCCTCGATGCGCGCGTCGCTCGCGGGGTCGAGGCGCCACTCGAGCACGGTGCGGTCGATGACGATCGCCCCGGGCAGCTCGCCGGTCTCGGCCCGCTGGGTCTCGGTTCGCGTGTCGACGACGAGTGCGCCGCGCCGGCGCGCCGCCTCCGTCTCGTGCGGGGTGTACCGCCGGATGCCGTTGCGGGCCTCGTCGAGGATCCGGTCCACGCCTGTGGCGCTGAGTTGCTGCACCCCCGAATTCTGCCGGGTGGCGGCCCCGGTCGCCGGGGCGGGTCGGCCTCGCGCCGTCTCGCCCCGGCGGGTACCTACCAGGTCAGCGGCAGGCCGTTGATGAACGTCGTGAGCGCGCCGGCGATGATCCGGTCGTCGTGCAGCGACGGGTGCCAGTCGCAGCCGAGGTGGTCCAGGCCCAGCGCGTTGTCGTCGTAGTACAGGCTGCGGACCCGGGCGTCGCCCTGGCCGGCGCGGGTCTGCACGATCTGCTGCACGGAGCTCGCGAACGCGGTGGTGATGTAGGACAGGTCGGGGTAGGTGAGCACGATGTACGTGTCCGGCCCGTACCGGTCCCGCAGCGTGGCGATGAACGCGAGGTAGGCGGTGCGGTAGTCGGCGGCGAGCGCGTCGACCGTGGCCCAGGGCTCACCCGCCGTGAGCGCGGTGGAGAAGTCGTTGATGCCGAGGCCGACGACGACCACCTGCGGCTTCCAGGTGCCCGGGTTCGGCCAGACGGCGCTGTTGTACAGCGCCTGGAGGTCGGTGTCGTAGTAGCTGCGGAAGCTGGTCGCGGTGTTCTGGCCGCCGTAGTTGCGCACCATGCCCAGCCCCGACCAGGCGATGGTCTGGTAGTCGGCGCCCAGGCCCTTGGCCGCGAGGGCGCCGAAGGCGGAGTCGGCGTTGGAGTTGCGGGTGACGCCGCCGTTGCTGCTGCAGTCGCGGGTGGTGGACATGTTGCCGTAGCCGGCGGTCCACGAGTCGCCGATGAGCTCGACCTGCCGGGGGCGTGCCGCGGGCCGGCTCAGGATCGCCCCACCGGGCGCGGCGACGAAGCCGGAGAACTCGCCCGCCGCCCACGGGCTCTCGGTACGCTTCGCCAGCCGGACGGTGTGCTCGGCGTTGCTGAGGTTGTTCACCCAGTAGGTGGTCCGGCCGGGGGTGACAAGCGTCGCGACGGTCGCGCCGTCGACCTGCACCACGTAGTCGTTGTTGGAGTCGTTGAGGGCGACGCCGACGCCGGTGCCGCGGAACCGGCCCTCGAAGTAGACGCCCGGCCAGGTGTACTGCATGACGCCGTCAACGGTCCGGACCCGGCCGGGGGTGTACACCTGGGCCAGGCCGGCCGGCGGCGTGGACACCGACGCCGACGGGGACGCCGGCTTCGACGACGACGCCGATGCCGAGGGGGACGCCGGCTTCGACGACGACGCCGACGCCGAGGGCGAGGGCGACCCCGGCGGGACGGGGCCGTTGCAGGCCGTGCCGTTCAGGGTGTAGGCGGTCGGCACCGGGTTCGATCCGGTCCACGACCCGTTGAAGCCGAACGAGACGGTCGCGCCGCTGGCCAGGCTGCCGTTCCAGGCCGCGTTGGCCACGCTGACCTGGGCCCCGGTCTGGGTCACGGTGCCATTCCACAGCTGCTGGACGGTCTGCCCCGCGGCGAAGGCCCACCCGAGCCGCCAGGTCGACACGGCGTCGCCCAGGTTCGTCAGGCTCACGCTGGCCCCGAAGCCGCCCGTCCACTGGCTGGTCACGGTGTAGGTCACGCGGCAGCCGGCGGCGGCCGCGGCCGGCCCGATCGCGCTGAGCGCGGCCCCGGCGGCGACGGCGCCCGTGGCGAGCGCCGCCACCCAATGCCGATTTCCCATTGATCCACCTCCTGGTGTCAGACATCGACTTACAGGAATTTTCGAAACCGGGGCAACCGGCCGGGACCCGACCCGCCGCCGACCGCGTGGCGGCGATGAAACATGCACGCGTTGAGAGCGCGTCCAAGAAATCGCGGGTCCGGCATAGGGAAAGCATCAAGAGCCCCGGGCCGGGTAGGACGCCCGGTCTTCACTTGCGGCGGAAGCGCAGCGGGTGTCGAAACGGGTGCGAGATGAACGGGACATGGTGGCCGGTGCGGCGCAACGCCGCACCGGCCGGCCTCACCCTCGCCGCCGACAGCGGCGATCGCCTGGACCGTGCTCGACGGGTTCCTGGTGCACCGGCTCGGCACGCCGGCCCGGGACGGCCCGGCGGACGCGCTCCGCCTCGCCGTGCGGCGTGTGCGCACCTGGCTCTACGGCGAAAGGAGGCAAGTCCCAGTGGCTGATGTGTGGTTTCTGTTGCTGACGATCGCGGCGTTCGTGGTTCTCGGCCTGGCGGTGCGGGCGGTGGAGCGGCTGTGAGTGCCGAGAACCTTGTCGGTCTCGTCCTCGCGGTCGTCCTGACCGCGTTTCTGATTGCGGCCCTACTGTTTCCGGAGCGGTTCTGATGAGCCCAACGATGGCGGGCGTGCTGTTCATCGTTTCGCTGGTCGCAGCCCTGGTACTGGTGTACCGGCCGTTCGGCGACTACACGTACCGGGCGATCACCGCCCCGCGTCATCTGCGTGCCGAGCGGATCGTGTACCGCGTGGTCGGCGTCAACCCTGCGGGTGAGCAGTCGTGGGGTGTCTACGCGCGCAGTGTGCTGGCGTTCTCGGCGGTGTCGATTCTGTTCCTGTACCTGTTCCAGCGGTTCCAGAACCGGCTGTGGCTCAGTCTCGGGTTCGACCCGGTCAAGCCGGACCAGGCCTGGAACACTGCGGTGAGCTTCGTGACGAACACGAACTGGCAGTCGTACTCGGGTGAGTCGACGATGGGCCATCTGGTGCAGATGTCCGGGCTGGCGGTGCAGAACTTCGTCTCCGCCGCGGTCGGTGTGTCGGTTGCCGTGGCACTGGTGCGCGGGTTCACCCGGTCGAAGACCGACCAGCTCGGCAACTTCTGGGTCGATCTGGTCCGGGTCAGCCTGCGTGTCCTGCTGCCCGTCGCGGTCCTCGGCGCGTTCGTGCTCATCGCCGGCGGTGTGGTGCAGAACCTGTCCGCCGGCACCGACGTGACGACCCTGGCCGGCGCGGCGCAGCACGTCACCGGCGGTCCGGTGGCGTCGCAGGAGGCGATCAAGGAGCTCGGCACCAACGGCGGTGGTTTCTACAACGCCAACAGCGCGCACCCGTTCGAGAACCCGACCGGCTGGACGAACTGGGTCGAGATTTTCCTGATCCTGCTGATTCCGTTCGGCCTGCCGCGGGTGTTCGGCCGGATGGTCGGCGACCGGCGCCAGGGCCTGGCGATCGCGGGCATCATGGCGATCCTGGCGATCGGCAGCACCATCGCGCTCAGCGCCCTGCAGCTGCACCACGCCGGCACCGTGCCGGCCGCGGCCGGGGCGGCGACGGAGGGGGTGGAGACCCGGTTCGGGGTGGCGCAGTCGGCGACGTTCGCCGCGGCCACCACGCTGACCTCGACCGGCGCCGTGAACTCGTTCCACGACTCGTACACGGCGCTGGGCGGCCTGGTGACGATGCTGAACATGATGCTCGGCGAGGTCGCGCCCGGCGGGGTCGGCTCCGGCCTGTACGGGATGCTCATCCTCGCCGTCATCACGGTGTTCGTGGCGGGGCTCATGGTCGGGCGTACGCCGGAGTACCTGGGCAAGAAGATCGGGGCACGGGAGATCAAGTTCGCGTCGCTGTACCTGCTGACGACCCCGGCCCTGGTCCTCGTCGGCACCGCGACCGCGATGGGCTCGGCGTCGGCGCGCTCCTCGATGGCCAACCCCGGCCCGCACGGCCTGTCCGAGGTCCTGTACGCGTTCACGTCGGCGTCGAACAACAACGGCTCCGCGTTCGCCGGCATCAGCGCCAACACAACCTTCTACAACACAGCGCTCGGCCTGTGCATGCTGCTGGGCCGGTTCCTGCCCATCATCTTCGTCCTCGGCCTGGCCGGCTCCCTCGCCCGGCAGCAGCCGGTCCCCGCGTCCGCGGGAACGCTCAAAACGTACCAACCCCTCTTCATCGGCATGGTCGTCGCCGTCACCGTCGTCGTCGTGCTGCTCACCTACCTCCCAGCCGTCGCACTCGGCCCCCTCGCGGAAGGCATCCGATGAACGTCGCCGCAACCCTGCGGTCCACCCCCGACGCGCTGCGAAAGCTCAACCCGGCGACGCTGTGGCGCAACCCCGTCATGTTCATCGTCGAGATCGGCTCCATCTACTGCACCGTGCTCGCGATCGTGGATCCCGGCGTGTTCGCGTGGGCGATCGCGGCCTGGCTGTGGCTGACCGTGCTGTTCGCCAACGTCGCCGAGGCGGTCGCCGAGGGCCGCGGGAAGGCGCAGGCCGACACGTTGCGGCGCGCGAAGCGGGACACCGTCGCGCAACTGCGCGACGGCCGCACGGTCCCGGCGGGCGAGCTCCAGCAGGGCGACGTCGTCGTGGTCGAGGCGGGGCAGATCATCCCCGGCGACGGCGACGTGATCGAGGGCATCGCCTCGGTCGACGAGTCGGCGATCACCGGCGAGTCGGCTCCGGTCATCCGCGAGTCGGGCGGCGACCGGTCGGCGGTCACGGGCGGCACGAAGGTGCTCTCCGACCGGATCGTCGTGAAGATCACGCAGCGACCGGGCGAGTCGTTCATCGACCGGATGATCGGCCTGGTCGAGGGGGCGAACCGGCAGAAGACGCCGAACGAGATCGCGCTGAACATCCTGCTCGCCTCGCTCACCATCATCTTCCTGCTCGCGGTCGTCACCCTGCAGCCCCTCGCCGTCTACTCGGGCGGCCCGGTCTCCGGCGTCGTCCTGGTCGCCCTGCTGGTCTGCCTGATCCCGACCACGATCGGGGCGCTGCTGTCGGCGATCGGCATCGCGGGCATGGACCGGCTGGTGCAGCGCAACGTCCTGGCCATGTCCGGCCGGGCCGTCGAGGCGGCCGGCGACGTGAACACGCTGCTGCTGGACAAGACGGGCACGATCACGCTCGGCAACCGCCAGGCGGGCAACCTGCTGCCGGTCGACGGCGTGACCGCGCAGGAACTGGCCGAGGCCGCGCAGCTGTCATCGCTCGCCGACGAGACGCCCGAGGGCCGTTCGATCGTCGTGTACGCCAAGGAGCACCACGGACTGCGCGAGCGCGACGTCGCCGGCGCCGTGTGGGTGCCGTTCACCGCGCAGACGCGGATGTCCGGCGTCGACGTCGACGGGCGGCAGGTGCGCAAGGGCGCCGCGACCGCGGTGATGCAGTGGGTCCGCACGCACAGCGGGCACCCCACCAGCGAGGTCGGGTCCATCGTGGACGCCGTCTCCTCCTCCGGCGGCACCCCGCTCGTGGTCGCCGTCCGCCGCGGCGGCGAGCCGGCCCGCACCCTCGGCGTCATCCACCTCAAGGACGTCGTCAAGCAGGGCATGCGGGAGCGGTTCGAGGAGATGCGCCGGATGGGCATCCGCACCGTGATGATCACCGGGGACAACCCGCTGACGGCCAAGGCGATCGCGGAGGAGTCCGGCGTCGACGACTTCCTCGCCGAGGCCACCCCCGAGGACAAGATGGCCCTCATCAAAAAGGAGCAGCAGGGCGGCAAGCTCGTCGCGATGACC
>NZ_JBEZDS010000083.1:0-26328 GCF_040648435.1 Dactylosporangium sp. NPDC049140 | reverse complement strand
CGAACGCCGACCGCTGCGGCAGCCACAGGCACGGGCGGATCGATGACTTCACTGCTCAAGACTGCCTCGATCCTGCCAACGCTCAACGCAACGGATGTCGGCACGCCGTCGGCGAGATCCTGGAGATACCGGCGCAGGCTCCTCCCCGCTACGCGGCCCCGTGGCCTGTGGTGATCTCGCTGCGCTCTTCGAGCTCGGGCCGGGCCGGCTTCGGCGGGGCGGCCTTCTCAATCGGGACGAAGAAGCCCCTCGCTGCCGGGGCGAACGCGTCGATGCGGTTCAGCTTCTTCGCTACAACCCAGTCCACGTACTCGGGGCCGCGCCTCTCCTCGGCGGCCCGACCGGCGCCGGCCAGCGGGACCGGCTGGTGGACCTCGATGAATCGGCCATCCGGCAGGCGGCGGATGATGCCGGTCTCGACGCCGTGCGCCAGGACCTCGCGGTCGGATTGCTGCAGGCCCAGCGCGATGCGGTACGTCACGTAGTAGGCCAGCGGCGGCAGGATCAGGATGCCGATACGCCCCGCCCATGTCATCGCGTTGAGGCTGATATGGAACTTGTCGGCCAGCACGTCGTTGCCGCCGGAGATCAGCAGCACCGCGTAGAACGAGATCGCCATCGCGCCGAGCGCGGTGCGGAACGGGTTGTCCCGCGGGCGCTGCAGCAGGTTGTGGACGGTCTTGTCGTTCGAGAACCGCTGCTCGATGACCGGATAGAGCATCGCCAACATCGCCATGAGGCCGGGCAGCACAACCGTGGGCCAGAAGATCGGCGGGAGAGTGTAGCCGTTGCCGAACACGTGAAACCTGATCTCCCACGCCGGGAAGAGACGGGCGGCACCGTCGAGGAACATGACGTACCAGTCGGGCTGGCTCGCCGCCGAGACCACCGCGGCCCTGTAGGGCCCGTACAACCAGATCGGGTTGATCTGGACGAGGCCGGCCAGCGCGGCCATCACGGCGAACACGATCACGAAGAAGCCGCCGGACTTGGCCGCGAAACCCGGGAACATCCGCACGCCGACCACGTTCTCGTTGGTCCGGCCGGGCCCGGGCCACTGCGTGTGCTTCTGCTTCACCAGCAGCCCCATGTGCACGCTGATGAGCGCGAGCAGCGCACCCGGGACGAGCAGCACGTGCACGATGTACAGCCGGTCGAGGATGACCATGCCGGGGAACTCCCCGCCGAAGAGCGAGTTGGTCACCCAGGTGCCGACGATCGGGATGGACAGCATGATCGCCGAGGCGATGCGCAGGCCGGTGCCGGACAGCGCGTCGTCCGGCAGCGAGTAGCCGGCGAAGCCCTCCAGGAAGGCCATCCAGAACAGCAACATGCCGACGATCCAGTTGGCCTCGCGCGGCTTGCGGAACGCGCCGGTGAAGAACACCCGGAACATGTGCACCACGATCGCGGCCACGAACAGCAGCGCGGCCCAGTGGTGCATCTGCCGCATGAACAGGCCGCCGCGCACGTCGAACGAGATCTGCAGCGTGCTGTTGAACGCCTGCGACATCTCCACCCCGCGCAGCGGCGTGTAGCTGCCGTCGTACACCGTCTCGCGCATCGACGGATCGAAGAACAGCGCGAGGAAGGTACCGCTGAGCAGCAGCACGATGAACGAGTAGAGCGCAATCTCGCCCAGCAGGAACGACCAGTGGTCGGGGAAGACCTTGTTCAGCAGCCGCCGTAGCGGCGTCGCCGCCTGGAACCGCTCGTCGAGCGCCCCCGCGGACTTGGCCGGCAGGGCCCGGACATCAACCTTGCGCCGTTTCATGGCCGCTCCCAGATACCAGGCTCCGCCCACAACTCTGTAACTTCGACGTCACCACGAAATATCCCTCGCGTCCACCGTGAACGGCAGCGGCGCGAACGCCCGGCTCGTTCCCCTTGCTCAGCCGCCGGCAGGTGGTCGGCCGTGGCCGATCGACAGCAACCAACGCGGGTTTCGCGCACAGATCACCTCATCGGCCACCCCGGCGCAGCGGCTCGATCAGGTCGGCCGGCGCCACCGGGACGGCCAGAACGACGCGGTCCGCGCCACGGACACGGGACACCCGGCAGGCGGCTCGGGCGGTGGAGCCGATGGCAATGCCACCGCGGGCGAACCCGCCACCGGCGGATGCCCACCGGCCGGTCGGAAACGGCCTCGATGTCGGCCGACGTCGTCACCAGAAGCTGGCCAGACGCAGGACCAGGGTGCGGATCGAGCGGACGGTGGGTGGGCGCCCGCGTCGCCTCGGCGCACAGGTCGCAGCGTGGCGCCGCTTGAGCAGGTCGCGGTGCCAGCGCAGGATCGTGTCCGGCCGGACCAGCAGCAGGAGTTGCTGCAGCTGCTTCACCGGCAGGCGGTGGAGCAGGCCGGCGAGGACAGCGCGGTCGGCGTTCGTGAACATGGGCTTGTCGACCCGGCGCTGCAGGACGAGTAGCTGCGGGCAAGCGCCCTCAAAGCGGCTGTCAGCCCGCCGGCAGCAAGCATCGTCGGATAGATGCCCCGGGAGATCTCCCGCAGGTCGTCCACGGCACTGCTCAGACCGCACAGGGCCCTGCGACAGTTTCGCCTTGGCCTGCCCCAGTTCCGGCGGCAGACTGTCCTGCACGGCACTGAACTGCATAGCGACGGCGAGGAAATGCTGCATTGCGCCGTCGTGCAGGTTGCGCTCGATGCGCTCGCGGGCCTGGTCCGCGGCGGCGACGAGTCGGGCCCGGGACGCGGCGAGTTCGGCTCGGCTGTCGGCGTTGGCAATGGCGGTCGCGGCAAGGCTCATAAAGGCCGAGACGCGGGCCTCCGTGTCGGGCGGCAGCGGCTCTGGCCGGGCCCACGAACAGACCCAACACCCCACAGCCGCCCTCGACCACGATCGGCGCCCCGACCGCGGACCGGACGCCCAACTCGCGGGCGTACGCGGCAACGGGCCCGGCCGCATGTTCGAAACTGTCCATTCTGGCGATGCGACCGGTATCGCGGACCTTGGCCAGGACGTTGTCGCCCTCGATCGGCCAGCGGATCTGGCCCGCGGTCAGCTCGGCGATGCTGGTCGATACGACGCTGGCCGTGCCGTCGGATTCGTAGCGGCACAGCCAGGTGGCGTAGTCACTCAGCCAAACCAGGTACCTTCTTCACCGAACGGGTGTCCTTCCCGCACCGACGGATTGATGTCTAGACAACCCCAATTGTCCCTGCTGGTAAGGCATCCGTTCGTCTATGCCACGCGGTGTCGTATTCCTATCCGCGGATCCGGGTCAGACGTCGTAGTCGAACGACCCGGCGCCGGTGACGCCGACCTGGCGGGCCGGGACGCGGCGCTCGGAAGGCACGGCCGCCGCCGGGGCGGGCACGCGCAGGACCCGGGCCGCCCAGGCCGGCAGCCACCAGTTCCAGCGGCCGAGCAGTGACACGGTGGCGGGCACCAGCAGGCTGCGCACCACGGTGGCGTCGAGCAGGATGCCGGCGCCGAGGCCGGTCGCCAGGATCTTGATGTCGGTGCTCGGCGCGGTGGCGAGGGACACGAACGCGAGGAACAGGATCAGCGCGGCGCTGGTGACCAGGCGGCCGGTCCGAGCCAGGCCCTCGACGATCGCGGTGCGGGTGTCGGCCGTGGCGTCGTACTCCTCGCGCATCCGGGCCAGGATGAACACCTCGTAGTCCATGGACAGGCCGTAGAGGAACGCGAAGCCCATCAGCGGGACCCAGAACGTGATGGCGCCGGTCGCGGGCACGTGCCAGATCGCGTCGGAGCCGTGGCCCTGCTGCCAGACGAGCACCAGCACGCCGTAGGTGGCGGCCAGGGACAGCAGGTTGAGCAGCACGGCCTTGACCGCCAGCAACACCGAGCGGAACGCCCTGGTCAGCAGCACGAATGTGACCAGGCCGATCAGCGCGAGCAGCCACGGGAACGGGCCGTAGAGGGCGTCCTCGGCGTCGTAGAGCAGCACGCCCAGGCCGCCTACCTGTGTATTTGCGACCACCCGGAACGCGTTGCGGGTGGCGGCGATGGTGTCCTTGCCCTGACTGCTACTCGCCTCCTGGCGCGGCAGCACCAGCACCAGCCGGGTCGCGCCGCGGTGCCACGCCGGGCCCTCCGGGGTGAGCGTGGCGTAGACGCCCGGGATGTTGTCCACCGTGGACGGTGGTGCCGCATCGGCGGGCAGGAGGGCCTCGATCGGGGTCAGCACGCCGCTGGGGATGCCGGCGCCGGTGAGGTCCCGCAGGCCGGCCGCGGGGGCCGGGCGCGCGGACCCGGCCAGGGCCGAGCTGTCGGCGTCGCCGAGCCGGATGCCGGTCGCCGCGGCGGCGAGCAGGCCGAGGACGACCAGGGCGGCCGCCGCGGCGAGCCAGCGGACGCGCACGACGCCGCCGGCCCAGGCCCGCCAGGCGCGGCCGGTCGCCGGCCGCCGGCGAGCCCGGGGCCACTCCATGCGCGGGCCCACCGTGGCGAGCAGGACCGGCAGCAGGGTGAGCGTGACCAGGACGCTGACGAGGGGGACGAGCATGCCGCCGTAGCCGACGCTGCGCAGGAACGGCACGGGCAGCACCACCAGGGCGATGAGCCCGACGGCCACGGTGACGCCGCTGAGCAGCACCGCCCGGCCGGCGCTGGCCATCGCCCGGTGCACCGCCTCGTCGTTCGGATGGCCCTGCGCCCGCTCCTCCCGCCACCGGGTGACGAGCAGCAGCGAGTAGTCGATGGCCACGCCGAGCCCGATCAGCGCGACGAGGAACTGCACGATGAAGCTCACGTCGGCGACCGTGGTGAGCGCGAGCACGATTGCGAACGTGGTGAGGATCGACACGGCGGCCACCAGCAGCGGTACCAGGGCCAGCAACGACCCGAAGACGAACGCCAGCACCAGCAGCGCGCCGAGGGCGCCGATCAGCGTCTCGGTGAGGACACTGGTGCCCGATCCGGTCTCGTCCATCGTGGACAGTTCGTCGAGCCCAGTGACATGGACTGTCGCACCGGCCGGCAACACCGGCGTCATCGCGGCGGTGATCCGGGGGCCGTAGTCGGGCGCAGCCTTGCCTCTGGTCGGCGGGGTGAACACGAGGCCGAATACAGTGCGGCCGTCCTGTCCTGCGAACCGGCGGTCGCCGGTGTTCGCATACGACACAACGCGCAGCGATGAGTCCAGTGCCGCGGCGGCGAAGGCGCGGGCGACCGCCGGGTCGTCGGGGGCGGTCCCGGCGGGCAGCACCACCACCGGCACGAGCGGGTAGGTGCCGGCGCCGTTGCCGTAGCCGGCCAGGATCGCGTGGTTCGCCTGGTCGGCCGCGGTGTCCGGGAACGCGAAGTCGTGCGAGAGACGGTCCGACAGCCGCCCGGCCGCGGCGCCGCCCGCGATCAGCAGCACCAGCCACGCCAGCACGACCGCGGTGCGGTGCCGCAGCACGAACCGTGAGAAACGCCCCATCGGACCTCCGTCGCCGTAACTCGAATTCTCGTGTACGAGTAGCGAGGCTACACTAAGCCGAACGCGGCTGTACGAGTTAACGGAGGCGTCGATGCACGGCCCACAACTTCGGTCCATCGCCCGGGCGACCGCGATCCCCGGTGCGCTGCTCTTCCTGCTCGCCGTCCTGGCCCACCCCAAGCGCGACGGCGTGCACATCCACGAGGTCGGCCAGCTGTACGGCGTGACCCACGGCCTGGAGGCGGTCGGCCTGCTGCTACAGGTGCTCGGCCTGGTCGGCGTCGCCTGGCTCGGCGCCGACCGGCTGCGCCCCCGCGACCTGACCGCGATCTACGCCGCCCTGCTGGGCACCATCTGGTACTTCGGGCTGATCGTCGTGGACGGCACCCGCAACCCGGTCACCGCGAAGTACGCGCCGCAGCTCGTGCACACCTCGGCCGACCTCGACTCGGGCACGGCCATCATCGTCCTGCCGGCCTTGCTGCTGTTCCCGCTCGGCTATGTCCTGCTCGGCCTGTTGCAGGCCCGCCACGGCGCCCGGCTCACCGGGCTGCTGCTCGGCGCGGGCGCGGTCGTCTACACCGTCGGCGGGTTGGCGATCTTCGGGCTCGGCCCGGCCTCGCCCGCCGTCCAGGTGCTGGAAATCGTGGGCGCGGTGCCGTACACCATCGGCTTCGTGATGATGACACGCTTCTGGACCGCCGAGGTCAGCGTGGGACCACGGGCACCGGTGCGCCTGGGGCGGTGAGCGCGGCCAGGACGGTCGCCGGGATGAATACGGCGGCGTCGTGGTCGGTGAGCCGGCCCGCGGCGCTCTCCTCGGCGGCGGCGTGCATGAGCCCGACGGCGGCCGCGGTGAGCCACTTCGCGGGCACGTCGGTGCGGAACACGCCCGCCCGCCGGCCCCGCTCGATGATCGTCTGGATCCGCCGCCGCACCCGGTCGTGACTGCCGTGGAACCGCTCCGGCGGCAGCTCGCGCCCGGCCGCCTGGTACACGGACCGGAACCGGTGCACGATCTGCCACGACGCCTCGACCAGCCGGGTCAGTGCGACGGCGGGCTCGCCGGCGGTGTCGACCGCGTCCAGCACCGCGTCGGCCTCGGCCATGGTGCGGGTGAGGACGGCGTCGAGCAGCTCCGCGCGGCTCTTGAAGTGCCCGTACAGCGTGACCCGCCCGACGCCGGCGGCCTGGGCGATGTCGCCGAGGCTGGCGTCGGGGTTCCCGGTCAGGCACACCACCGCGGCGTCGAGGATCGCGGCGATGTTGCGCCGCGCATCGGCCCTAACCATGCCCCACCCCCACCGACAGCGAACCCGAACATCGTAGTTCACGTAACGAGAGGGCACGAAAACCATGCATCGGATCCGCAACCGCGTCATCGTCGTGCTCAACCGGGCCGGCCTGCCGACCGGGCCGATATACCTGCTGACGGTCGCGGGGCGGCGCACCGGCGTGGCGCGGACCACGCCGGTCGCCCCGATCGTCGTCGACGGCATTCGGTACCTCGTGCAGGCCTACCCCGGCGCGGACTGGGTCAAGAACGCCCGGGCGGCCGGGCGCGGCCTGCTGCGCCGAGGCCGGCACACCGAAGCGGTGCACCTGACCGAGGTGCCGCCGGAGCAGCGCGGCGCGCTCCTGCGGCACTTCCCGGCCCAGAACCCGCGCGGGGTCGGCGCGTTCGTCCGTAACGGCCTCGTCGCCTCCCCCGCGCCCGACGACTTCGCCGCGGCCGCGGACCGGTGCCCGATGTTCCGCGCCGAGCCAAATCGGGCCGCCGAGGTGAGTCGTGTCCGCGGGGACGGCCATCCGGCTGTCCATCACCGTGGCTCGGCATCAGCGGAAGGGTGGCGACCGCGACGGTTCCGTTGACGGGCACAGGAAGGGGCGGCGGCCTGCCTGTCAGACGAGGTGGTGCTGGTGAGCGAGGACGACGGCCCGCACTCGGTCGCGCAGGTTAGCATGGCGAGTAGGCGGCTGACGTGGGTTTTCACGGTCGCCTCGCTGAGGACGAGCGCGGCGGCGATCTCTGCGTTGGACATGCCCTGTGCGAGGAGTCGCAGGACCTCCAGTTCTCGGGCGCTGAGGGCATCGAACGCTGTCAGGTCCGCGATCGGGCGGGTGAGGCTGGGCAAGGCCCGCTGGATGAGGCTGCGGGTGACGGCAGGGTCGAGGAGGGCGGCGCCGCTGGCGACCACTCGGACGGCGTTGACGAGCTGTTCCGGCGTGGCGTCCTTGAGCAGGAAGCCGCTGGCGCCCGCAGCCAGCGCGGCCGCGACGTGCTCGTCGCTGCCGAAGGTGGTCAGGATCAGTACCTTCGCTCCGGGCAGTTCCCGCGTGGCGCTGATGCCATCGAGCACCGGCATCTGGATGTCCATCAGTACGACGTCTGGTTGCGATGCAGTCACCTGACGGATCGCCGTGCTGCCCGTGTCGGCCTCACCCACCACGTCGATATCGGGCTCGGCGGACAAGATCATGCGAAAGCCCTGGCGCATCAAAGCCTGGTCGTCGGCGATCAGGATGCGGATCACGAGGCATCGGCCAGGGTGAGTGCGACCTGGACGGGCGCCGTTGCGTTGTGGGATGGGCGGACGCGGTTGACCCGTGTCGGGTCTGCGGGTCAGATCGCTTGGGCGAGTTCGGTGAACGCAACGGCGACGCGCAGAGCGGGCGGGGCGTCGACGGCGAGTTCGTAGTGTCCGCGGCGGAGGTTCTGCATGAACGCGTGTCCGGCGATGATCACTTGTGCTGTGTGTCGGTTCGTAGTCCGCGCATCGGTCTCAGCCGCTGCTTGAGCCGGCTGTGATCAGCCTCGATCGGATTGTTGGCATACCGCTCGACATGGTGCCACGCCTGCGGGATCAGCTCATCCAGGACGCCAAGGTAGACCGCGGCAGCATCGGTGACCACCTCGCTGGGTGTCACCTTCAACGTCGACAGCGCCCGTCGGAAGAACCGCCGGGCCGCGGCGGCATCACGGCGCGCCGAGACGAGCACGTCGATGACCTGCCCGTACTGGTCGACCGCCCGGTACACGTACCGCCACACCCCGGTGACCCTGACGTACGTCTCATCGACATGCCACCTGTCACCGGGTGCATGGCGGCAGAACCGGGCGGCGCCGCCCAGCAACGGAGCGAACCGCTGCACCCACCGGAAGACCGTGACGTGATCTACCTCCACACCACGCTCGACCAGCAACTCCTCCACGTCGCGGTACGACAAGCCATAGCGCAGGTACCAGCGCACGGCCACCACGATCACCTCCGGTGGGAACCGGAACCCAGCGAACGCCGACTTCGGAGGCAGCCACGGGCGACGAAGGGTCGACAGCTTCACCGATCAAGCGTGCCTCGATCATGCCAACGCTCAACGCAACGGAGCCCTCCCACTGCACAAACCGGTGATAGCAGGTCTTCCACGGACCGTACCGGTCCGGCACCTGATGCCACTTCGCGCCATTTTCGATCCGCCACAAGATCCCGTTGATCACCTGTCGGTGATCCCGCCACCGGCCACCCCGTCGCGGAACCATGCTCGGCAGTAGCGGCTCCAGCCGTTGCCATTCCACATCGGACAGATCACCGGCCACGCCACACCGTACCCGACGCTGATCGATGTCCGGAGCGGCCGAGCTCGCGGCGGCACGGCCCACCCCAAAATTGGGGATGCCTTCGGCAACATTTGGGGGAAGCCAGTGCCAGCGACGTCAGCCAACGTCAAGCCATGAAGCTACGTACGCTCGCCGTGGCAGGAGCCGCGATGTTCGCCTTCGCCGGGTGCAGCGGTGGCACGCACAGTTCCGCCAATCGGCCGGCCGCCACACCGAGCGCGAGGGACGCGCATCAGGCGCTGATCGATGCGACCAAGTGCATGCGTGCCAACGGGTATCCCGACTGGCCCGACCCCGTCACGAACGACAGTGGGGACTGGGTGATCCCGGACTCCGCGCCCGACGTGGAGAAGCCGGCCGCTTGCGCAGACCTGTTCCGCGCCGGCAAGGGGGGCGGACAGCGGCCGTCGCGGCCACCGCTGAGCGCCGAGGAGCTGGCCAAGGCACGCAGATGGGCGGAGTGCATCCGGGCACACAACGTGCCGACCTGGCCGGACCCCGACAGCGAGGGCTACTTCGAGGCGCCGGATAGCCTGCAGCCCCTCGATTCCAACACCGTGGTGTCCCAGGCGATGGCGGCCTGCACGTCGTCCGAGCCTACCGGCGGCATCAAGGTCAAGGGTTCCGGGCCGACGAAGCCGGCGAACCATTGAGGCACCGCCGAGCGGCCATTGCCGGTCGGCGGTCAACCCAGGGTTCGTCAGATCCGGCGCCGGGCGGCGAGTTCGGTGCTCAGCCACCGGCCGGCGACCTGCGCACCCTCGTCACCACGGACGACATTGAAGTGTGTCCCTGGTGCGGAGACGACCTCCGCACCGGGACGATCTCTAGCCACGGCGCGAGCGTCGCGCTGCGTACCCGCGGCGTGTCCCCTCGGGGGATGAACAGCACGGCCCGGCCGTAGTGGCGCACCAGCCGCCGGGCCAGCAGCGTCCGGTAGTCGATGCTGGCTATATTGTTGATCGCATCGACCCGTCCGGTGCGCAACCGCCGCGGGCCGCCGGCCTTCACGGCGCCATGCCACCTCAAGATCCGTCAGATAGGCCCTAGCTCGATCGTCGCGAACCACGCGGCGAATGCAGGCTCGTCGTCGAGGCGCCGACAGAACTCCGCGAACCCGATGCAGCTGGCCCGGCCCGGCGTCACATTCTCTCCCCTCATCAACAGCTCGCCGACAGCGCGCTGCTGACCGGTCGGTACGGAGTAGACCGGGTCGAGGTCGGCAGCGAACAGCACCGCCGGATGATGGACAGCAGCTCGACGACCTTGCGGTTGCTGCGCCGATCGCCGAGGTCGAGGAAGCCAATGTTGCTCCGGAGGATCTCCACCCAGCCGAGATACTGGGCGAGCACGAACGCCGTGTGTCGACGAGCGTACGGCCGCATAAAGTCGTCGCCGTCGATTAGGTACCGCTGCAGGAACTCCTCGTCGAGGATCGTCCGGATCCGGCTGCGCAGGTCGTGCACCGCCCACAGCAGCGGGTCGCGGTAGCGCGCCACGAGGTCCTGCGTCTGCGCCAGCCGGGCCCGCTTGCCAAGCATATAGCTGAGGGGGAAGCTCGCCAGCGACACGGCGATGGCAACGCCGCCGGTGATCAGGGCCACTGTGACATCGGCTGCCATGATCGATCCCAGCGGACGTCCGGGCGCGGCGGGGACGCCTGTCGTTGATCCGACCCGGTCGATGCCTGAAGACGGGAGCCGACCCGTGTGCCACCTCGCGATCGTGCTGGTGCCGTGCCTGCTGGGCTCGCCGCGGCTGTATGCACACCAGATCCCGGCGTTGTGACGCCTCGGCCCGGTCACGATCGCCGAGCACCGCAGCCACAACACGATATCCGGGATCGCCTCGGCCCTGCTGACCGCCGCGCCGCTGCGCTTCGCGCTCGTCGGCCATTCCATGGGCGGCTACGTCGCCTTCGAGCTACTCCGGCAGGCGTCAGATCGGGTAGTACGGCTGGTGCTGCTCAGCACCACGCCTCGCCCCGACACCGAGCAGCAGACCCGCCGCCGGCACGGGCACATTGCCCTCGCCGAGGCCGGCCGGTTCAATGATCTGATCGACGTCCTGGTCCGCCTGTGGACTCCCCCCCGCACGCCACGGCGACCCGCAGCTGCGCCGGGCGGTCGCAGAGATGGCCGCCGACGTCGGCCGGCCGGCTTCGTACGGCAGCAGCAGGCCATCATGAGCCGCCCCGACTCTCGCCCAGAGCTCCCAGTGATCGCCTGCCCGACGCTCGTGGTGACCGGTGTCGACGACGGCCAAACGACCCCGGAGCACGCCACGGAGATCGCCGAGGCCGTCCCTGGCGCGGACCTGGCCCTGGTACCGGACTGCGGCCACCTGTCCTCCGGGTGACTCCGGAGCAGATCGAGTTGGTGCAGCCGCGGTTGGTGGCGTTCGCGGCGGGGATGCTGGCGGGTTGTACTGCGGTCGGACCAGCGGGCCAAGGGCGAGTTGTATCTGCGTGGACTGTTGTCACCCGGCGCCGCGCCGGGCCTGGGCTGTAAGGACCGAAGCTGTGAGTTCGTGCTGTTCCTGGTCCACCGCTGTCCTGACCCGTCCAGCGTGTATGGCGACGCTGACGGCGTAGGCGAATACGATGAGGGCGAAGGCGGTCACGACAAGTACGTCGATCCAGCCGGGCAGCCACGAGCGTGCGCCTCGCCCATAACGGCCGAGGTACCCGATGGCGGTGAGTCCAATGAGCCAGGGCCAGATCCACGACGACGCGTGCCAGTCGATGCGGGGTCGTTCTCGTTCAGGTGTGAACGCCCGGGTGATCGCGGACAGTGCAAGCCCCGAGGCGATGGCCAGGAGCAGCTTCCAGGACGCTTCGAACCCACCCCAGTAGATCAGCAGGTTCGCCGCGACAAAGGCCGCCGGCGCGGCGATCCCGGACGCGGGTAGCCGATAGGGTCGCAGACGCTGGGGATCGCGTCGGCGCAGCGCGGTCAGCGAGACCGGCGCGAACGCGTACATGATCGCGGTCGCCGAGGTGACGAGGCCGACGAGGGACTGCCAACTGGGGTAGGGCAGGAAGGCCAGCTCTCCCACGATGAACGCGAGCATGATGGAGTACAGCGGCACACCGCGCCGGCTGACGTCACGCAGGGCCGGTGGCAGGGTGCGCTGCCGGGCCAGCGCGTAGGAGAGCCGGGCCGAGGTCCCGAGGTAGACCAGCCCGGTGCCGGCGGGTGAGACGAACGCGTCGGCGTACAGCAGGAAGGCCAGCCAGCCGGCGCCCGCCGCGGCGGCGATCGTCGCGTACGGGCCGAAGTCCCCGGCGGGTACCGGGTGTGCCCAGCCGCCGGCGAGGTTGCGTGGGTCCAGGCCGCCGATGAAGACGATCTGCAGCAGGACGTACAGGACGGTGCCGATGAACATGGCGAGGATCACGGCGCGGGACAGGTCGCGTTGCGGGTTCCTGGCTTCTCCGCCCAGCTGGATCGCCTGTTCAAAGCCCTGCAGGGAGAACACCACACCGGCGGGCAGGGCGGCGAAGACGCCGTGGGCGCCGTAGGGGCTGAATCCGCCGCCAGCGGTGAAGTTCGACCCGTGGAAGGTCAGCGAAAACACGACGACGACGGTGAGCACCGGGATCGCGATCTTCCACACCACGACCGTGGCGTTGCTCCTGGCAAGGCGCCTGACCCCGAGCAGGTTGATCACGGTGAACAGCAGCATCAGCAGGGTCGCGACGGCCAGCCCGGTCGAGGACAGCGTGCCGTTGCCGTGCAGGAGACCGAGATGGCGCTG
Source organism: Dactylosporangium sp. NPDC049140 (assembly GCF_040648435.1). Taxonomy (NCBI): domain Bacteria; kingdom Bacillati; phylum Actinomycetota; class Actinomycetes; order Micromonosporales; family Micromonosporaceae; genus Dactylosporangium; species Dactylosporangium sp. NPDC049140. Next base: position 13,544 of record NZ_JBEZDS010000083.1, on the reverse strand, counting down.
CACCCACCCGACGTTGTCGAGATATTGCAGGCTGGCCTCGACCTCGATCGGCGCGATCGTCACGGCCTGCAGCCAGGCGGTCCAGCCCGCGATGAGACCGGCGAGGGCGCCGAACGCGAACCCGGGAAATCGTGCGGTACCGCCGGCGACCGGATAGGTGGCGCCGAGCTCGGCGTGGACCAGGGCGAGCAGCACGAGCATCGCGCCGGCGAGCAGCCAGGACAGCAACGAGGCGGGTCCGGCGGCCTGGGCTGCGGACAGCGCACCGAGCAGCCAGCCCGAGCCGATGATCGAGCCCAGCGAGACGAAGGTCAGGCCCCACAATCCCACTTCCCGCCGAAGGACGCCGGACTGTGTCGGCACCCGCCCAACCGTGCCGCCCGCCTCGTACATCGCATACCTCGCGTGGTCGGTGGCGAGCCCTGCATCCCGGTACGCAAACCCGCATGATCCCCATACCGTGCTCCCGCCAAACGAAACCCGCCGCTGCGACGGCTCCTACGCCGATCGTCGAATCCTCCAGCGACCGAGCGTTCTGGCGCTTCCAGCCCGCATCCGGGGCCAACCACGGTACGGCGGCACATGCGCCGATCGTGAGGATCGCCGTCACGAGGTGCTGGACGTCGAAGAGGCTGCGATGGGTCGCGGTCGCCACGCCCAGCGTGATGAGGACCGCGGCGACGGCGAGGCAGCGCGCCCTGCCGCGCAGGCTCCACGCCACCGCGGCGGCCAACGCCCAACTGCCGGCCGAGGAGCCGGCGTCCCGCACGGCGACGAGTCGCGCGGCATCGGTCGATCCGGCGGCCGTGGCCAGCCGGAGTGTCAGCAGCGTCAACAGGCTCGTGGCGGAGTCGGTGCCAAAGAAGACCAACACAGTCCGGCGGGAGCCGAGGCGCCATTCAGCGAGCGGCAGGAACGCGAGCAGGAGCCAGACGATCGACCAGATCCAGCCGGGGCGCGTCTGGATAAGGACGACGATCCTTGGGGGCACTCCGTGACGTATGTCGCCCCGACGTTCCTGGACGGGCAGCCGTATCCGGCTGCGGTGTGGCAGGCGATCGCCGGCGAGGTGGCTCGGATGTCGCCGGTGGCGTCGGCGTCGATCCCGCAGGTGGCGTCGTCGCTGTCGTCGAGTTCAGCGATCGCTACCACGGCGACGGCGGTGCTGACGCCGTCGAACTGCGTGTTTTCGGCCGGCCGGGCGTACAGCGTCGAGAACCTGGGCGGCATTTTCGGTGACGCCGCGGGTCGTCTCGCCGACTTTCTCAGTCTTCAAAACGTCGACGGCTGGCACCCAGGACGGGCGTCTATCGGTCGTGGGCGGGCGCGGGCGGTCAGCAGACGAGCTGCTACGGGAAGCTCGTCCTCCGCCGCAGCGCCACCACCGGCCTGACGACCACGATCGTTCTCGCCGTGGCCGCGAGCGCCGGCACCGTCACCCACGACGCGGCCGCGAACCGCCCTCGAGCGCTGGTCGTCACCGATGTCGGGTTGGCGACTGCCTGTCCGCGGGCCGTCGATGTCCCGTGATGTCACACCCAGAAGTTGATGACCCCTTCGACATGCATGGAGGTACAGCATGGCCGCGACACCCGACCGCGCCGGCGACCTGGCGTCAACGATCAAGCTCCTGCTCGAGCAGCAGGGGAACCTGTCCACGTGGGACGACGCTACCGACAACACCGTCGACGTCGATGTGGCCGGTGAGTTGTGCACCGTGACCGTGGCGAAGAAGGCCTGATGTCTTCCGCCCCGGCCGATCTGCTGCAGTTCCGCGCCGACGCCCGGACGGTTACCGGCCTCGGCGCGGCCGACGTCGGGATTGTCGGCGACGGCGCCCACCAGAAGACCGGCGGCTACCACGAGGGCAAGGACGTCCTCGTGACGATCGGCCGCTACCACGCGCCGGCCACGGCGAATGTCGGGTCGGGCGGGGAGGACTACAGCGCCCGCCAGGCCCGGGACCGTAACGGCCTCACGAATTCGGCGTCGGCGTCGGACGTCGGTTCGCAATGGCCGCACGGCGGACGGGCCGCCTGGCTGCGCTGGAACAACCTGCTGTACGCGGAGATGCGCGATCACCAGGATCGGCTCCCGGCGCTCCGCGCGATCAATGTGTCCCTCGACGGCAAGACCAAGAAACGCTTCGACCAACTGCGCCGCGACGACGGCCTCATCGCCTCCACGGACACCGTCGACACGCACACGCACCTCGAGCTGTGGCGCGACACCGAAGGCAACCGCAAGATCACCCTCGACCGGATCGTGACGTTGATGCGCGCCGCGGTCACCGGCACAACCCCAACCGCAGGCACGGAGGACGACATGACCCCGGAGCAGGACGAACGGCTCAAGAACATCGACACCTGGCTACGTGGCTTCATCCAGGGCGACGCGCAGATCCCACTGCAGAACCAGGGGAAGACATCGAACTGGCCGAACAAGACCGGCGCGAAGATCGACCAGATCGCGACCAAGGTCGGCATCGACCCGGCCGGGCTCGGCCAGATCGAGGCGGCGGCGAAGGCCGGCGCCGGTGAGGCCTTCGCGGAGCAGCGGCAGGCGCTGATCGACGGGATCGTCGCCGCGCTGCCGCAGGACAAGGACGGCACCCTCGGCATCGCCGACGTCCGGGCGGTGCTCGTCGACGTGCTGCTGCACGGCGCAGCCGCCTGAGCGTGGACACCCAGCAGCCGCCTACGCTGTGGCGGCGCGCCGCAGGCTACTACCCGTGGCCGCTGCCCACCGCGGCGCTGATCGTCCTCGTCGTCGGCTGGGACGCGGTCAGCCTGACGTTCTTCGCTGACGTCGGCTACACCTCCGACGCCTACAACCTGAGGGCGCCTCGCCCCGTGACGCATGGCCACGTACGGGCCGCCGCTCCTCGTGCTGTTCCTGACGTCCGGGTACGCGTACTCGCCGCACCGTGGCGGCCGTGGCCGCGGTCATCGCCCTGGCCGTATCGTTCGGACTCAAGCTCACCCACGAGCAGATCGCCGCGATCCGCGGCGTCGTCGCCATCCTCGGCCCGGTCGTCACCGCCGTCTGGGGCCGCGCCAAAACGTGGAGCCCCCGCTCGGCGCGGGCGCTCGCCCAGCAGGTCCGGGTCGAGGAGCGTGGACGGCACGCGGCTTGGTGGCGTGTGACGGTCGACAGGTGTTCGATCAGGCCGTCGAGCGTCAGCAGGGGCCGAACCGCGGGCAGGCCGTACCGGTCAAGGTCGTCAGCCAGAAGGTCGGCGACCTCGGCCGCTGGTCGGTGGGGCGTGAACCGCCACCGTGCGTGCCGGTCGAAGCCATCTTCGGCATCAGGCCGGCCATGCTCCGGCCGAACGTCCAGATGCTGCCGTGTGGCCGTGCGAGAAGCTGGCCGTACAGCTCGACCACCGTGTCCCGCCAGAGCCAGTAGGTGTTGGCAGCCTCCCAGGTCCCGGAGAGGTGCTGCACGAAGTCGAGCAGGTGAGATCGGGAGATCCGCCCCAGCCCCCGGCTGAGGGAATCCTCCCGCTGCGCTTGCGTCGTCCCGCTGGATCGGCACGGTACGACGCGAGTGCACCGACCGGATGCTCATCGTAGGCGAACGTCACCTGACGAAGGTCCTGACCGAGTACACCGCCCACTACAACCGTCACCGGCCACATCGTTCACTGGAACAACGGCCACCGAACCCGCCAACGACAGTCATTGACCTGAACGCTGCCCGCGTCCGACGGCGACCGATTCTGGGCGGAATGATCAACGAATATTCGCAGGCAGCGCAGCCCGAACCGACTTTACGAGCCCTACAGGGTGAAGCGGAGCCGGAACGGGACGCACGATCGGGCGGGCGGGGGCGACTACCGTTGCGCGGCGAGGAACGCGTGGGCTCGCATGCCCGCCGAAAAGCCGTTCCGGTCGACCGGGCCATCGCCAAGGCTGGAAGTATGGCGGCCGGCGAGGAGACGCAGTACCGGATCGACCAGGTCTCCGGCGGAGACGTGCACGTCGGTGACCGGCATCATTACGGGCCCCGGCTGGTGTGGACCGCCGGGATCATCGCGTCCGTTGTGGTGGGTGGGCTGCTGACCGCCATGACCATGTACCTGGTCGGGCCAGCGTCGGGCGGACAACAGCCGCAAGCCATCGCGGCGACCTCATCCGCACCGTCGGCCGGGAATGGGGCACCGGCTGGGGGTGGGACGTCGCCAGCGGACGTGGTTGTGCCGTTTACGGTGACCGTCTCGGACCGTACGTCGCCGTGTGGAGGGGGCTGGGTCGTGGCCGAGGGGTCGACGGATGTACCGGACCCAGCGATCGGATCGGACCGGGAATACGCGGAGTGGGCCGGGAAGCACGGCGCCGTTCCCGCCAGCACGGGCCGGGTCGAGATGGTGCTGCAGGGGCGGTCGGCCGCCCAGGTCACGCTGCTGCGGATGCGGGTCCGGGTGACAAAGCGGAGCGCGCCCACCGCAGGCACGCTGTATGGGCTCCGCTGCGGCGGCGAAGGGGTCTACCGCTGGGTCACCGCCGACCTGGACGCGCCCAGCCCTACGCTCAAGTCGAAGGTCGACGACGCGCTCGATCCCGACGGGACCACCGAGCAGCGCCAGGGTCCGATCAAGTTCCCCTATGAGATCGCGGTCAACGACACCGAGCTGTTTCTGGTCAACGGCACCACCCTGAAGTGCACGTGCGAATGGGTCATCGAGGTCGACTGGTCTTCCGAGGGCGCCCAGGGCACAAAGGTCATCGACGACGGCGGTCGGCCGTTCCGGACCACGGCGAATACCGCGGTCAGCCGGACGTGCATGAAGGAACAGTTCAAGGCAGTCGATCCGGCCGCCGACTGTCGGGCGGGGGCGCCGGCATGACCGCGCCCGTGCGGCGTATCCGGATTCCGCTCCTGGTCGCGATGATGGTCGCCATCGTGCTGGTGGGGCCGATCACCGTCGTCCTATGGCGAACGTACGGGGCGAGCGCGGAGACGTCAGCGAGCGCCCTCCCGGTCGCCACCACGCCAGCGTCACCGAGCAGTCCGGCGCCGGAAACGACAACGCAGAGCAGCGCGGCACCGGCCAAATCCAACAGCGCGACGGGCAAGACGCCGGGTACGTTTGTCGGTGAGTGGCGCGTGCACGGGTCGAGCCTCACGATCAAGGCGGACCTCACCGGCACCGCGGTCTGGAACGCGGGGCTGTGCTCGATGACGTCCAACCTGATGTGCTCCGGCCACGCCGACCTGCGGTTCACGGCCGACGGCGAGCAGCTGCGCGGCAAGTACACCGCGGTGCGCTACCTTGACCAGAACGACCGCAAGGTTCCGAGCTTCGACCCAGGGGCCGACGCGGTCCAGGTGGGCGACACGATAACGCTGGTCGCGGTCAACACCGACGTGCTCAAGCAGACGGACGTGTCGGGAGGCGCCAACCCGTACCTGTGCGGGCCACGCGCCAGCCAGCAGTGGCGCACCGAGTGCAACGTATGACGCAGCTCAGACGGTCGCGGCCATGATCGTGTCACGCTCGGCCTTCGGACGACGGTATCCACTGGCAGCTGGAGACGTCCACACGAAATCCGAGCCCCATTGCGCGCGTCAAGATCGCCCGGTCAGCGACAGCTCAGGATGGAGGCGAGCAGTTTCGGGGCGGGTCAGTGCCGCCCTCAGCCGATCAAGAGCGATCGGACAGGTGCAAACGTACGGCGATGCGGGCCACAGATGCCGAGCGCGTTCAGAGCCGCGATCGCTGGCGCACCGTAGCCCTTGTTCTGGGCGAATCCATAGCCGGGGTGCAGCGCGTCCAAGCGAACCATTTCAGCATCACGGGCAACCTTCGCCAGGATGGCGGCAGCCATGATCGCTTCCTCTGTTCTGTCGCCGCCAGGCACCGCTCTTACCTCGGCCACCTCCAGCTCCGGGGCGTGGGCGCCGTCAACGAGGCACAGTGTCGGGCGCGGGTCCAACAGGGCGACAGCCCGCGCCATCGCAGTCCAGGACGCGGACAGGATGTTCAGTGTGTCGATCTCCTCGACGGACGCGCTTGCAACGGCGAAGAGCTGTGCGCGTTGGCGGATCTGAACGGCCAGCTGTTCACGTTTGCCCGCACTGATCTTCTTCGAATCGCGAAGGCCGGCAATGCCGTGATCGGCGGGTAGCACGACTGCGGCGGCATAGACCGGTCCTGCGATACAGCCCATACCTACCTCGTCGATCCCAGCGATCAGCACGCCTCCATCGTGCTGGCGATGTCAAGGAGGTGCTTCAGTCGTTCGTCGTTACATCGTGTGAGCTGCAGCGGACACCGGTCGCGGCAGATGCGGACGTCCGGCGTAGACATGGGAGGATCGCCGCCGTGGCTACGCGTGTCATTGCCATCTTTCCCGAGATGAACACGGCAGTGGTCGAGCGGTTCCGCAACCGGTGGGATCCTCCCGCCGCCGCCGTGCCGGCCCACATCACCATCGCGTTTCCGTTCGAGTGGGCTGGGCCGGTGTCCGGGCTTGCGGACGCCCTGCGGCCCGTTCTCACCGCGTGCACCCCCTTCGCGCTCGAGCTGTCAACCCCGACGGTCTGGGAAGACGAGTACCTGTTCCTGTTGGTCAGCGAGGGACGAGAGCGGGTGTCGCAGCTGCACGAGTCCATCTACCGCCAGGTGCTTCGCGGAGCGCAACGGCCGTCGCATTTCGTTCCCCACATGACCGTCGGCCGCCATGCCGACAAGGTGGCATTACGCGCCGGCATCAGCGAGGCTGCTGAGATGGACCTACCACTGATCGGCAGGGCGCTGTCCCTAACCGTGTACCGCCGGGACGAAGACGGAAGGCGGGTCCGAGAGCTTGACATTCCCCTCGGCGCGGCTTCGTGAGAGGAACGCGCGCACTACTTTCGGCTCGACAGGACGCCGTCCTCGCTGAGCTTGCTACCCGCAGTAACCAGGGCTGACTGGCCACCGCGCACCAACGGCGGCATGAGCGGAAGCCCCATCGGAGGCGCCCACGGGCTGAGTCGCTTTGGAGTGCGGCTACGCGCGAATCAAGGTGCCATTGTCGACGGCAGGTCGTACCGTTCGTGCCGTGGGCATGGTGACGCTGGTCTGCGGCGACCCGGGCGGCCCATGTCCGATGTGCGGCGCAGCAGCCGCAATCCATGTTGCGAAGGCGGTCGAAGGTGGACGAGTCGTGTGGACGACGACGTCACGGTGCACCGATTGTGACTTCGTCAGCCAGGACCGCGCCTCGCGTTGTCGATGGGAACTGACGTGTTGATCGGTGCCGTTGAGGTGTACGCCAACCACCCTTTCGTCATCCTCGGCACGATCGATTGGCCGGAGCTTCACGACTGGGATGTCACCCTCCCCGCTAGCGCCGACGCCCATCACGTAGCGATCAAGACGCGCGGCCAGGTCGATCACACCCGGGTGTCGTTCTGGTCGGGCGGGATGCCGCTGCTCGGCGAGGTCGTCTTCGACGGTGACCTTGACCTGGACGACTACAGAATCTGCGTCGGCGATCTCGAATACACCAATCAGTGGATCAAGCGAATCCAGCAGAGCGGTCCGCAGCGAGTCATCGTGCGGGTCGACGATCCCGGACATGCCTCTCGGGTGCATGTCGGGCTCGATCTCGGTGCCGATCCGCAAGTACATGCGCTGCCCTCGGCCGGTGAACCGCGGTTATTCGAGGTGCTCGTCGCGCACGGGCACGACATGTCGTTGCCGAACGAGCGCGGACTGGCCCTCGACGGTCACGACTCGCCACACGCCCGGCTGGCAGCTGCGTTGCGGCTGCTGTCGAGCTCCGATCCGTCGAAACCCTGGCGGGAAGGCTACGAAGCAGGCCTGATCGCAGAATGGCTGCGATGGCTCACCCTCGACCTTGACTTCGCGGCCGCGAAGTCGGTCGGACAACAGATTCAGGACCTCGTCCGCAGCCGCCGCTCGGGCCAGGACGGGATCCTCTCGCCTCGGGACGCTTCACAGATCGCCGATACCGTCCTGGAAGCCATCCACCACGCATGAATCGTTCGACTTCCAGCCACACCAGCTCTGGACGTCTACCACATACCCCACATACTGCCAGCGGGCAGCGGTCATCAGGTTCGCTTTCCTGTCGCACAGAGCCGCGGAAACATCCGCTTATCGGCAGTGCAGGAAGCCTCTGGCCGCGCCGGGGCAGTCAACGCCGGTGACAATCTCCTGCCGGCCGTCGCACGCCCACGGCGGCATGAGCGCACACGATCTTGCTTCCGTCGATAGCCAGGCGTAGGCGCACGAGGTTCTGGAGCCTCAGCAGCCTGGATAGAACACCGAGGCGACCGAGGCGGCGGCAAGGACCACCCATGTTCCGCCGAGGGCAGCCCAGTACGAGGCTGCGGGCCGCGCGATCGCGGACAGGCCCGCGGCGAGGCCGCCGAGGACGATGTGGGCGGCCGGATAGACCAGCACCACCGCGATCAGCACCGCGAAGCGGCCGCCGCTGTCGAGGTCGACATCGCACCCCCGGGCACCGCCCGCCAAGCGCGCAGCCACGAACGTCGCGACATCGGCCAGCGCGTTACCTGTGGCGGCGATGATGTAACCGAGGCATGCCTGCAGAGCCCTGGATTGCACGCCGGGCGACGCTACACGGTCACTCGCTCGGCGGCAGATGTGCGCATGCCGGGAGTCGCGGATGCAGGCGATCAGGATGGGGGCCGGGTTCCGGTTGTGGCTGCGGCGGCGGTCAGCAGCGCCTTGAGCCGGGCGTGCGGGAAGTGTTCGTCGGTCGCTGCCGGTGGTGAGACTCTGGTGCTGTAGAAGTCGGCGTCGTGGTCGTCGTGCTGTTCGGCCCACATGCCGGCGGCGCCGCGATGCCAGGTGACCTTCTGGCCGCGGAAGTCGGCCCGGGCGAGCCAGTCGCTGCCGGTGGGCCAGTAGCCGTTCCAGTCCTGCGGCCGCAGCGCGGCGAACGCCGCGGTGACAACGGCCTCAGCGCGGTGCACGTCATCGTCGTCGAAGATCGCTGCGAAGCGGCACAGCAAGGCCATCGGCGCCCCGGGGTGCGATAACTGCGGATCGTTCGCGGCGACCGCCTGGCAGATCAGCTCCAGTTCCGTCCAGCGGAACACGTACGGATGCCAGTGGGCCAGATCGTCCCAGCCCAGCTCAGCCGGCTTGGTCGAGCCAGGCCCCGTGATACCGAGCTCGTATCCGCCGACGCGGGTGTTGATGCTCAGCGTGATGCCGTGGCCGCCGCCGACCTCGAACACGACGCGGGCCACAAGGTGCTCCGCGCCGAGAGGATCACTGACGGGGCCGAGCCGCTCACTGCCGGCACAGCCGTCCAACGCGAAGGTATACCGAGCCCAGAACACCGGACTGCTCAGGAATCTCGATAGCAACATCGGGCTGCTCATCCCGGCATCATCGCCCACCCGGCCGACAACCTCCGCATCGCCTCCAACCCCACCGACATAACCCGCAGAAGGGAACCACCAGCAAGATCACGTGCCTCAACTCGGCAGTACACCACGCCGACGCCAGTCACCGATGGTGACGAGCACTCGCCTGCCGTTGCATACCAACGGCGGCAAATCCGGATGCGCTGGCGCCGAGCCAGCGAGGCGACTCGTAGGATCCAGGACATGTCCGATCTTGCTTCGCGGTTCGCCCAGCTCGCTGGCGAATACGACGCTCGCAAGCGGGCGGCGACCGCGCTCGTCGAGCGCTGGGACTGGTACAGCTGGCCGGGCCTGGATCTGCGTCCGTTGCACTTCGAACGGGACCTGCTCAAGCCTGGCCGCAGGCTGGATACGCGACCGCCGGCGGACCGGGATGTCCTGCGGATCGGTTTCGACGCCGAGGGCCGCGCGGTGGTGACCGAGGAGTACTCCGGCTTTCTGCACGGCCGCCTGTACTACGAGACGTTCGTCCGCCACGGCAGCGACGTGGTGGAGGTGGCGCATTTCGACACGGACGGGCCCATCTACCTACACGAGTACCGCTTCTCGGGCGGGCTGATGCGCTCGGCTGCCATCGTCGCGCGGCGCGGCTCGGGGCGAGAGTCGTACACGCACACCCATGGGCGGATCAGCCGTGTCGAGATCGAGCACAACGGTCGGCCACGTTCAACGCTGACGGCCGAACACGACGACGACGGCCTCGTCCGCCTCATCGAGGTCATGGGCCACAGGTCCGAAGTGTGCTACGAGCGGCCGCCGGCCGGGTTCGACCTCGACGCGGCATGCCGGGCCATCGAGGACGCCCTGGTCACGTTGATCCCGGACGCCGTGGCGCGCCTGACGGTCGACGGCCCCGCCGCCTGCGTCGCGCTGAGCTATCAACAATCGCGCGCGCTGTCCGTCGAGGTCAACGCGTGCACCGCGGACGAGCGCGCCGCCCTGGCGGCGATCGACCCGCAGGCCGCATGGTCGCCGGCCGACTTCGAGACCGGTACCGATATCGACCTCGCCGAGGCGGGACAGGTGCGGCTGGTGCGGCAGGAACTCGCCCTGCTCGATGCGGCCGAACCCGGCGCCGGATCCGAGATCGGCCGGCGACTGTTGTGTTCGGCAGCCGCTCGGCTCAACCTCCGCGACTGGTCGGACACGTTGCCAGTCACCGACGACTTCGTCGTGTACGCGGTCGACCTTGAACTGGTCGACCTAGAGCGGAACCTGACCGACTGCCTGCCGCCGGACCGGCGCGCCTCGCTACGCGCGCACGGCCCGTCGTGACCGACCCCCCAGCCCGACCTGCGCATCCGCACATCGGCCGCGAGCCGATCGCGCAGGGACGGCAAGCCTGCCGCCGACCACGAAGCGTGACGATCTTCCGGCCGGTCGCCGCACGAGAGATGCGGCAGATGCGGACGCCAAGATCGCCATCGGACCAGATTGCAAATGGTGGTGTGCGGCAGGATCGACGTCCATGAGCTACGACCAGCCGATGGCGGCCCGCTACGACCGTGGGCGTTCGCTGCAGACCGCGGACGTGGAGCGGTGGATGGACGCGGCCCGGCCGTACCTGCCGGACGCCGGCGGGCGGATCCTCGACCTCGGCGCCGGGACCGGGCGGTTCAGCACCGCGCTGGCCTGCGCCACCGGCGCCACGGTGGTCGCCTGCGAGCCGTCCACCGCGATGCGCGCGGCGTTCCCGGCCGGCGCCGCCTTCGTCGTGGGCGGGACGGCCGAGGCCGCACCGTTCCGCGACAACGCCTTCGACGCCGTCTGGGCCTCGCAGGTAGTCCACCACGTCGCCGACCTGGCCGCGTTCGCCGCGACCGTCCGCCGTGTGCTGCGCCCCGGCGGGCACCTGCTGATCCGTGGCGGATTCGGGCCTGTGCAGCGCCTGCCGCTGTACCGCTGGTTCCCGTCGGCTTGGGCGGCGAACTCGGCGGTGCGCCTATCCCTGGACCGGATCGCCGCGGCGCTCGCCGCCGCCGGCGTCATCCCGGTGGCCCGGATCCCGGTCAGCCAAGTGTTCGCGACGACGACCAGCGAGCTCGAAGAGCGCGTCGTGACCCGGTCGCTGAGCAACCTCGCCACCCTGCCAGACGAGGACTTCCACGCCGGCCTGGCGGCACTGCGGCGTGACGTCGCCGCAGGCCGCATCGAGCAGCCGCTCGTCGACCACCTCGATCTCGTGGTATTCGCCGCGTGAGGCTGCGGGCCGCTGGTGCCGCAACGTATCGCCAGCGGGCCCCTGGACCCATGGACCCGTCGGCAAACAACACGCCCACCGTCCGACGCGCGAATCGCCAAGTCGTTCATCGGGCACCAGCGGTGTACCAACCCGCGCAACTCGCACGAAGCGTGGCGGCCCGCGAAGCGCCACACACGACCGGCGGCAGATGCGGGCACGATCCCGACCGGACTGGAGGCCGCAGGACGGATCGCTTCAGATGATGCGATCGTCCACGATCTCTACAGTCAGGTGGGGCCAAGCAGCGAGGGTCAGCCGAACCAGCTCGGGCGCTGACACCAGCCGTGCCGTACTGAGCGCTGCGTCGGCGAGGAAACGCACGGTCGTCCCTGTCGCGTCATTGGCGGGAACGGGGAGCAGGTCGGTGACGGGCAAGCCGTGTTCGTAGCGTTGGGTCCACGCCCCGTTGCGGCGGTGATTGGTGTGGATGAGCCACTCACTGAGTGCCACGACGACTGACATGCCCCGACGAGGGCGGCCGTCGGGGAGCCGCTGGGCGTCGGGGAAGTCGAAGTATCGGAGATCCCTGGTCGCCATGACAGGCTTCTTGATCGGTTGGCCCTGATCGTCGTAGCGGGTATCGGTTCCTCGCCCGTTGTCCGCAACGGACGCCGAGCCGTCGCTGTGCAGGGTGACGATGCACCGTCCTGCGGCCGTGGTCTCAGCTTCGTCAGCCGCATACGCGATCACCTCAAGGATCAGGTGCACCGTGCCGCCGGGAGCAAACCTCGCCGGATGCTGGCGAACCTCGGCCAGGTGCTCGGCATCCACGTTGCTTTCCCAATCATGCGTTGTGTTGCGCCACGGCATCCTTGAGTCGCCCACTCACGAATTGTCCCGGCCAGTCGACCTCACCAACATCCCGCACGGGGGCGCACTGTCATCGGCCATGTCGGGAAGCTTGGCGACCTCGCCGGCCGTCACGGTCTGTAGCGATCGGATCGCGGCAGATCCGGTAACCGATCAGCACCGGGACTGGCAGCGATACCGGGGCGATCTTGGAGAGCCCGGGCCACCCGGACGCCGCGGCGGTACGCGCAAGGCTCGCCGCCACTGCGAAAGTGTGACGACCTGCGCGTCAGGCCGCGGTCAGTCGGCGATGCTGCAGGAAGTTGTGCAGACCGGCGCGGAGCTCGTCGTCGCTCATGACGAGGTATACCAGCGGGCAGTCCTCGGGGCCGGTCGTGCTCAGCTGGCACAGCCGGCAGGGCTCGGGCGGGCGCAGCGGGCACCCGACGTTCGGGCGAGGCGCGCTCTCGGTCATGGCTCCTCCAGCCGCTTCCGACTCCAGGGCGTGCCGCGGGGCCCGCCGGCGTGCAGGGTCCGAAGACCCGCCGGCGTTCGGCCCGCGATCCGGGGGCGGGTGGGTGCGATCATGGGGCACGCTTGTCGTTCACGTGGACGTCCACCGGTGGCCTCGTTTACAGCGGCCGGGTCCGGAACCGTGGCGCGTCGGTACCCGTCTACTGCGACGTGGAGTTTGATGAGGACTGGCGACCGCGTGGCACCGTGTTCGGTGGGCTGATGCTGTCGCTCGGTGTGTACCTGCTGGCGTTGGCCGGATTTCTGGCCGCGGCGAGGATCGCCCCGCCCCACCATCCGCAGGACCGGGCGGGCATCTTCGTGTTCGCGGGCGTCGCTGGGTCGATCGGGGTCGCCGTCGTGCGGGGGCTCGCCGGTCGCCGTAACTCGGCGTTCGGGGCGGCGGTCGGCACGCTGGTGTGGCCGCTCGTGGGTGCCATCGGGATCGCGCTGCTGATGGTACTGATGGTGTCGCACATGCGCGTGGTCTGAGGTCGAGTAGCCGGGAGGAGTCTCACCTCCCGGCTCTCACAGATCTGGGCGTGACAGTCTCCCGTCACCCAGCTCTTGTCATCCTGTCTGCCAG
>NZ_JBEZDS010000082.1:0-27873 GCF_040648435.1 Dactylosporangium sp. NPDC049140 | reverse complement strand
CGGCGTCCGGCAGGCGCCGGCTCGGCGCGGCCAGCGCCACCTGATGCACCCGGGCGAGGTCCAACCCGAACGGCTCAGCCCGCTCCACCAGGGCATCACAGTCAGGTCCTGTCGCGACCGTCGCGCCGCGGACAGGCACGACTGCCCACCGCACCGCGGAGCCGTGTTCGGCGGCCCGACGACCACGACAACGGCGATCAGCCACCGTTCTGCAAGCCGGCGCCGGCCTGCGCCCGCTGCGGCGCCGCCTGGACTGCCAACGCCGCCACCGCGCCCAGTCCAGTGCCCAGCGACCAAACCGCAACCCCGCCGGGTCGACGTCTCCGCCGTCGCAGGTTCGAAGGCTCCCGACAGCCAGAGGCACCCGTTGGGCCTCGTTTGCCGAGCCTCGGCAGTTTTCGCCGGCCCTCTCTGTGCCCCGCGGCCCTGTCCCGGCGACGATGGGAAAGGTCACCATTAAGGCGAGCAGGGGACGACCCGAACGCTAGCTACAACGTCGGGCACTGCAGGTCGAGGCATCCGTGCCGGATGCTGACGCGAAGGAGAACATGGTGCGTCTGTGGAAGTCGAAGTTGGCGCTGACCGCGGCGGCCACAGCAGTCCTGGCACTGCCCGCAACGCTGTTATCCGCCGCGGTGTGATCGACGCCCTGACGATGGTCCTCATCGGTGTCGCGTTGGTCGGCAACTACCTCCTGCGCCGCTACGCCCGGGCCGAACTGCTCTACCACCGTCCCTCGGAACGTCACACGCCAGCGGCCGACCGAAGTGGCCCGACCGGGTTCGGCAGTGCCGGCGCCGTTCCCCCGCCAGCCGAACAGCCCACGTTCGTTCCTGACCGACAGGCGATCCCGGCTGGTGCCTCGGTGCGGTGCCAGTGAGCAGCACCCATGTTGCCGGCTTGGGCCAACGCTGCACCGGCAACGACGACGAACCGGAATGCACCCGGCCGCGTCGCATCCCCGGTGACGGGAGTTCGGCCAATGACCAGAGAGGAGCGCCATGCTGCAGTGGCGAGTACGCGATGTGATGACGACGCAGGTGATTACGGCACCCGACGACGCGTCGGTTGCCGAGGTCGCCACTATGCTCACCGGCCACCAGATCAGCGCCGTGCCGATCGTCGACCGGTTCGGTGCTGTCGTCGGCGTGGTCTCCTGGACCGACCTACGGGACAAGATCGGCATTGGTGAGCCTGGCGACAGCGGCCGCGCGAGTTGGTGGCGGCGGTGGACATCCCCGCTGCTACGGTCACCGGACGGCGCCGCTCGACAGGTGATGAGCGCGCCACCGGTCACGATCACGCCGGACGCGTCGCTGCCGGCCGCCGGCCGCATGATGTACCGCCGCACCGTCGGTCGGCTGCTCGTCGTCGACGGCAACGGCAGGCTGCGGGGCATCGTGACCCGATTGGATCTGCTGAAGGTCCACGCGCGGTTGGATGCGGTGATCCGCGACGAGGTGACGCAACGGGTGCTGCGCCGCACGCTGGCGATCGAACCGGGGACGGTGCGTGTCACCGTCGACGACGGTGTTGTCACGCTCACCGGACACACCGCACGCAAGACGACAGCGCTCGCCGCCGCGCGACTGAGCGAGGCGGTCGCCGGCGTCACCGGAGTCGTTGACCGGCTCACGTTCGACATCGACGACACCGCTGCGGAAACCGCGACGGCACAACCGACCGACCCCGGCCCAGTCCACGGACGGTTGATCGGGCGCCAACCCGCCCGGCCCGTCGCTCGCGCCGCCGAGATCCGACCGCCCAGCCACCATGACCAGCAGACGACCAGAACGGCGGCGCTGCCATGATCCCACACACCTCGACCTCGGGCCCCAACCCCGACGACGCAACACCCGAACCCCGAACGACACGTCCCGCACATCGACCCCGGCACCTGTTGCGCTCGAGACCGGTTTTGGATTTCGTGCAGCGGCTCGGGCAGCAGAAGCAGGTGCCGACCTTTGCCATCAACGTTTCCCGCGCACTGCTGCCGGACCGTGCAGGCGTGGCAGTCCGCCCGCCGGAACAGCACCGACAGTCGCGGCTTGCCGTCCGCGAATGTCGGTCTCCACTGCGGACTGACCGTCCCCTGTGGACATCTGACGTTCTCGGCTCGCCAGTCGACGTGGAAGTCTTCCTTGGCGAAGCCGGGCCGTTCACCGGCACGCGGGTCCTCGCGGACTGGCCCGACAATCGTTATCCCGTGCGCCATCAACGCCTGGTGCACCGTTTCGGGTGTGACGTAGCCGCTGTCCAGGAGGTGCTCCGCCGGCGCCATGCGCTGCCCGACCAGCGCGGTATGGATCGCATCCACGACTCCCCGCGTGCGCGGGGAGCAGCTGAAGTCCGTTGGTCAGTGGTTCGCGGGCCCGGGACCATCCCCGCGTGCGCGGGGAGCAGACGCAGTCCGTGGTCGGCCCGCCGCCGCTGCCGGGACCATCCCCGCGTGCGCGGGGAGCAGGCCGGGCGCTGTTGCATTGAGCGATCGCGTTGATCGTGCACCGGAAGTTCTTCGTCGCGGGGTCCGCTTGGAGGCCGGCGGTCACTGTCCAGCACCCCCTGAAGCTGTCCGTTGTATGCCGTTTCGTTACCGTGACGGCAACATGAGCGTGACCCTTGGCCGAAGTTCTTGCGGCAAGCGATCTTGACGATGGCTCAATGCAACAGTGCCGCGTGGCTCATGATGGCGCGGTGTGGGTGGCAGCCGAACCTCGATGGTCTTGTTGATGATCCGATGTCTGGTGTGGATGGATGCGTCGATCCAGGCGGATGGCGGCGTAGCCGAGGGTGGCGACCGCCCCGACGATGAGCAGGTCAGTGACCGCGACCGGTCGGGTGCCGAGCAGGTCGCGTAGCGGCGGCAGGTACACGGCGGCGAGTTGCAGCAGCAGTGCGCTGCCGACGGCGGCGAGGAGCATCGGGTTGGCCCGGGTGCCGGGCCGGGCCCGGGAGCCGAGGGCGACGGCGAGTTGGGTGGCGCCGAGGGTGAGGAAGACGAGGGTCTGCCAGGGCCGGTCGGTGGCATGGGCCCATCCGCCGATGCCGAGGGTGACGGCGGCGATGACGGTGCCGAGGCGGGCGATGCGCTGCCACAGTCCGGCGCCGAGGACGGTTTCGGTCGGGGGTCGTGGTGGTCGTCGCATGGCGTCTGGGTCGCCGGGTTCGCTGCCGAGGGCGAGGCCGGGCAGGCCGTGGGTGAGCAGGTTGATCCACAGCAGTTGGGCGGGCAGGAGTGGCAGCGCAAGGCCGAGGAATGGTCCGGTGAGCATGACGAGGATTTCGGCGGTGCCGCCGGCGAGGGCGTAGAGCAGGAACCGGCGGATGTTGGCGTAGACGCGGCGGCCTTCTTCGGCGGCGGCCACGACGGTGGCGAGTTCGTCGTCGGCCAGGACGAGGTCGGCGGCCTGGCGGGCGACTTCGGTGCCGCGTTGTCCCATGGCGACGCCGATGTCGGCGGCGTGCAGGGCGGGGCCGTCGTTGACGCCGTCGCCGGTCATCGCGACGACCGCGCCGGTGCCGCGCAGGGCCTCGATGATGGCGACCTTCTGCTGGGGTGCGGCGCGGGCGAAGACCCGCACCCCGCGCTGTGCGGGTGGAGCTGGGTCGTCGGTGCGGCAGTCGTGGACCGGGTCGCCGGCGGTGATGATGCCGAGGTCGGTGGCGATCGCGGCGGCGGTGGCGGGGTGGTCGCCGGTGATGAGGATCGGGGTGATGCCGGCTCGCTGGCACGCGGCGATGGTGGCGGCTGCGGTGGCGCGGGGCGGGTCGAGGATCGCGATCAGGCCGAGCACGTGCAGGCCGTGTTCGAGGTCGTCGGTGTCGTCGGGCAGGGTGGTCCGGTCGGTCTGGGCGACGGCGAGGACCCGGAAGCCGGCGCGGGCCAGTTCGTCGGCTCGTGCCGCGGCGCGGTGCAGCCGGTCGGGGTCGTCGGTCAGCAGCGGCGGGTGCAGCAGTGTTTCAGGTGCCCCTTTGCAGATGACGCGGATGTCGCCGGACGGGAGGCGGTGGGCGGTGGTCATGCGTTTGCGGTCGCTGTCGAAGGGGACCTCGGCGTGGCGTGGCAGCTGCTTGCGCAGCGCGGTCCGGTCGATGCCCAGTTTGGCCGCCGCTGCGATCAGCGCGACCTCGGTTGGGTCGCCGATGGGCAGCCAGTCGGGGGCTTCGTCGTCGGGTGCTCGCAGCGACGCGTCGTTGCACAGGACCGCCGCCTGCAGGAGTCGGACCAGATCGGGTGCGTCGGCTGCGGTGACCGGATGTTCGTCGCGGCGGATGTCGCCGTCGGGCCCGTAACCGGTCCCGGTGACGAGGGCATCGCCGTGCGGGGTCCAGAGCTGCCGGACGACCATGGTGCCTTCGGTGAGGGTGCCGGTCTTGTCCGTTGCCAACACGGTCACGGATCCGAGGGTCTCCACGGCGGGGAGCCGGCGGATGAGGGCGTTACGGGCGGTCATCCGCCGGGCGCCGAGGGCCAGGCTGAGCGTGACGACGGAGGGCAGGGATTCGGGGACTGCCGCGACGACGAGGCTGATCGCGGTGACGATCATGAGTTCCAGGGGTTGCCCCCGGACCAGGCCCAGGGCGAGGACGACGGTGCACAGCACGAGCGCGACCCCGGCGAGGATCCGTCCCACGCCGGCGAGGCGCCGTTGCAGTGGGGTGAGCCCGGCTTCGGTGACCAGCATGGCAGCGATGCGGCCCATCGCGCTGGCCGGGCCGGTCGCGGTCACGACCGCCCGCCCGCGGCCGCGGACGACGACGGTCCCGGCGGACACCACAGCGTCCGGGGCGTCAGCAATGTCCGAAGCGTTCGGACTCTCCGGGTTCCTGGGCGGGTGCTTGTCGACCGGTGCGGACTCGCCGGTCATCGCTGCCTCGTCGAGGAGAAGGGCGGCGGCGTCGACGACTCGGGCGTCGGCGGGCACGATGTCGCCTTCGGCGAGGACGAGCAGGTCACCGACGACGAGGTCCGCGGCCCGGACCTCCCGCTGGGAGCCGTCGCGGACGACCCGCGCATCGGGTGCGGTCAGCTCGGACAGGGCGGTGATCGCCCGTTCGGCTCTGACCTCCTGGATGACGCCGACGGTGGCGTTGACCGCAACGACGAAGAGGATGACGGTCGCGTCGGTGAAGTCGCCGATGACGAGCGTGAACACCGCCGCCGCGAGCAGGACGAGAACCAGCGGATCCCGCAGCTGGGTGAGGACCCGTCGCCACAGCGGGATGGTTGGCCGCTGGGGCAGGATGTTGCCGCCATCGCGAGCCAGCCGCTCGGTCGCCTCCCGTGACGACAGTCCCCGGTGCACTTCTTTGAACGGTGCGAGATCGCTGGTCATATCGTCTCCTCGTCGGCGGTTGTCCGGTGCAAGGAGCGGGGTCACAGCTTGTGGGCGAGCGTGGCGAGCATGCCCTCGACGGCGGGTGCGGAGTCCTGGACGCAGTGGCAGTCCTCGCCGTGGGTGCTGCGGTGCCAGGCGATGAGGTACTGCAGGGCGAGCTGGTTGACCTGGTAGTCGTGTTCGGCTTCGGTGGTTCTTGTGTGCATGGGATCGTCGGCTACGACTGTTCGATGATCTGGTCGGCTGCCAGGCGTGGGGCGCGGGGCGGTCCGGCGGCGGCCGGGTCGATCGTGCTGAGCCGCAGCACCAGGTACGGGTAGCCGGCGCTGGCGAGGATGACCCGCATGGCCTGGCGGGTGCCGACGACCTCGATCGGGGCGCTGTGCGGCAGCACGGACACGCCACGTTCGGTGGCGGTCAGCCACCCGGCGGACAGGGCCTCCCCGGCGCGGAGCCAGTCGCGGGGCTCGTCGCTGCGGCCGTACAGCATGACGAACGCCGCCGTCTTGTCGTGTCCGGCGCTGATCGGCAGGTCGCCGTGGTGGCCGAAGTCGCGGCCGGGAACGGTCGTCTGGGTGGCCCGGCCGGGGATGGCGGCATCGGGGATGCCGGTGCCGGCCGATCGGGTGCCACCGGTCCAGTAGGCGAGTTCGTCCTGCCAGGCGGATTCGTCGGCTTCGGTGCGCTGCGCGTGATCGGCCGCGGAGGCCAACTCGAGGACCTGGTCGGAGGTCAGCGTATGCAGCCAGGTGTCCTCGGCGATGACGGCGGCGGTGATCGCCTGCAGCTTCTGCGGTTCGACGGGTTCGCCGGTGACGGGACGACGGTCGGTGTGCCGCAGCGGGATGGCCCGCAGGTGCAGGGCAGCCAGCTGGTCGACCGCGGCGGTCCGGCCGTCGATGCGCAGGCGGCCGAGGTGGTCCGGGTCGGCAGGCTCCGGCATCCGGGTGGTCGTGACCCGCCAGCCCTGCGCCGCCAGCGACATGCGGGCGTGGTGCAGCGCGACGCCGCAGCTCAGCGTGGCGAGCCGGGCGCCCGGGTCGGTCACGGCCAGGACGCGGCCGCGGTCGGTGAACAGGTCCAGGGTGTGGCCGGCCAGCCGCCACCGCCACGGTTGGGTGTTGTGGATCGACGGCGCGTAGCCGGCGGTCGTGGCCGCCTCGGTGAGAGCGTGGCCGATGGCCAGAGCATCGGTCGGGTGGGTCAGGGCGTCGTTGGACATGACGGTGCTCCTCACACGCTGGGCCAGGTCCAGTCGCGGACCTCGGGCAGGTCTTCCCCGGTGCTGCGGACGTAGGCGCGGTGCTCGGCGCGTTTGTCGACCATCTGCTGACGCAGGACGGCGGCGCGGCGGGCGAGACCGGGGGTGCGGTCGATGACGTCGATGACGAGGTGGAAGCGGTCCATGTCGTTGAGCACCAGCATGTCGAACGGCGTGGTGGTGGTGCCTTCTTCCTTGAAGCCGCGTACGTGCAGGTTCGGGTGCCCGGCCCGGCGGTAGGTGAGCCGGTGGATCAGCCACGGGTAGCCGTGGTAGGCGAAGACGACCGGCCGGTCGGTGGTGAAGATGGCGTCGAACTCGGCGTCGGGCAGCCCGTGCGGGTGCTCGGCGACGGGCTGCAGCCGCATCAGATCGACGACGTTGACGACCCGGACCTTCAAATCGGGCAGGTGCCGGCGCAGCAGGTCGGTCGCGGCGAGGACCTCCAGGGTGGGCACGTCACCGGCGGCGGCGAGGACCACGTCGGGGTCGCCGGCGTCGTTTCCGGCCCAGTCCCAGATACCCAGGCCGCGGGCGCAGTGCAGCGCGGCGTCGTCCATGGAAAGCCACGTCGGCGCGGGCTGCTTGCCGGCGACGATGACGTTGACGTAGTTGCGGCTGCGCAGGCAGTGGTCGGCGACGGACAGCAGGGTGTTGGCGTCCGGCGGCAGGTACACCCGGACGACCTCGGCCTTCTTGTTCATGACGTGGTCGATAAAGCCGGGGTCCTGGTGCGACGCGCCGTTGTGGTCTTGGCGCCACACGTGCGAGGTCAGCAGGTAGTTCAGCGACGGTACCGGTCTGCGCCAGTCCAGGTGCCGGGTGGTCCGCAGCCATTTGGCGTGCTGGTTGACCATCGAATCGACGATGTGCACGAACGCCTCATAGCAGGAGAACAGCCCGTGCCGGCCGGTCAGCAGATACCCCTCCAGCCAGCCCTGGCAGGTGTGCTCGGACAAGATCTCCATCACCCGGCCGTGCGGGCCCAGGTGCTGGTCCACGGGCGCGACCGCGGCCTGCCATGCCTTGTCGGTGACGTCCAGGACGGCGCCGAGACGGTTCGATTCGGTCTCATCCGGTCCGACGACACGGAAGTTGCGGTGCGCGTCGTTGGCGGTCATCACGTCGCGGAGCCAGCCGCCCAGCACCCGGGTCGCTTCGGCCGTCTCGCCGGCCTTGACCCCGTAGCCGCGGAACTCGGGCAGTTCCAGCTCATGCGGAGACCGGCCGCCGTTGGTGTGCGGGTTCGCGGACATCCGCAGGTCGCCCCGGGGCAGCCACTCCACCACGGACGCGGCCGGAGCGCCGCTTGCGTCGAAGAGCTCCTCCGGCCGGTACGACCGCATCCACCGCTCCAGCAGAGCGAGGTGCCCGGCGTCGTCGCGGGCCGCGGACAGCGGCACCTGATGAGCCCGCCACGTGCCCTCCACCGGGAGGCCGTCGACCTCCTTCGGGCCGGTCCAGCCCTTCGGCGTCCGCAGCACGATCATCGGCCACCGCGGCCGGACGGTGTTGGCGTCGAACCGCGCGGCGTACTGAATCGCGGCGATCTCGTCGAACACCACGTCCATGGTCGCGGCGAGCAGCTGGTGGACCGCGGCCGGATCGTCGCCCTGCACGAGGTACGGCTTGTGTCCGTAGCCGGTCAGCAGCGAGGTCAGTTCGTCGTCACCGATGCGGGCCAGCACCGTCGGGTTGGCGATCTTGTACCCATTGAGGTGCAGGATCGGCAGGACCGCGCCGTCACCGACCGGGTCGAGGAACTTGTTCGAATGCCACGACGCGGCGAGGGGCCCGGTCTCGGCCTCGCCGTCACCGATCACGCAGGCGACGACCAGGCCCGGATTGTCCAGCGCGGCACCGTAGGCGTGCGACAGGGAGTAGCCGAGCTCGCCGCCCTCATGGATCGAGCCGGGGGTCTCCGGTGCGACGTGGCTGGGGATGCCGCCGGGGAACGAGAACTGGGTGAACAACCGCCCCATCCCAACCTCATCCGCGGAGATCCGCGGATAGGTCTCGGAGTAGGTGCCCTCCAGCCAGGCGTTCGCGACCAGCCCGGGACCGCCGTGACCGGGACCGGTGACGTAGATCAGGTCCTGACCGCGGGCGGCGACGATCCGCGACAGGTGGGCGTAGAGCAGGTTGAGGCCCGGAGTGGTGCCCCAGTGCCCAAGCAGACGCGGCTTGACCTGCTCCGGGACGAGCGGCTCACGCAGCAGCGGGTTGCCCATGAGATAGATCTGCCCGACGGACAGGTAGTTCGCGGCCCGCCAGTAGGCATCGATCCGCGTCGCCTCCGCCACACCCAAGGGTTGAGCGTCAACCACGTGCACGGCTGATCCTTTCTCGATGTCGGAAGTGTGGTGCGGGCATGCGGAATCGACGTTGCGTGGTCGGCCGCTCGTGATTCGATCAGGGACCACCGGATCTACCGGCGGGTCCGCTCGTCGGCCGGTTCGTCGGCCGGTGAGGGCGGCAGCGCAGTCCGGGGTCCGGCGGCGGCCCGGCGCCGGCTGAGCAGCCGCAGCTGCACAATGCGCGCCGTGCCCGGCAGCGCCACGAGCAGGACGCCGAAGACGGCCGCGAGCAGCAGCGCCACCCCCATCGGCAGTTGTCCGTGCGCGCCGAAGAACGACACCTCAGCGGGCTGACCGTTCTGCAACAGGAAGATCAACAACAGGAGCAGGACCAGCGCGAAGAGCACGGCGGCCACCCACACCCCACCGACCCGCGAACGCGGGGTCCTCGTCCGGCGCGGCGGCGCCGCGGTCAGGTCGGCGCGGCTTTCGTGTCCATTGATCGGCTGAGGAATGTCCTGTGGGTGCTGCGGTGCGGTCATCACGACCGCCGCCTTCCAGATCAGTACTGCGGTGCTGCCGTGCGGTGGGCATCGCGTGTCGGCGAGCGGTGGATGCTCATGCCGAACGACCTGTACCGGACCTCGACAGTGGGTGCGTCCGTCAGTGATACACGGATCGGCCACCGGGGTCTCGAGCGACAATACGACCCTACGCCCCTGCACCCGAACCGGCCCGGTATCGAGCCGCGACGCTTTCCGCGGCAATCAGGCGTAGGGTGAAGGCGTCGCTCCGGTCCCTGGTGGCCGTTGAGCCGTTGCCGGTTCCGTCGCAGATTTCGGCATCCCGGCATCCTGGTTTTGCTCGATGCGCCTCCCGTCGTACCGGGCGATGCCAAAAGTTCCGCCCGCCAGCGCTCGCGCTGCGGGACGCGATCCACAAGTAATGCGAAGGAACGTGAGCGCGATGGTCAACATCGCCGACGAGCACAGCACCGCATCCCGCAACGCCATCGGCACCACCGCCAACCCACTCGTCCCGGGTCGGGACGTCACCGGATACCGGCCCGCAGCCCACCGCGGTGCCAGCCCGACCGCCGACGCCGGCGACCGCCGCGCGTCCGCTATGGCATCGACGGCCCATGCAAGCACACGCTCAGCGACCGCCGCCCGGTACGTGTTGGCCGGGATCCGGCTGGCACTCGGCTGGATCTTCCTCTGGGCGTTCCTGGACAAGCTCTTCGGTCTCGGGTTCGCCACCCCGTCGGCACGGGCCTGGATCAACGGTGGCAGCCCGACCAACGGATTCCTGGGCTCGGCCAAAGGCCCGTTCAGCGGCTTCTACCAAGCCATCGCCGGGACCGCCGGCGCTGACGTGCTGTTCATGGGCGCGCTCCTCGCCATCGGCGTCGCGCTGCTGCTCGGCATCGGGATGCGGCTCGCCGCCGTCGGCGGCGCACTGCTGACCATCATGATGTGGACCGCCGTACTGCCCCCGGCCAGCAACCCGTTCATGGACGACCACCTCGTCTACGCCGCCGTCCTGATCCTCCTGGCGCTGCTCGGCGCGGGAAACACCCTCGGGCTGGGCCGCATCTGGGCCGCCCTGCCGCTGGTGCGCCGCGCCCCCTGGCTGCGGTAGCCCGCACCGTTCCACGGACCTGCGCATTCGTACACAGGCCGTCCCCGTCAGGTCCGGCCGCTTCGACGGCAGGACCTGACGGGGCGGACACACCAAACCTCAAGAAGGTCGCCATGAACGATCGACGCGAACCGCACGACCGGCGCATCGTCGTCGGCGTCGACGGCTCGATTCACTCCAAGACGGCGCTGCGCTGGGCGATCACCCAGGCCCGGCTGGTCGGCGCGACGGTCGAGGCCGTCAGCGCCTGGCAGCACCCTGCCATGGTCGGCTACGCCTTCGGCGGCATACCCATCAACTACGAGGGCGACAGCATCGCCGCCATCACCGACAAGGTCCTCACCGAAACGGTCGCCGACGTCACCGGCCAGCAGGACCAACCCGTCGAGGTCCGCACCCGCGTCCTGCAGGGACACCCCGCCCAGGTCCTGCTGGAAGCGGCCACCGGCGCCGACCTGCTGGTCGTCGGTAGCCGTGGCCACGGCACCTTCGCCGGGATGCTGCTCGGCTCAGTGAGCCAGCACTGCGTGCAGCACGCTCCGTGCCCAGTCCTCGTCGTACCGCAACACGCCGAACGGCCTGCGTAACGACCGGGCGGTCGACGACGCGGCCGACGTCGCCAACTACCTGCGGAAACGGTTCCACGAGGACGAGATCTCCGCGGTTGGTAACTCTTCGACGAGCAGGACCGGCTGGTCGACTTCACCTCCGACGACCGGTACCAGGCATCCTCCGACGGAGCAACGCTCCAGCGGCGACGCTGGTCCACCCCATTGCGCAACTACCGGTCCTTCCACGGCAGCAGGATCAGCGCCAGCGGGACGCGCCTGCTGGCACGCACCCGACAAGAGCATGTTCACGTACCTGGAGTTCGAGGTCGACGACATCACCTACCACCGT
The DNA here is from genome assembly GCF_040648435.1 of Dactylosporangium sp. NPDC049140. NCBI lineage: Bacteria > Bacillati > Actinomycetota > Actinomycetes > Micromonosporales > Micromonosporaceae > Dactylosporangium > Dactylosporangium sp. NPDC049140. The sequence continues at coordinate 16,435 of NZ_JBEZDS010000082.1, read as the reverse complement.
CTCGGCACGACACCACCCGCCGTCGCCTCGACCTCGGCGCCGGGCGAACGATGGTCCGGGACGTTCGCCTCTGTCCGGCACGGTCCTCACGAGTGACGGTGGAGACCTGGAAGGACCACCAAACGGCGCCACCTCCCACCGACAGATCTTCACCCACGGCGCCCCCGTCGTTGTCGTGCCGCAGAACCCCCGCCCCGTCCAACCATTGAGCCGCAGCCGCAGGCGTCGGTCCAGCAGCCAGCGAGGAGCACCGCATGGTCGTATCCCCTCATGTCGCGGACGCCACAGCACGGGTCGACGTCGATCAGCCCGCCTCGGAGGGTGGGTCCGACAACGGTGAAACGGCCGACGAACGCCGGCCGCTCGTCGACCTGTTCGGCGACCTGCGCACGTCACGTGCCGGCCTGTCGGTGCGGGAGGCGGCGCGGCGGCTGGTCGTCTACGGCCCGAACACGTTGTCCCGCCGTACCGGCCGGCGCTGGCCGCGGGAGCTGCTCGGCCAGTTCACCCAACCCCTGGCGATCCTGCTCGCGCTGGCGGCGGTCCTGGCCTGGTTCGGCGGGTCCCCGGCCCTCGCCGTCGCGGTCGTCGCCGTCATCCTGCTCAACGCCGGGTTCGCGTTCGTCCAGGAAATGCAGGCCGAACGCGCGGTCGAAGCCCTCGCCGCGTTCCTCCCGGCGACCACCCGCGTGCTCCGCGACGGCATCCGGACCGAGATCGCCGCCCGGGATCTCGTGCCCGGCGACGTCCTGATCGTCGCCGAAGGTGACCGGGTCTGCGCCGACGCGCGGATCATCGACGGCTCGCTCGTGCTGGACCTGTCCGCGTTGACCGGCGAGTCCCTGCCGGCCACCAGATCGGCCGGCCCGGCTGATGCGGGCATCTCGCTGCTGGAGGCCACCGACCTGGTGTTCAGCGGCACCACCTGCACCGGCGGTGAGGCGAGCACCGTGGTCACCCGCACCGGCATGCACACCGAACTCGGTCGCATCGCCGCCCTGTCCCAGCGAGGGGCCGCCGAACGCAGCCCGCTGGAACGTCAGGTGCGCCGCGCGACCTGGATCATCGCGGTCGTCGCGGTCGTCGTCGGGGTGCTGTTCCTGCCCGTCGGGGTGTGGGCCGGGCTGGGCTGGGCCGCGGCGATCAGCTTCTCCATCGGCCTGATCGTGGCCAACGTGCCCGAGGGTCTGCTGCCGACCATCACCCTGGCGCTCGCCGCGGGCGTGCGGGACCTCGCCCGCCGCGGCGCGGTGGTCAAGCGGCTCTCCGCGGTCGAGACGCTCGGCTCGACGACGGTGATCTGCACCGACAAGACCGGCACCCTCACCGAGAACCGGATGCGGGTGACCCACCTGTGGCTGCCCGGCGCCGAGTACGACACCACCAGCGCCGCCGCGGTCGACGACACCGCGGCCGGAGCGCTTGCCGCCGCGGCGGCGGCGTGCACCACCGCGCAGCCACCGACCGGGGCGCAACCCGCCGGATCCGGTGACCCGACCGAACTGGCGTTGCTGCGCCTCGCCGAGGAGCTCAACGTCGCCGTCGCGCCGTCCGGTCGTGACACGGCCCGCCGCGCCGTCTTCCACTTCGACGCCCACCTCAAACGCATGTCGACCGTGGACGAGGACGCCGGGACGCTGGTCATCCGCACGAAGGGTGCCCTGGAGACCGTCCTGCCCTGCTGCGGCCAGATCCTGGACCGGCAGGGGCGCCCCCAGGCGCTGGACGAGAGCATCCGTCTGGAACTCCAGCACGCCCTGGACCGGTACGCCGCCCGTGGTCTGCGGGTCCTCGCCGTCGCCGCCCGCACCCTGGATCACGACCAGCCCGCCCCTGCCGATCGGCAGCAGGCCGAGTCCGGGCTCACCCTGCTCGGGCTGGTCGCGATGGTCGACCCACCGCGGGCGGGTGTCGCCGCCGCTGTCGTCGCCGCGCACCGGGCCGGCATCCGCATCCACGTCATCACCGGCGACTACGGGCCCACCGCCGCGGAGATCGCCCGGCAGGTCGGCCTCGGCCACGAGGGCCGCCGGATTGTCGCCGGCGACGAACTCGACCGGCTCAGCGACACCGACCTCGACACGATCCTCGCCGGCAACGATGAGATCGTCTTCGCGCGGGTGTCCCCGGAGGCGAAACTGCGCATCTGCGAGGCGCTGCGCGCCCAGGGCGAGACCGTGGCGATGACCGGCGACGGCGTCAACGACGCCCCCGCACTGCGGCACGCCGACATCGGCGTGGCCATGGGCCGCTCCGGCACCGACGTGGCCCGCGAGGCCGCGACCATGGTCCTCACCGACGACAACTTCGCCACCATCGTCGTCGCCGTCGACGCTGGGCGGCGGGTCTTCGACAACGTCCGCAAGTTCGTGCTGTACATCTTCGCCCACGCCGTCCCCGAGGTCGTCCCGTTCCTGATCTTCGCCCTGTCCGGCGGTGCGATCCCGTTGCCGCTGACCGTGCTGCAGATTCTCGCCATCGACCTGGGCACCGAGACCCTGCCCGCCTTGGCGCTGGGCCGTGAACCCGCCGAGCCCGGCCTGATGGACCGCCCGCCCCGCCCCCGTGCCGCCGGCGTCATCGACCGTGCCCTGCTGCTGCGCGCCTGGCTCCTGCTCGGCGGGGTGTCCGCGGTACTGGTCATGGGCGGCTATCTGTTCACGCTGTGGCGGGCCGGCTGGCACCCCGGCGACCCGACCGGCGCCGGCACGCCACTGCACCACGCCTACCTGCAGGCCACCACGATCACGTTCGCGGGAATCGTCGCCTGCCAGATCGGCACCGCGTTCGCCGCCCGTACCGACCGCGCCTCACTGTTCACGATCGGGCTGTTCTCCAACCGGTTCCTGCTGTGGGGCATCGCGTTCGAGCTGGTCTTCACCGCCGCGGTCATCTACGCCCCGCCGCTGCAGGGCGTCTTCGGCACCGCCGCGCTCAGCCCCGCACAGCTGGCGATCATCGCCCCGTTCCCCGTCATCGTGTGGGGCGTGGACGAGTTGGTCCGCTGGGTCCGCCGACGCGCACCGCACCCCCAGGACGAGGTGCGACCATGACGCCCGCCCCCACCGCGCGTGCCCGGCTCCTTCCGAAGTGGACCGTACACCGGACCGGCGACGTGCCGATCCGGCTGGCCCGACTGTGGGGCCGGCTGGCATCGGCGGCCGCTGGTCTCGCCGCGGTGGGCAGCACCGCCGGGTTCCTTGCCCGGCACCGGATCTACGGCGCGGAAACCACCGTCCTGGCCGACGCGGCAGCGGCGCAGGACGCGGTGAACCTGGTCCTGGTCGCGCCGCTGCTCGTCACGCTGGGCATCGCCGCCGTCCGCGGGTCGCTGCCCGCCTACCTCACGTGGCTGGGCTGCCTGGCCTTCACCGTCTACAACTACGCCATCTACGCGTTCTCGGTACAGTTCGGCCCGCTGTTCCTACTGTGGACGGCCGTTCTCGGAATGTCGACATTCGCACTCATCGGCGGTCTGGCGACGTTGGACGTCGCGGCGGTCGAGGGACGCTACGCAGGGCGGGCGATGCCGGTGACGGCGTGGCTGCTCATCGCCGTCGCGACCCTCTTCGCAGCGATCTGGCTCAGCGAGATCATCCGCGATCTGGCGGCGGGCGGTCCGTCGCGCAGCGCGAGCGACTGGCACGTGCCGACGAACCCGGTGCACGTACTCGACCTGGCATTCTTCCTACCCGCCGTCGCCGTCAGCGGGGCACTGCTGCTGCGCCGCCATCCGTTCGGCTACGCCACCGCCGCCGGACAACTCGTGTTCCTGACGCTGACCTGCCTGCCGATCCTGGTCACGCCACTGGTCGCCGCCCTGCGCGGCCACGACCCGGCCTGGGCCGTCGTGATCCCGGTGGGCCTCGTATTCGCCGTGACGACCACCGTCCTGACGCGGACCCTGCGAGGCCTGAGCTCGACCGCTCAATAGACCCTGCGCGCAGGGCTGCGGTCCGCGCCGGAGTGATCGAATGGTTCACTTGGCATGTCCCTGTCGGATTCGCCGCTGTCGGTTCAGGGGGTACCGCCAACTGACGCACCCTTCGCTGTGTCGGGAGTTCAGTGCCTGACGAGACGCGGTTTCGAAGGCGCTCGGTTGCTCGGTCGCTTCGGCGGGGTCACGGTTCTGCAGCGGTTGGCTCGGCCAGCATGGTCATCGTGGTCGACGCTCGTTACTGGGGACACGCCGCGGGTATGCAGGCCGGGACGTGGCGCTGCGGTAGCCGGAAGGTAACGGCAGCTCGGCGGAGGGCCGCCCAACTGGTGGCAGTTCGGGCTCGGTGACCCCGCTGCTCGTGACCGGCGTCGCGGCTGCGGTTCACCGGTCCGCGGGTGAGGGTAGAATGCGGCCGGGATGTCGTGGTCGGCGTCCCGCTGCCCCAGCCCTCGGCAGCACCTCTCGCCGGGGAAGGTGCCGCCATGAGTGGACACGCAGCTCAGCGTGGTGTTCGTGCCCGGTCCGGCCCGTCGCGCCGTGGCGAGGGATGAGCCGGCATGGACGACGAGGCTGTCCGAGACCCGCACCCCCCGCTGCGGACCCGGCGCGCGGCGATGGCGTTGTCGGCCGGTTGCAGCGTGTCTGCCGTGATGCGGCGCTGGCGTTGTCCGCCTCCGGTGTCGGGTGAGTGTGATGGCCGAGAACGGCGTGCATGGCATGGCGACCGCTTCGGATCCGGCCACTGAGCGGATCGAGGATCTGCAGTTCACCTTCGGTGAAGGGCCGTGCGTGGACGCGTTCGCGACCAGCCGACCGGTCCTGATGGCCGATCTGGTCGACGGTGCGACACGTCGCTGGCCGGTATACGCGCCGGCCGTCCACGATGCCGGGGTGCGGGCCGTGTTCGCGTTCCCGTTGCAGATCGGTGCGGCCCGCCTCGGTGTCCTCGACGTGTTCCGCACCCATCCCGGACCGCTGTCCCGGCAGGAACTGGGTGAGGCGTTCACCTTCGCCGACCGTGCCGTGACCGCCCTGCTGGACGGGCAGGAGCAGGCCACCACGGCGCAGGACGGCCCGGACGGCCTGGACGAGGCGATCGAGCCGCGAGCTGAGCTGTTCCAGGCGCAAGGGATGGTCATGGTCCAGTTGGGCGTCTCCATCACCGAGGCGTTGGTGCGCATCCGGGCCTACGCCTACGCCGAAGTCCGCCGGCTCAACGAGGTGGCCGCCGACATCGTCGCGCGGCGGCTGCGCTTCGACCAGGACCGGCCATGAGCAGCATCGAGACCACCGCAGGGCAGGCCAGGAGGCATGCATGAGTACCGTATCCGCGGAACGCCTCGCGAAAGTCTTCGTCGAGGTCGCCGACACCCTCGTCGACGAGTTCGACCTCATCGAGTTCCTGCAGATGCTCACCGATCGGGTCGCCGGCCTCGTCGAGGACTCCACTGCGGGGCTCCTGCTCGCCGACCACAACGGCTACCTGCAGTTCATGGCGGCCTCTGACGAGAACACCAAACTGCTGGAACTGTTCCAGCCACAGAACCAGGAAGGCCCGTGCCTGGACGCCTACCGCACCGCAGCACCGGTGATCAACACCGATCTGCGTGGAGCCGGGCCCCGCTGGCCGCGGTTCGCGCCGCACGCCGCCGTCGGCTACCGGTCTGTGCACGCGTTCCCGCTGCGGCTGCGCAGCGAGGTGATCGGCGCGATGGGCGTGTTCGGCACCGACGTCGGCGACTTCGACGACACCGACGCGCAGATCGTGCAGGCGCTGACCGACGTCGCCGCGATCGGCCTGCTCCAACGGCGTGCCGTCAGCCGCGGGGAGATCCTCACCGAACAGCTGCAGGGCGCCTTGAACAGCCGGATCATCATCGAACAGGCCAAAGGCGCGATCGCCCAGGCGCACAACGTCGACGTCGACGTCGCCTTCGCGTTGATCCGTGCCTACGCCCGCCGCAGCAACCGCCGCCTCAGCGACGTCGCCAACCTCGTCGTCAACGACCTGCGCAGCCTCCCCGAACTCGCCGCACCCGACCCGCGATGAGCCCGATCTCTCCGCACGGTTCGTCGAGGGTCTTGTCCGCGGTGAGATGATCCAGCCGCCTGCGGTGCCGACCCACCCCACCCGGACGCGGGACAGCGACCGCATCCAGCAGCGCCACCAGCAGGTTGGTGTCCGCCGCCTGCTCAGCGGTCAGCCGTGACCGGACTCCGGCCGCGGCCTCGGCGAGCGGATGCACCTTCGTGGTCAACCCGCCCGGGGACCCGGCCGCTCGACTGCGCGGCACGTGCACGCGGTCGGTCACTGCGACCAGCGGGCGACGACCGGGGCTGCAGCGACGCAGTCGGTGACCGTGAGGAACCGCGTCCGACCGGGGAGGGACAACGGCGACGGTGACACGGTACGGGTTGGTTTGAGATTCAGCAGCGTCGCAGGTGTTCGACCCGGTGGCCGCAACGACGGTTGGTGGTGACTCATGGCCGACCACCCGCCGCTATGAGCCGGACCGTCGTCACGAGCGCCGTGGTGTCCGGGGTCGGCTGCCGCAGTGTGGCGTCGCGTCGAGACCGGGGCGCTGGCCGCTCAGGAACCGTCCTGGTGCGTCTGGCAGATCGTGGCCAATGCACCTGCGCTGGGCCGGTCCCGCGGGTCGCGGGCCAACGTCCAGCGGATGACGTCGTCCAGGTCGGATGGCAGGCCGAACAGGTCCGGTTGGGCCGACTGGACTCCGGGGTGCCCGCCGCCGGAATCCACACCCTGACCAACGCCAACAGCTCGATGCTGATGGACGTCGCCGGCGGCTCCACGGCCAACGGCGCCAAGATATCGCGCGCAACTCGTCCCTGAAGGTGTCGATGCTGTCGCGGAACCCGGAAAAACCGAACTCACGGATCTTCAGGGTGCCGACGTACGCGTCGAGGTCGCGGCGCATGTCGCCGTCGAGCACCTGCCAGGAGACGATCCGCCATGCGCGGACCGGGTCGGCCCGCACGGTGATCCGTTCGCGTGGCGGCCCAGGTAGGCAGCGACCGCCGCCCGCACCACGAGTTGATCAGACGACACGACGCCCGCATCGGATACGGGAAAGGCAGCCATATCCGACCGTGCGTCACGAGCGGTGGCCAACGCTACTACACACAGAGCGGCAGAAGCGGACGCCCCGCTGGGAACTCGTCGGCTGCACTGTCGCATGAGCCGGGGGACCATCGAGGTGGGATGCTTCCTGCAGCGATCCATCTGGAGGGGAGAATGGCCGACGAACGGCTGGACCACTCCGAGGTGTTGGTCCTGGATCCCTTGGAGGACTCGCCGCTGCCGCTCTGGGAGCTTCGCTGGCACGACGCGACAACGCTGCAGGAACTCGCAGACATCCTCGCGCCGGGTCTGATCTCGCTGGCAGCGCGAGGCCTGGTCGAAGTGCGCCGTTTCCATAACTGGCCGGCACAGTGGGACCAAGGTGCCCCGCTGACCGGAGACGACCTCGCGCGAGAAAGCACACGCGCTGAGGTTTGGTCCGACGACGCGGCTCACGCCGTACTCGCGGCTCACATCACCGAGGCCGGCCGCAGACTTCTGTAGCCTTCCACGCGCCTGCGGCAACCCCTTTCAACGATTGGGGCCTTCTGGGCCCGTCAGTTGACCATCGCGACTTTCACAGGACGATCATGGATTATCTCGCGGCCCTTCCGGCCACCGGCAAGGCGAAAGTATCGTGACAGCTGGCGCTACACCGATGCCCGCCTGGCTGCGCTGGTCAGTCGTGGCGGCAGTCGCGATAGCGGTCGTGGCCGCCGCAGGGCTGGTCGTCGTAAACCGATCGCTGGGCGGACCCCGCAAGCCGATCGAGACGCTGTTTGTGCCGCCGACCTCCGTGAGCCTGCTCGCGAGCGAGCAGTGGGAGAACGGCCCGTCGCTGACGGACGGCGACCTGGTCGTCAGGCGCTGGACGAATGTCAGGACGCGGGCGTACTTCGAGCAGTCAGTCACCACGCACGCGTCGGGATTTGGCGCGCTGTACGGCTACTCCGCGGAGGACCCCCGAATCAACGACCGCGAGGACCTCAGCAGCGGCGGCGTGCACGACGCGCCGCTCGACGTGGCGCTGGCGGCCGACCAAGCACGGATCTACTGCCGCCAGGCAGAGCAGCCGGGCCGGCGGGAGCCGTGTTCCCGCTGGGTCTACTGGTCGCGGTATGGCCGCTACACCATCGAGGTCGCCTACCGCGAGCCTGAACTTGACGCTCGGCGGTTCTCACGGATGGTCCAGCAGGTCGACGCGAACATCGCCGCGGCTCTGGGCGGCTGACCGCTCACCCAGACGGGGGCCGAGCGGACGGCTCGGACGCCACACCCAAGGAAGTCTGGCCGTTGGCAGACTGCGCAAGTAACAGCGGGATTTGTCGATCAAGGACGAGACGCCGGATAACGACGGAGCCACCGAACGAACCGCGCCACCCGGGTACGTCGGCTCCTGCACGCACAGCCCAAAGCCAAGATCGGACGCACTCTTCTCGGCTACTTGAGGATGCCGGTTCGGCGCTGATGCAGTCGGGCGTGCTCACGGTCGGTGACCGTCCCTGGCTGTCGGTTATCCCGAGTGGCGGAGGCGTCCCGATCTGCCGAGCATGGGTGTTCGACGCACCCGCATCCTGCGGGAGTGGTCTACCGCGACGCCGGTGACGACGAGACGACGAGGAAGCGGTGCCGGGTTCCGCAGTGACCCACTGTCCGCCTCGGCCGGGCTGGGGCCGGTCGGCGGGTGCGGCAAGGTCGCCGGCCGGCCGGCGCGTCGGCCCTCTCTCCCCTTTGCCCACACCGGCAGGTAGGCCTTCGAGCTCACAAAGATCGACATTCCTACCGGTTCGAAACGACCATCGAGGTCTCTCCGGCGTGTGCGCCGGGCAAGGCCCAGCCAAAGGCCGGATCACTGCCAGTCAAAGGCCGGATCACTGGTCGGGCGGGGTGGCCAGCGGGTGGCCGACCGTGTCCCGCGCGGCGAGGCTGGCCATGTCTCGCCGGTACTCTTCGGCCGACATGTGACCAGCAAGCAGTCGCGTAGTGAGGACGGCCTCGGCGCGCTCACCGTGCCGGTCAGCCCGACCGATCGCCTCAGAGGCGGCCCATGGGTCCACCGCCCGTGGCGAAGCTGGCTGCGGTCCGGTCGCATCCAGGCTTCGGCGCCTGGCAAACCACGCGCTGGCGGATGACACGACCGCGACTACCACCAGCACGATCAAGAAGACAGCGAACGCCATTCCGATCACCTCGCTGGCATCCGGGCTCATGTCCAACCCTTGTCCGGCCAGCCTGCGGCGGCAAGGGCCTGAAGGTCCCTGGCACCTACAAGCAGATGAGGATGCTCGGTCGGCGCTGACGGACGGGCGTTCGGTGACGGCACCGCCGTGGGTGGCGAGGGTGCTGAAGCGTCCGTTCCCCACCATGCGTATAAATTGTCCATCCGCTGTAGACCGGTTCGCAATTTGGCAGATCAAGACCCACCGATCGCGGCAGACATCCCATGTCTCGGTCTCGAAGCGCTGGCGGCCCGGGCCGGGTACTGGCCGGCCCCGGCATTCCGGTGGCTCGAGTCCGGTTGGCCGGGTGGACAACGACCTGGTGGGCGTTCTCGCCGAGATCAAAGACTCACCGATGCTCCCGCAGCCGCTTCGTCAACGAGCGCCCCGCCTCTAGCGCGCCAGCACAACTCCGTAATCACGACGTTCCCGGCGGTTCGCAGGGTTGAGGCGACGTGCGGGTGTAGCCCCCAAGCGCGGTAAGCGGCATAGGAAGATGTTGGAGCTCTCGCGGTTAGCCGGTGAACGGCGGGGTCACTGTGGGGGTCGCGTAGTGAGCTGTGAGTAGCCGTACGGTGCGTGGGGGCGGTACGGGGCTTCCAGCCTGGCGATGTCCTCGTCGCTGAGGGCCAGATCCACGGCGGCGAGGGCGTCGTCGAGCTGGTGGGGCTTGGTCACGCCGACGATGGGCGCGCTCACCGGCGCCTTGCCCAGCAGCCAGGCCAGCGCGATTTGGGCGGGCGGCCGGGTGCGTCCGGCGGCGACCGCTCGGAGCGCGTCGACGATGTCGGCGTCGTTTTCGTCGACGCGCTGCGATCCGTCGGCCTGCTCGGCGATCGCGCGAGGTGTGTTGCGCCGGCCGCCGGCGAGCAGCCCCCGGGCCAGCGGGCTGTACGGCAGGACGCCGACGCCTTGATCGGCGCAGAATGGGAGCATCTCCCGCTCCTCCTCACGGTAGGCGAGGTTGTAGCGGGTCTGCATCGACACGAACCGGGTCCAGCCGCCCGCCTGTGCGGTGTATTGGGCCTTCGCGAGCTGCCACGCGTACATCAGAGATGCGCCGAGGTAGCGCACTTTGCCGGCCCGGACGACGTCGTGCAGCGCCGCCATGGTCTCCTCGATCGGTGTCTCGGTGTCCCACCGGTGGATCTGGTACAGGTCGATGTAGTCGGTGCCCAGCCGCCGCAGCGAGGCGTCGACGGAGTCCATGATGTGTTTGCGCGACAGGCCGCGGTCGTTGGGACCCGGCCCCATCGGGTAGAAGAGCTTGGTCGCGAGCACGTAGTCACCGCGCCGGGCGAAGAGCTTGCCGAGCAACCGCCCGGTGACCTCCTCGCTCACGCCACCGGAATACATGTCGGCGGTGTCGAAGAAGGTCACGCCAGCGCCAACGGCGTGCCGGACGATCGGCTCGGCCGCGTCCGCGGACAGAAACCACGCCTCCGCGGCGGGATCGCCGTAGCTCATCATGCCCAGGCCGATCCGCGACACCTTCAGACCGGACGAGCCGAGCCGGACGTACTGCATTCTGATTCCCCTCGATCGATGTCAAATTTAAGGGACGGCTGCTGGTGGATCGCGACCGCGACGGTCACCAGCGCCAGGCCGAGCAGGTCATGGACCGTCGGCAGTTGGGCAAGGACGAGCAGGCCGATGACCATGGCGGAGGCCGGCAAGATACTCAGCATCAACGCGAATGTCGCGCGGCGCAGTCGGGCCATGGCGAGTTGGTCGGTCACGTACGGGATGACGGAGGAGCAGACGCCTACCGCGACGCCGGCCAGCAGCCAGTCGGGATGTTCGAAGGCCGGCGCTGCGCCGACGAGGCACAGCGGTGTGGTCACGACCGCGGCGATAAGCATGGCAGCGCCGAGCTGGTCGACTCCGGCCCACTGGGGGCCGTCACGCGGTCCGGTGTTGGCGACCCGGTGGCCGAGCGTCACGTAGAGCATGAACAGCGCGCAGTTCGCAAAGGCGAACCCGAACCCGAGTGGCGCGCCGGCCAGCCGGATGTTGGTGAGCGTGAACACGCCGGCTACGGCGAGCCCGAGCGAGAGTGCGTTACGTAGGCTTCTGACCCCGGCGGCGGCCAGGATGATGGCCCCGAGGAACTCGATCGAGCCGACCGTGGCCAACGGTAGCCGGGCGATTGCCAGGTAGAACGTCGTGTTCATCACCGCCAGTACCACGCCCAGCGCCAACAGGACCCGGTGTTGCGCGGCCGTCAACCGTCGCAACAGTCGCCACGGGCGGCGCCACACCGCGAACACCAGGGCCGCGCTGGCGATCCTGAGCCAGGTAACCCCGAACACATCCAGCCGGGCGAACAGCAGTACGGCGAACGCTGGGCCGAGGTAGTGGAAGACGGCGCTCACCGCGACGAACGCCGGAGCCGCCAGCCTGGCCACATAGCCGGACGGGCTTGCCGATGAGGTTCGCTCGCCGCCCGCCGCCGTCAGGTCCTTCACCCGAGTATCTTCCAAAGTGCAGAGCAGACCGTGAAGGGCAAACTGAAGGCAGGAGGTGTAACTTGCCTAGAGAATTAAGGCCAGAAGGTTCCAATTCCTTAGATGGCCGGGCGAGGCTCCTGGATGTCGTCAACCTGCGTGTGTTGTCCGAATTGCAGGCCAACCCGCGCCTATCGATGTCGGAGTTGGCCCGTCGCGTCGGCATGTCCGCTCCAGCGGTTACCGAACGGGTACAGCGGCTAGAAACCGCAGGCGTGATCGTCGGGTACCGGATGGACATCGATCCAGCCGCGCTCGGCATGCCGATAACCGCCCTGGTACGCATCCGGCCAGGCCCCGGCCAGCTACCCACGATCGCTCGGGCCGCACACGAAACGGCGCAGGTGGTCGAGTGCTATCGAATCACCGGAGAGGACTGCTTCCTCCTCAAGATTTACGCACCGTCGATCGGCGAACTCGAAGAAATCCTCGACCGGTTCCTTCTCCTCGGGCAAACCACCACCTCCATCGTGGTCTCCACGCCCGTACCCGCTCGACCACTGCCGCTGCCTACCGCAGCGCCTGAATAACGCAGGTCTACGCACTACTTTCGGCATGTCCGCGAGCCTGGCGACCAGCTCCCCGTGACGTTCCGTAGCGAGCTGATCGCGGCAGATGTGCGTGTCAGTATCGGTACCGGCGGCCGTTGAGCCGGCAGTAGGGTCACGCCTCTTCGGCCTCTCGCAGATGCTCGGCGAGTTCGGGAACGGTCGTGAGCACGAAGGGATCGACGCTCGCGCGGATCAGGTCCGCCTCCTCGTCTCCCCGCTGACCCTCCAGAATGACGACGACGAACGTGGCCGGGAGCGAGCTGTGGATGCCGCCCAGACGCGCGGTCGCGGTCATCGACTTGCAGACCCGGGCCATGGCGGCGTCATGAGCCGTCCAGAGCGAATCCAGCGCCAGGTCACGTTCGGCATCATTGGTGGCGGGGGCCAGGTACTCCTCGGTGAGGCGCTGGTACCACGGCCGCATCGCATCGCTCGCGGCATCCAGCACGTCCCACCGCCACTCCGGCGGCGTGAACCGCGTCGAGTATCCGTCGTTGCGGCGCACGGCCGTCTCGGTGTTGGCGGCCAGCGCGGGCGGGAGGATCACGGTGCCGTCGGCGTAGAAGAGGTGGAACGCCGCGGCGTACAACCGCTCGCCCGGACAGGCCGCGGCCAGACCAGCGAGGGCATGGCATCCGCTGTCGTGCCACGCCGCCTCGAAGGCCTGCCAAACCACCACCGCACGGTACCTCGCCGGAGCCACCGGCGTGCGGCACCGGCTTCGATCGCCAGCACCGACAGCCACGGCACATGGATTCTCACTGCACGGCAGCGAGCGGACAGCGGCATGAGCGTGCGTCTCTTACTTGGGGCCGTGCCAGAAATCGCCGTCCCGGTCAAAGAGCCGATGCGTCAAGGTCTGCGCCCGTTCCAGCCACGTCTCAACGGACGCCCCAGGGTCATTCTCGGGTCTGGCAAGCCAGTCGGTTGCCGCCTGCCGAAGGGCGGCGTGTGCGTCCGGGATCGGCGTCTTGCCTGTCTCGAAGAGGTCCGCGAGTTCCGCCCAGGCCCCGTAGAGCGCGCCACCGTGCGGCAGCCAGTCCAACGCATCCAGGAGACGTCCCGGGATGTCGCTGGCGGCCTCGTACGCATCCCACGGCTGCACGGAATCGAGGATCGCCTGAGCGAGCGGGTCGATCTCCGTAGAGAGCAACTGGGACTCGCGCTCTTTGTCTTGGTCGGAGGCCACGGTTCATCTTCCCAGCGGGCCACGCGGCTCATCCGATCATCGGCACGAGTGCGTACCAGCGGCGCCGAGACGCCGAGACGCCGAGACGCCGAGACAGAGCGGGACGATCTTCGGTCGGTTGGCGCGCGAGACACGCGGCAGAAGCGGACAGTCGCGATGACCGGCTTTTGCGAGAATCTCTGCATGGCATCGAAGATCGGCGACATCATCATGGACTGTGCAGATCCGGAGGTGTCCGCAGCCTTCTGGTGCGCGGCACTTGACTACCGGGTCACCGAACGGGACCACACCGGCGTGGCCATCGCCGGTGACCCCACCGCCCCAGCGATCTTGCTGATCGGCAACGCTGACCCCAAACGGGGCAAGACGCCAGTACATTTCGACCTGTGGCCCACCGACCGCGATCAGGCGGCGGAGGTTGAGCGGCTCGTAACGCTCGGCGCGACCCGCGTCGACATCGGACAGCGCGACGTGCACTGGGTCGTGCTGGCCGACCCGGCCGGCCATGAGTTCTGCGTCATGCCGCAGGTGCTCCCCCCTGAGCCGCAGCCGTGCCGCGCCTCTCAGCCACCGCTCGGATCCGCCGACTGAGAGCAGACACGCACCCACATCGGCAAGACAGGAAGTCTCCGCGCGCCGCCAGCGTCTGCCACTCCCTGTGTCGACTACGGTCCTGCTGGCGCGCAGCACTCGCGGCAGATGCGGACGTGAGATGGGTGACCGCTGTCGAAGACTGCCGCACCCACGAAATCGGGCGTGCGTCGGGTCAGGTGCGGTTGCGGCGGGCGGCGAGCCGGTCGGCGATGGCGTTGTAGAGGCGGCCCACCCACGACGGGTCGCCGCCGCCCACCAGCGAATGGGTGCCGAGGAACTGCAGATTCGGGTCGGGGCCGCCGTAGTACTCGGCGTTGGTCTGGCCCGGGATGCGTTTGGGCTGTGCGCCCATCGGTCGTCACTTTTCCCGTGCGCTCCGGCGACCGGTTCGGCCGTACCTACATTGAAGCCCGGCAAGAGTCGGATCGTCCGCGCCCCGGCGCATCCTGAGGAAGTCTTGTCAGATGAGTAGTCGCAACGGCACAAGATCACGTGCGCGCTCATCGGCCATGAGCGGACGACGATGGTGCTGGGGCCGAGCTTCCGTCCGTTGAGGGTTCCCCTCACGGAGGTCCAAGCTTCCAACGACGCAGGGATCTCCGACGCCGGACGTGCGCGCGACTTGCGGCTACGAGCGTGTACCGGATCATGGCGCATCGGATGGTCGCCTTCCTGCGCAGCGACAACGACGATCTGCTCGTGTGTGCCATGTCCGCGCTCCGCGCAGCCCACGCGGCCAGCCGCGATACTCGCCGCGCCGCAGGACTCGACGTCGTTTCGCGCCACTGCGCCGCGCGGCTTGCGGGTCGGCTGGCCCGGCCGATCCGGTCCGCCGACGACTGGTCGATCGAGTTGCCGGAGGGCCGCCACTGCGAACTGTGCCAGACCCTGGACTCGTTCCTCGCCGACAAGGCGCGGCGCTCCTTCGAGTGGCCGCTGGCAGAACAACGGCGACGGCATGTCCACGCCCGGATCGACCAGCACGAGTTGCCGGTACGCCATCGAACCCGACGTAGCGGACGACCCTACACGTCGTGATACCGATGATCCTTCGCGTCGGCGGACGAGAGCTGCGGTTGTTCTCGACCATCACCACGTTCGGCACCCCCATGGACATCACGATCGACGAAATCGCGATCGAGTCCTACTACCCGGCATACGCGGAGAGTGCCGCCTACTTCACGGAGTAGCGTGCTGTCATGCCGCGATCCGCTCGTCGCCGAACGTGACGGACGCAGATCTCGAACATCAGTTGGACTGGATCGGTTGGCGCATCAGGATTCATCCGATGGTGATGATCGCTGGGAGTTGGCCGGCAGCGGGATGGGCGGGATGGGCGCGCCTGTGGTGTTTCGAACGACCACCGCTGTCGCTGCCGAGGCACGATACGCTGTGATGCTTCCACCGGAGTTCGATTTCTGACCGTCGCTAATCCGGGTCATCTCGCAACCGCGCGTGCATGTGCATGTCGTGCCAGCCGTCCGTGTGTTGCAGGAAATTGCGCAGCGTGCCCTCGAGGCGGAATCCACCATGCTCAGCGACTCGGCACGAGGCCGCGTTACCCACTGAATGCAGTAAGAACAATCGCTGAAGGCCGACCTCATCGAACGCCCACCGCGCCAGCGCTCGAGTTGCTCGTGAGGCGGCGTTCATGCCCCGCGCGGACGGACGTACCCACCAGGACAGTTCCGCTCGGGCGTGCTCAAGCCGGATCATACGCAGCGCAATATGCCCGGCCGCCCGGCCGTCATGGGCACTCGAGACCGCCCAGGCCGCGTCGGTGCCCCGGTGCCAGCGCTCGTTCCACGCCCGGACCCAGCCGCGCGCCTCCTCATCATCATCGATCCGGTGCATGTTCCAGCGCTGGATGTCCGGATCGGTGAAGGCCTCCATCACTTCGGCCGCGTCATCCTCTTGCCACGGCCGCAGCATCCAGGTGTCATCGACCACGATGCGCGGCTGTTCGGGGAAAGACAGCACATCATCGGGCAGCGCAGGTCCGACAAGAGGGGGCATCCCCGGATTGTTGCAGGGTGCGCGCAGGGGCCCTACGCATTGCTGCCGTCCGAGCAGCGCGCCGCTCAGCACGCTTGATCACGTTTCCGCTCATGCCGCCGTTGGTGCGCGGCAGCCGGCGAACGGTCGTCACAGCGGGTGACAAGCGCATCGAGGTCCAGAGCTTCCGGTCCTGGCACCCCTCTGTGTCAAGATGCGGCCAGGAGCGGTGTTCTAGAGTGGGTTCTGGCGGGTCCGGGAAGTGGCTTTTCCGAAGTGCCGGCTGTCGGGATTGAGCCGGCCGCGCTGGATTGTTGAGTCGCTCCCATTTGCCCTCCCGGGCCCGTCCTGACACGTT
>NZ_JBEZDS010000081.1:0-27895 GCF_040648435.1 Dactylosporangium sp. NPDC049140 | reverse complement strand
ACGGTCTCATCGAACCAAGCCGCGACGACGTCGGCGGGCAACCATCCCATTTTCCCACCCGCCAGGGCGTCCACAAGGGACACAGATGACTACTTATCTACTGGTGGCACGTGCCCCGGGCAGGTTCGGCGAAGGTGCCCGAGTGGGCGTCGACAAGGTCAGTCCAGGCCGGCGAGGAATTCGTCGGCCTGGCGGGCGAACAGCAGGGCGCCGCTCGGCGGACAGGGCTCTGGCCTTCTCCGCCGCGACCCGGACGACCGCGTCGGGTTCACCGGTGGCATGGAGCAGTCGTGCCCGTAACAGCAGGAGCATGCCCTCGGTCCACGCCTGACGACTCCCGGATCGACGAGGCCGGCGTGTTCGAAAAATCCTGCAATGCGGTAGCACCAGCGGTACCGGTGCGTAACCAGCGCCGCATGAGCCCCGATTACTCCGTTGTTGCCTCGGCGGGCCGAGCGTGTATCAGGCGTACCTCCTGCACGACGCCGTCCTTCTCTCGAAGCAGCCAGGTTGCCCCCGGCGGGCAGTGGTCGGGGTCGTCCGGCGGGTTGACGAATGCGTTCTCCCAGATCGTTATCCCGGGACCGGCCACCAGGCCGGTGAGCCGCGCGGTTACACCGTCGTCGTAGTTGTTTTGCATCACCGCGAAAAGCGACTCCAGGCCGGTGCTGATCCTGCCGCTGGGCCACCACATGGTCATGCCATCCGCCCAGCGTCCCTCCACCTGGCTCAGGGCAACGTCATTGGCGATCGCGGTCAGAATCGTGCTCGCCTCCTCACGTCGCTCGGCGGTCAACGCATCGATGTCGTCGTGCCGTTTGTTCTGGATGCTCGGGAGAATTCCGGCGAGCTGTCGCCGTGCCTCGTTCAGCCGGCTCCCGACGGTGCCGACCGGGATTCCGCACAAGGACGCGATCTGCTCGTACGAGTTGTTGTCGCTGAAATATCGGAGCAATGCGACGGTCTGGCTCCGTGGTGTCAGCTGCTGCAGCCCATGCCAGATCCAGTCACGCTGAGCCATGCGCTCGATCGACGCCACCGGATCGTCGGCCTCGGAGGCCGGCAGGTCCGCCCCGGCCACGCCGACCGGCACGGGGCGGCGAGAGCGCAGAAAACTCAAGCAGATGTTGCGCACGATCGTGTGCAGCCATGGCCGTACGGCGGCGGGATCACGCAGTTCGCCGATCCGGCCGAGCGCCGTGATGGCCGCGTCCTGGCAGGCGTCCTCGGCATCCGGCCCCGGTCCGAGAATCCGGGAGGCCACGGCGAGCATGCCCGCGTAGTGAATCTGAAACATCAGAGCAAAGCTGTCCGAATCACCTTGCTGGGCCGCCCGGACCAGTTGCACCGTCTCGTCGACTGTCGGCAATCGTGACTCAATTAGCATCATTCGAACTTCATTCGGGCTGGTAGACAAACTCTTCCAGGGCGAGGCGGCGTCCCGGCCGCAGGTCTGCGGCCCGCGGCCGGGACGCCGAGGTTACTGGACGAAGATGTCAACTGATGGGCGCATCTGCGCGCAGATGCTGAGGACGTCGTGGATGGGGTGTTCCTCGAAGGCCTTGATCAGGGTGGCGTCGAGCGTGCGGGCCCCGTGGTCGATCGCGGGGTATGCGCACTGGGTGAGCAGGTAGTCGAATCGTGGTGCCCACTTGCGGGATCCGAGCCGGGCCGTGGTCGAGCAGTTGTCGACCATGTAGGCCACGCCGCGGGCGTGCATGTACGGGTTGAGGGAGTCCGTCGCCTCGATGACCGATTCATTGGCGATCTCCGAGTACGGGTGACCCTTCTCGATGAACGTGTCGATCTGCGCCATCATCACGCCGCAGAACGTGCCGGCGGTGACCGGGTCCAGCGGTAGCTGCTTGTCGTCGCGGTCCTGCCGCGCGATCTCACCGGCGTGCCACATCGACGCTCGGTCGATCTTGCCCATGGGGAAGCGGGTGAGCCGCTCGCCGGCCAGGATGACGCAGCGGATCTCGTTGCCCGAGGCGACCTCGTCGTAGATCTCGTGCGTCAGCTCGAGACCGACCGGGTAGGCGGCCGAGTATGCCACGGCGAACGCGTTGCGCTCATCCTCGTCGAGCCGGCGGTACAGCCCGATCAGGCCTTCCTTCGAGACGATGCGGGAGATCGGGCCGGTTACGCAGTCGACCGAGTGCCGGTATGCCTCGGTCTCGGACCGCCCGTGTTCAAGGCACCGCCGGTAGAGGCTTTCGACGATGCCGTGCACGCCGCCCAGCAGGATGGCCCGCTCGCCGGTCAGGTCGGACAGGTATTCGGAGCGCAGTGTCGTCTGGAACGTGTACGGCGCGCCCAGCCCGACAGACCAGCCCAGCGCGCGGTCGACGGCGCGGCCGCTGACGTCCTGTTCGACCGCGAAGCTGGCGTTGATGCCGGCCCCGTTGGTCTCAGTGCCCTGCAGGTACAGCGCTCGCACCGAGGCGCCCATGCCTTTCGGGCAGACGGCGATCACGTCGATGCCCTCGGGAAAGCGGCTCCCTTGCTGGTCAAGGTAGCCGAGCAGAAATCCGTGCGACAGGCCCAGCGTCGCGCCGGGCCGGAGGGCCGCGAAGATCCGTTCGTGCAGGGCGGCCTGCGCGGAGTCGGAGATGAGCAGCAGCACCATGTCCGATCCGGCGATGACGTCGAACATCTCGCCGAGCGTTCCGTCCGCTTCCGAGAACCCGGCAGCCCGGGCGGCGTCGCAGGAGGAGGACCCCTGCCGCAGGCCGACGACGACCTTGACGCTGCCGGCCAGCGAGTCACGCAGGTTCTGCGACTGGGCCGAGGCCTGCGGACCCCATCCGATCACACCGATCTGGTTGATGCCTTCAAATGCTGCGGGCAGCCGGTCGAACAGGTCCCGCCCGCCTCGAACGATGCCCTCACGCGTACCGGCAAGTCTGATGTATTCCTTGTCGAAGACGCCGGTCTCGAAGTCCAGTCTGCTGATGGTCACGGACCAAAAGTAGTGGGCGAGAGTTGACAACGTCTTCATCCGATACCGGGAGCTCCGCAGGCCCCGAGCTGTTGGCCAAATCGCGACGAAAGGGGAATGTTGAGTTGTAGTTGACGGGTTGTTCCGAGCCTGCCGACCCGTCACGCCGTTCGTTCACAAATAATTTCGTAGGACACCGTTGAATGCACGTCGACCTGACACGGTCGTGGGACGACTGTCCCCACGATGGAGAGGAACGACGAGAATGCCTACTATCACCACCTCCGACGGTGTGGAGATCTTCTACAAGGACTGGGGCTCCGGCCAGCCGATCGTCTTCAGCCACGGATGGCCGCTGTCGTCCGACGACTGGGACGCCCAGATGATCTACTTCCTGCACAAGGGCTACCGGGTCATCGCGCACGATCGGCGCGGCAACGGCCGGTCGACGCAGGTCGGCGCCGGCAACGACATGGATCACTGGGTGGCGGACCTGGCCGCGCTGACCGAGCACCTCGGCCTGCGCGACGCGGTGCACATCGGGCACTCGACCGGCGGTGGCGAGGTCGCCCGTTACGTCGCCCGGTACCAGGATCGGGTGGCGAAGGCGGTATTGGTCGCCTCGCTGACGCCGAACATGTATCAGTCCGAGGACAACCCGGCGGGTCAGCCGCCGGAGTGGTTCGACGCGGTGCAGGCGGGGATCCTGAACAACCGGTCGGAGTTCTTCCGGGCGGTGCCCGAGGGTCCCTTCTACGGCTACAACCGGCCGGGGGCCGAGCCGTCCGAAGCGGTCATCGCGAACTGGTGGCGGCAGGGAATGGCCGGCAGCATCCAGGCTTCTTACGAGACTGTTTTCTCGTGGAAAGAGGACTACACCGAGGACCTTGAGCGGATCACGGTGCCGGTGCTCGTGATGCACGGCGAGGACGACCAGATCGTGCCGTTCGCCAGCTCGGTGCCGCGCGCCGTCGAGCACCTCAAGAACGGGTCGCTGAAGACGTATCCGGGTTACCCGCACGGCATGCTGACCACGCACGCCGACGTCCTCAACCCCGACCTGCTGGCGTTCATCCAGTCCTGACACGCCGAAACGGAACGCGGCGCCGGCGATGGGGATTCCTCATCGCCGGCGCCGCTGGTGCTGCGACCTCGTTTCAGACCACGACCCGAAACCCCACTTTTTCGCTCACGCTTCCGGTGCTGTCCATCGCCACACCACACGCTGATACAGCTCGGCCAGACCGGCGCGGCGCATGTTGTTGTACGAGCTGTTCGGCTGTTCCGGCGTGGAGAGGCCGGTCTCCGCGACGACCCATCGGCATCCGGCCTTTCGCGCCGCCTCGGCACGCGCCGAGATCAACGCGGATTGGGCCCCCCGGCCGCGGTAATCGGGCAGCGTGCTGCCCGAATGCAGGGCCCCGATCTCGCCGTGTACCAGCAGATTTCCACCAGCAACCATTGTGTCGCCGTCCCACGCCGCGAACGGGTAGCAGTTCGGTGCACCGACGCTTGCCTCGATCATCTCCGATAGTGGCGTGCCCGGCGCACCGAATCCGGTCAGGACCACCTCCCCGAACTCTGCGGCGTCGCCTTCGGTGACCGGCGCGATGCGGAAGTCGGTCGGGGCGGTCTTGACGTCCGCGGCCTTGCCGCCCAGCTTTGCTTTCGTCCACGTCGCGACGAGGCCGCGCTCGGCGGCCAGCTGCGAGAAATCGGGCGGAAGAAGGTCTGGCGAGAAGTGCAGCGTGGCCGTTCGTGCACCATCGCGGCGGTAGTGCTCGAGGATTTCGTCGAGCAGATCGGCGGTGACGGGCTCCGTGAAGCCGAGCGCCTGGCTCCAGTAGTCGATCGGGTCGAATCGCATGTGAAGGACGACGCCTTCGCGGATGCGGGCGACTGTCGCACCGAGCGCAGCCGGCGCGACCTTCCCGTACAGGTACACCCACTCGGCTTCGGCTGTTTCGCTGTCGTAGTTCATGTTTCCTGGACGTCGCCTGAGCTGCTCACCTTCGGTCCTCCGGAGGTGCCGTACGTCACATCGCGGATGAGTGCGGCCTGACCGGCAGGCGGGCCATCGGAGACGACAAGGTTCCAGATAGTCACGTCCTCGATCCAGAACGGGCGTCCGTCTTTGGTGACCCGAGGGCCCCGATAGCCCTGGGCGTAGCCGTGCCGGCGCACCTGGTCCATGAGGGCTTCACGTGACCGGCGGTCCTGCTGACCCGCGGACAAGCGCGAGGGCAGCCCGATGAACTCGTCCAAGTGGTAGCCGAAGAGTCGCTGTGCGCGCCGGTTCGCGTAGACGAACAGCGGGTCCGGAGAGGTGTCGTGGGCCAGCAGCCCGAAGGGTGCCTCGTACAGCCACTCGGCTGCCTCCACCCCCCGGTGCTCGTCCGGGAGAAGTTTCCGGCCGATGAGCGCGAGATAGCTGCGGGCGAGCAACTCGGCGAACTCGGCGTCGTCCCTATGCCAGGATCTTGTCCGCATGATTACTGGAAGTCGCAGCCCAGGTTAGGCGCGTCCTCGGAGAACGGGGCGCCGGGCGGCAGTACGTGGAGAACGTCCAGCACCACCGGTGTCCGCCCCTTGTAGTGCCACCCGGTGGACTGTCCGGCCGGAATCGTGATCTCTCGCAGGGTGTAGTCGGTGTCGCCGACCGTGGTCTGCGAGAGGACAGTGCCTGAAACGCCGGGGCCGGGTGGCGTCGCGACAGCCGCGGTGCCGCCGGCGAGCAGAACCCAGGCGGCGATGGCGGCCACAGCGCCGACGCGAAGTGAACTCTTGTGCATTCGACGAACCTAGGCCCCGCGAGTTACCGATCACTGGACTCCAACCGGACCCGTCTGCGGCCGACGGAACACTTTGTCAAGTCGGAAGTAATTGGCCCGCAATAGCGTGCTGATGGTGCTAAAAGAACTCGTTGATCTTACCCAGTCAGTATCACGCTTGACGGAGGGAAAGTAATGCGGAAGAGCCGCCGGGCCATCGTCATCGGTGGTTCGCTCAGCGGCCTGCTCGCGGCGCGTGGGCTCAGCGACGCCTACGACCAGGTGTTGATCTTCGACCGTGACCAGGTCCCGGAGTCGATCGGCCCTCGTCGTGGCGTGCCGCAGGGCAGGCACGTGCATGGGCTGCTCGCTCGTGGAGCGGCCGCGCTGGACGACCTGTTCGGCGATGTCGCGGACCGGTTGCTCGCGGCCGGGGCGCTTGGGCCAAGGCGTTGCCGAACCCCGACATCGCCGAGGCAGTAATCTCCGCGGAGCCCATCGACGACCCGGTCCAGATGCGATATCCGCGCGAGGCATGGCGGCGTTACGAGGTCGTCGAGGGCATACCGGCCGGCTTTATGGCGATCGGCGACGCCCTCTGCTCGTTCAATCCGCTGTACGCGCAAGGCATCACCGTCGCTGCGCTGGAGGCGTTGCTCCTGCGAAACCTGCTGTCCGCTTCGACCGAGAGCGTGAGTATCCGATATTTCGCTGAGGTCGGCACGGTGATCCAGGAGCCGTGGCTGCTGGCGACCGGCAATGACCGCCTGTTCCTGGACGGGGCGCAGATCCCGGACAACGCGGGGTATCTCAGCCGCCTCGCCGCCCGTACGGCCGATGATCCGCTGGTGGCACGGACGTTCTTCCGCGTCATGAACCTCGTGGAGCCGATCTCCCGGCTCTTCGAACCCGATATCAGCGCCCGGGTCGCAGCGGACGGTGCGTCGGCCATCCGATAGTTGCCGGCGCAGTCGAAGTTTGGGCCGAGTCACCGCGTCCGGAGGGTATGCGAACTACATGTACTACACCCGGCCGGACGATTCACTCTTCGTCAACTAAGCGTCAACAGGTCGAGAGTATGGTTCCGCAAGGTTCTCGGGGCGGGGCTCGGCGGGGTGCGCAACCGACGAATCCTTCCGCGATGGCGCAGAGGACGGTAACGGCCGGAGTAATTCTCGAAAGAGCAGCAGCGTGATCGAAACGAGCCCGGAATCCACAGACGCTCTGCGATTGCAGATCATGGGCCCGCTGCGGATTCGGCGCGGCGAGACCGAATTGAACGCGGGCCCGCGTCAGCAACGCTGCATGCTCGCGGTTCTGATCGCCCAGGAAGGGCGCCCGATCGACCTCGCCGGCCTGATAGATCTCGTCTGGGGCCAGGACTCCCCGGCCAGCGCGGTGAACGTCATCCACAAATACGTCGGGGCGTTGCGGCGTGTGCTGGAGCCCGGATTGCCGCTGCGATCTTCCGGGTCCTATCTGCTGCGGCACGGCGACGGATATCGGTTCGTCGCCGGCCCGGCGACGCTCGACCTCGTCACCTTTCGCCGGCTCGTGTCCTCGGCGAAGTCGAAGCTGGGAGAGAAGCGCGCGGCCGAGGCTCTCGACGATTACATCGAGGCCCTGCGCCTGTGTCACGGAACGGCCGGCGGCGCGTTGGCGGACAGCGTGGCCGCGTCGGCGGTTTTCGCGGCTATCGACGGCGAGTTCTTCGAGACGGTGGTGGCCGCGGCCGAGCTGGCGGTGCTGGAGCGCCAGCCCGGCCGGGTGCTGGCGTCGCTGCGCATGGCCGCCGAGATGGGGCGGCTCAACGAGATCGTCCACGCCAGCCTGGTGAAGACGCTCGCGGCGGCGGGACACCAGGCGGAGGCGCTGGCCACCTTCCACGCGATCAGGTCACGCCTCGACAACGAACTGGGTATCGACCCCGGGCGCGACCTGCAGATCGCTCAGCGACTGGCGCTGACCCAGACCGCGACGCCCCCGGCCGACGACGTGGCACCCCCGCAGGTCCGGGCGACGGTCAGGCCGGCCCAGCTACCGCCGGACCTGCCCCTTTTCGTGGGCCGGGAAAGCGAGCTGGCGATCCTCGCCGACCTGGTGTCCGGCGGGCAGAACGGCGGCCGAACCAGCCCTCTGGTTATCGCGATGGCCGGCATGGGCGGAGTTGGTAAATCCACACTTTCGGTGCATTTCGCGCATCTGACGGCCGACCGGTTCACCGACGGGCAGCTCTACCTCGACCTCCAGGGCCACCGAAGCGCGGACGAGAGCGTCGCGGTCGGGGATGCCTTGCGGTCCTTGCTGTACGCGTTCGGGGTTGCCTCGGCCGACGTTCCGGACACCGTCGAAGCCCGTACCGGCCTGTACCGGAGCCTGACCACCGGTAAACGGATCCTCGTCGTTCTGGACAACGCCGGGGACGTCACGCTGGTGCGCCCGCTGCTGCCGAACTCGCCGCAGAGCCTGGTGCTGGTCACCAGCCGGCAACCCCTGGTCGGGCTGGCTGTGCTGGACGGCGCTCATTTGCTGGGCGTCGATCTTCCCGATTTACCGACCGCCCGCGAGCTGTTGAAGCGCCGGTTGGCCGCCCTGCCACGCCGCCCGGATGCGTGCTCCTCGGGAACCGAGGACGAGATCATCGAACTGTGCGGCCGGCTGCCGCTGGCCTTGGCGATCCTGGCGGCGCGGTTGACCACTCGCCCGCAGTTGTCCTTCGCGAACGTCGCCGGCGAGTTGCGGGACGGTGCCCGTCGATTGGAGGCGTTTCCCGGCGGGAGCGGTGTCAGTGACCCGCGGACCGCGTTCTCCTGGTCGTACCGGCAGCTGACCCCGGCCGCGGCGCGGATGTTCCGGCTGCTGTCGGTGACGTTGAGCCCGGGCGTGGCTCGGCCGGCCTGCATCAGCCTGTCCGGCCGAAACCCGGCCGAGACCGAGGCCGCCTTGGCCGAATTGGCGGCGATGGGGTTGGTGACCGAGCACGAGGATGGCCGGCTCACCTCGCACGTGCTGGTCAAGGCTTACGCGGACGAGCTTCTCCGGGAGACCGAGTCCCAGCCGGAACGTCAGGCCGCGATCAGTCGACTGCTCCAGCACTACTTGCACAGCAGCTTCAACGCCCAGGTGATTCTGGAGCCAAACCGGACGCCGATCGAACCGCCGCCGCCGTTGCCAGGTGTTGTGCCGGAGCGGCCCCTGACCTACAGCGACGCGTTCCGTTGGTTCGCGGTCCGGCGGGAGATGTTGAAGGAAGCGGTACGGGTCGCCGCTGATCTCGACTACGGGATCCTGCCGTGGCAGTTGGCGCTGACCATGCAGCAGTATCTGCAGTGGGCCGGCTACTACCAGGATTGGGAAGAGATCATGCGATTGGCGCTGCACGCCGCGCGGCAGCGTCATGATGTCGTAGGAGAGGCTCATTCGTTACGGAGCCTCGCCGGTGCGCGGCATTCGTTCGGCGACGACGAGGAAGCGCTCCGCCTGCTCGCCGATGCCTTGCAGATTTACGAGAAAGGTGGCATGCGCCTCGAGCAAGCGCTCGTCCACACCAATTCCCATCGGGTCTACAGCGCGTTGGGCCGGCACGACCTCGCCGTGGAGCACAGCAAGAGGGCGCTGTCGCTGTTCCGCGACCTCGGCAATCGGCGGTCCGAGAACCTCAGTCTCTTCCATCAGGGAAAATCCTTGGTAGACATGGGGCGTTTCGATGAGGCGACACAGGTTCTGCAACAGGCGCTGGACGTCAATCAGCAGATAGGACGCGGGATCGAGGAAGGCGAGATCCGGAACGTGATAGCGGTCAACCTGGCCGAGCTCGGTCGTATCGATGAGGCGGTGCAGCAGCTCGAACTCTCTGCACAAACGTCCGGCCTGGCGGGGCACCGGCCGAATCACTTCGATGCGCTACGGCAGCTCACCGAACTGCTGATCACGACCGGTGACATGGACGGCGCACGGCAGGCCTTCGAACGAGCCCACGCGGTTCTCCGGGAATTTCAAAGTGGGGGCACCGAGAGCATGCGGGCTGATCTGGCTGATCTGGCCCTGGAACTCGGGACCGGCGAGAGCAAGGAGTAGGGCGCCCTGCCGCCCCCGCTACCGACCTCGCTCCCGAGTGACAATCCGGGCCGTCCGGGCCGGGGATGGCGGCGATCGCCGCGACATCAATCTATCGGCCGCCACTTGACGGAAACTTTGCCTTTTCTTGACCCCCAATAAAGTGGCGGGAGTCAACTCTATGTCAACAACCTTTCGCTAGATTTCCTCAAAAGAACCCAATTAGTGGAGGAGACCTGCGGGCGCAGCTCGTGACGCCTGGCGAGGCGATGGACGAGCACATCGCGCCGTCAGGCTAAGGCCAGAACCGTGTCCCACCACCGGATTCGGGCGTACGCGGCGGGCGGATGGGACATGGACCGGCGAACCTCAGCGTTGCCGGCAATCACCAAGGTCAAGGAAAGCTAACGTGACAGACACCAAACCCTCAATTGATCAGCCGATCGACTCCGTCGACCGAAGCGAACTCGCGAGATCTGGCCAAGCCCGGATCTCTGCCTGGTCTCACGGGGCGCAGGCGCTGGCGTTGCTGGCCGCAGCGCACGAACGTGGCTGGCTGATGTTCTTGCGCCGCCCGCGCACACCGGCTGAATTGGCAACGTTCACCGGGATGGAGGACGCGCGACTCGCTGCCTTGGTGGGTACCCTCGAAGCGTCCGGCGTTGTCCGCCGCATCGGCGGATTTATCGAGCTCCGCCCGGAATTCGCCGAGCTGGTCGCCGACGACGGTCTTTACGCGCTCGAAGACCTCCTCGCCCGCGGCGCCGCGATGAACCGGCTCGTCGGCGACTCGGTCCGCGCGTCGGAGCCCGCCCGTCCGACAAAGGAGGAGTCGCTGGCCATCGCCCGGGGATTCGTGTGGCGGCCCGGACCGCGCGGCCGGGAAATCTACCGCGGCATGCTCGACGCACTGCCGGAGTTCGCGTCGGCAATCGGTTCCGGGCGACTGCTCGACGTCGGCTGCGGCGTGGCCGGTGCCATGCTGACCGCGGCGTCGATGTTTCCGGGCATGACCGGTGTCGGTCTGGAGGTCGAACCCTCGGTTGCCGCTGAAGCACAACGGCGGGCCGCGAAGTTCGGTGACCGGATTCGGATCATCGCCACCGACGCCCGGGACTTCGACGAGGCAGAGGGAGAGGGATTCGACGCCTGTTTCTGGGCCCAGCCGTTCTTTCCCGCCGACACACGGGCGGACACCCTGCGAATGATCCGGCGTGCGCTCAAGCCCGGTGGCGTCCTGATCGAACAGGAAATGGAGGTCGAGCCTCAGGACGAGGACGCCCGACTCGGCTTCGCCTTGCGCAGACTGGTCTTTGCCGGCTGGAACGTCCCGTTCGCCCGTACCGCCGAGGACTTGCGGGCAGAGGCGACGGCCGAAGACTTCGAGCACGTACGGATCGCCACGACCAGTTTGGGCCGGGTGGTCGTCTCGCGTCGCCCCTGAGTCTTGCCGGACGGCCTCTTGACGGCATCTCCAGTGGCCGTCAACAGCGGCGATGCTCCATTTTCATCGTCATAACACCAGAAGCAAGGGGAGAAAAGAACGTGACTACGAACGCAGATTGGGGCTCCGACGGTTGGGCTGTCGCGCCCGGAGAAGGAGAGCTGATTCAGCTCAGCGGCCCGCATCGGCCGGAGATCCTGGTGCGCGGCGCCGAGGTCGATGAGGCCCTCGGTGCATTCGTGTTCCACCACGACGTGATCGCCGAGAACCCTCCCCACGCCCACCACGACTTTATGAAGGTCATGTTCATCCTGGAAGGGGAGTACCAGTTCCGGGTGGGCAATGCCGAGTTCTCCGGGGGACCTGGCACCACGGTGGTCATCCCCCGCGGGGCGTACCACACCTTCATCACCCCGACCGGCGGGAAGGTGCTGTTCGTCAGCGCACCGGCCGGCAACGAGAAGCTCTTCGAGGAACTCGGCCGGGTCGGCCCGAACCCGACCGAGGAGCAACTCGCCGAGATCGACGAGCGCATGAACACGACCCGGCTTCCGGGAGAGGAAGGCCGCCCCTGGCGCGGTCTCGTGCCGTGACCGCGGCCGCCGCCCCGAGGCTCCGGCAGTGCGAGACCGGGCCGCAATGGATCATGCTCGTCCGCTCTGAGGGCAACCCACTCGGAACCCCAGACCTTCTGATCCGTAGTCGGTGGGCATAGTTGCGCACCCGACGGTAAAGAGAATCCCGGGATGGCGTTGAACGCCATCCCGGGATCTCGTTGTGTTGTGTTATGCGGGGTCGTAGGAGGGTTCCCAGGTTTGTCGGGTTTCTGGTGTGGCGGCGGGTTCGCCGCGGGTGCTGGAGGGGCGCAGCGCGATGGCACCGGCTGCCACCATGACCTACGACCGCATCCGCGACCCCATCAACCGCCCGCCATCAGCCTTCTCGCCGAATTCCGACAAAAACGAGGAACGCTATTTCAACACCGGCGAACGCGAGTTCGTCGCCGTCTACAGCCGTCAGCCTTGAACGAATTCGTAGGTGTAGAACACCAGGCCGTCACCCATCTTTCGTGTGCTGACCAGGTGCAGCGGCTTCTTGTCGCCGGTCTCGCCGAAGATGCGCAGGCCGGTTCCCAGCACGACCGGGAAGACTACCAGCCGCAGTTCATCGGCCAGGTTCTGTTCTATCAGTATGCGTACAAGCTGATAGCTGCCGTAGACCAGGATTTCCCCGTCCACTTTCCGCTTCAGCTCCGAAATCTCCTTTACCGCATCGCCGTTGAAGACCGTGGTGTTGTTCCACTGATGATCTTCGAGAGTCGATGAAACGACGTACTTGTGGATGCTGTTCATTCTGTCCGCCCACTTGCGGCTTACGCGGACATCCGCGTCATCGCGCGATAGCATCCGGGACGCGAACCACTCACTGCTCCGCCTGCCCAGCAGTAGCGCCTCGGCATCCAGCGCTTCCTCCGTCTCGCGGGCGGCCCAGTCTTCGAGGTCCTTGCCCCCCACGAACTGGTGGAACCAGCCGCCCCGCTCGAAGCCTTCCTCGCCGTCCGGATCTTGGACCACTCCATCGAGTGTGACATTTGAACTGATGACGATCTTTCCCATTTGGTGCTCCTTTGACAATATTGCCGGCTGTCACCGCGCACAGCAGCGCCAGCGTGACCTCGCCGCGCCCGGCCGCCCGGAACGACCCCTGCGGCGGCGCCGCCGATGCGGTCATGGCATCGCTCACGACCCAGCGACTTCCATCACGGGGCCGACCTCGACCCCGCCGCCGGCCCGCATCACCGGGCAGTCCTTGGCCAGCGCCAGCGCGGAGTCCATGTCCTCGGCGGACACCACCGAGTAGGCGACCATCCGGGAGCCGCTGCCGCCGACCTCGCCGAGCGAGGCGTATCCGGTCACCGCGTTGCCGACGTCTACCAGGGCCGAGCCCAGCCCGCCGAACCAGGCCCGCCACTCGGCCGACGTCCCGGCGTGGGGCTTGTAGTCGGAGGGCACACGGAAGGAGAAAACGTACCTAGCCATGATCTGTGGTCCCGTTCTGTATCCGGGGCGCCCCGGACCGGGACCGCCTCCAACCGGGTAGATGCCTGCACGGCCATGAAACTGGGCGCGCAGACACCGCCCAATTCGCGGGCCTGGCGGCGTCGATATCGGTGAGCAAGCCGAACACCCAGCGGAAAGAAGAAATGCGAGGATGCATGGAGACCTCGGACCTGATCGCCAGGGCCGCCGCCGGCGACCACAACGCGTTTCGCGAACTGGTCGAAGTGCACTCTCACGAGTTGCAGGTGCACTGCTACCGCATCCTTGGATCCCTCCAGGACGCCGAGGACGCACTGCAGGAGACTCTCGTGTCCGCCTGGCGTAGCCTGGGCGACTTCGGCCAACGGTCCTCGCTGCGAACCTGGCTGTATCAGATCGCGACCAACCGGTGCTTGAGCATGCTACGCGCAGGCAGCCGACGGCCACGCAGCGCGACCCCGCTGCCCGACGTGGCCCTGCCCGAGCCGGCCGACACCAGCGACGTTCCGTCGTGGCTGGAACCATATCCGGATGTGCTGCTCGACAACCTCGTCGACCAGGCGCCCGGTCCAGAGGCCCGCTACGAGACCACCGAGGCGACCTCGCTCGCGTTCATCACCGCCCTGCAACTGCTGCCGCCGCGCCAGCGCGCCGTACTGGTGCTGCGCGACGTTCTTGGCTACCGAGCGGGCGAGGTAGCCAAGATGCTCGATGCCACCCAGGAATCGGTTCAGAGCGCCCTCAAACGAGCGCGGGCCACGGTCGACAATCACCTAGCGGACTCAGAGAGCACCGGCAGCAGCGGCAGTCGCAGGCCTGCACGCCAACCCGACACCGCCGCCGAACACCGGCTCGTCGCCCGGCTCACCGACGCCCTGGAACGCGCCGACCTGGACGCCTTGATCGAACTGCTCGTCACCGACGTGAGACTCTCCATGCCCCCGGTCATGCTGGAATACCGCGGCATCGAATCAGCCCAGCGCACCTTCGCCGCCGTCACCTTCCGCCCCGGCCGCAGTTACCGCGTGGTACCCACCCGCGCCAACGGCCAGCCCGCCGTCGGCTTGTACCTGGCAGACTCTCACGCCAGTGTCTACCGCGCCTACGGCCTCCTGGTCATCACCACCGCCGACAACCACATCACCGCCATCACCTGCTTCAACACCAACGTCATGACGCGCTTCGGATTACCCCGAACCCTCCCCGAAACAGATTGACAGACTTCTGGCGCCACCCTGTTGTCCCGCGTGTTCCGGCGCGGGACGCCGTGGCGTCGCTGTCACACCGGCGGCCTAGGTGTGCTGTCCGGGGAGGTTGGAGGACGACCTTGTACACAGTGGCCAGCCGCTTGGGTCATCGAGGTCGAGGTCGAGGTCGTGGACCGGGTGGCCGGACCAGTCGAGATGACTCGGGAGCGTGACCGCGCCGCGCACCGGCCCCGGCATCTGGGAAAGACCGGCCGCGATGACGACCGGCTTCCGTTCACCGTAGGTCGTGTAGTGCCGACCACTGCGGGCGGCAGCACGCCGTGGACGCTGCCGGCCCAGGAGATGCTCCACCGGTGGTCAAGGTCGAGGCCGACCTCTGAGCCGCTGCGCCGGGAACGGTCGGGCAATGCGTCGATATGCTTCGGCGGTGACGATGGGCGGCGAAAGGATGGAGCGGGGACCGCTGATCGGGGCGCAACACGTGCCCCTCGGCGTCGGCCGAGCAAGTGGCCGCCACGACACCTCGGACGAGAACTACCGCATCAGCACCGCAGTGGATCCGGGGAAGTGTTTCGTGAAGCTTGAGGCGAACTGCTTTGAGCTGGAAGACGTCAGGCTTCGCCCCCATCCTGTCCATGCCACCTTGTCCCGCGAAGAACCGTCACTGCCCGCCCGGGTCACCACGAGTCTGCTGCTCACGAGGCCGTGGGTAAATGTGTGCCTGCTTGCCGACGGTTGCGTACTGCTCCTGGACCCAGAGCCCGGAACCCACCACGCACCGGCCGTGGCCTCACCACACGATTCGCGCGTATTCGATCGCGGCGGTCGTCTCGTGGGGTTGCGCAACTACGGTGGCGCGATCGTCGCCGCGTCCACCCCGGGCGGCGACGTCTGGGTCGGCTACGGAACGAACGCCGGGCGGGGGGCGGCGTGGCCGTACATCCTTGCCCGCTACGGTCCCGATGGTCAGTTGCGTCACCGCTATCCCACGCCGCCGCAAGTTCATTGGTGCGAAGCCATCACCCCCAGCGACGACGCGGTGTGGGCCATGTGCGCAGTGGGACCGGGCAGCACCCGCAAGCAGTTGATCCGGGTCGCCGGGGACGAGATGACCGTCTTCGCATCTTTCGAACTGCCGCAGCGCGTAGTGGGCTTCGCAGTCCATGAGGGCGAGCTGCTGCTCGGACTCTATGACACCGGCTTCCTGGTGCGCTGCGCGGTGGAGGGAACCGACGACCGGCCGCTGGTCGGTCACCGGGTTGTGGAGGACTGGGCGTCTGGTTTCCCCGAGTATTACGCGGACTTCACCACGACCCCGGATCTGAACGCTCTGCACGGGCACGGCTCGCGGCTGTACCTGGAACTGGAATCGGCCGAGGCATGTGCGGTCGTGGACCTGGCCGACCTGCACACTATTGGGGATCCGGTCATTGGTCCCTTCACATCCTGACGACCAGGCCACCGGCATACGGGGCATCGAGCACAATGGCGCATCCGCTCTCTAGCATGGGCCGGTGACGACGTGGGATGAGTTCGCGGCGCGGCTAGCCGGGTTGTTGAGGTCCTTGCCACGCGGAGCAGGGGTGGAGCTGCGGCAGGCGGAACGGCCGCTCGACGAACCGTTCGTGCTGATCTCCCACGAGGAGATCAGCATCCTCGATGTGGTGCGGTGCGTGGTCTGCGCACCGCCAGGCCGCTCGCTCGACGACGCTGCGCGGCAGCGGCTGCGCGAGCTCGGCTGGCGCAGCTCCGACGAACCGGACGCGCAGCCGCGGCGGCTGCTCTCCGATGCCTCGACGCCGCAGGAGCGCCTCGACGTCGCACGCGTCGTCGTCTCGCTGTTCCGCGATGCGCAGGGGGCCACCGGGCCGGACAGGCTGACGTACCGCGCCTGGTATGCGGCGCCAGGCGAAGGCACGACCGCCGAGGAGATCCTGGTCAACGAGTTGGGCCTGGAACACCTCCGGATGCAGTACCTTGTCCGCTTCGGTCCGGGGAACACCATCACCGACCCCGGCGAGCTGCTGCGGGTCGTGCGGATCGGGCAGTTCGCCCGTACCGAGGCGATGTCCCGCACCGCCGTGCACTGGACGCCGGTCAACGGCCCTGACCCGGCCGCAGTCGCCATCGACGAGTTTCGGGCACGCTATATCGCAGCGCGGTGGGGCGGCTCACGCTTCCGGTTCGCCCGCACGCTCGGCGCCGATCTTGACGAGCGGGCCGGCGCACCGCTGGCGAACCCGCGCCGCGCGGCGATCGTGCGGTACCTGCGAGAGGCGCCGCTCGTCGCCGGCGGTATCGCACCCGAAGAGGACCCGCGGCAACCGGGCCGGGCCGTACCGCGCGACCTGCACAGCGACGGGCTCTGGATCTGGCCGGCATCGCTCGCGTACCACGCCGACCGCTACGGCGTGCCCCCGGAACCCGACCTGCTGGTCCACATCGAGCGGCAGGGCGCGATCGTCCCGGTAGTTGCCGAAGTGGACCTCGCCGCAGCCAGCCACCTGCTGTTCAGCTGACCGGTCCTGGCTCATGCAGCAGGCTAGGTCGGGGGTCCGACGACCACAGGGCATGGGTCCGTCAGCTTTCGGCTCCGGCGCGGAGAGGCGTTGATCAGGAGAGCCGACGGCGGGACTTGAACCCGCAACGTTCCGATTACGAGACGAGTTATGCGCGGTGAGATGTTCACCCGCTGCATGTCCGTTGTAGAGCGTCGTCGGTCCTTGACGACACCCGACACGTCGAGTGTCGATCGCCGACACGGCCAGTGCGGACGGGGCCTCGGCTCGTCCGGCGACCGGAACGGGGGCCGGCAGCGGTGGATTGGCGTAAACGTTCCTGGCGGTACCGTCGATCAGCAGTGCTCGCGGCGGCCCAGGTGGAACGGAGGCGCGGCGGCGTCGTACCTCGACGCCGCCGCGCTCAGTGCGCCACAGGCTTACTGGCAGCGCCAGACGACGGCTTTCGTCACGCCGTTCGCGTCGGCGGCCCGGCCGGCGAGCGTACGGGCGTCGTCGCTGATGAAGACGACCGTCGGCACCCGGCTGGGAGCGGTGGGCGCGTCGGTGGGCACGCTGGTGGGCGCGCCGGTCTGCGTAGCTAGCTGGTCCAGCCTCACGTGCCGCCGGCCGTCGGACAGCACCGCCCCGCCGTCGCCCTGGCCCGCCCGGATTCCGCGGCCGTTACCCACCGACTCCACGAGGTCCTCCGGGAAGGCGGTGAACGTGCCGGTCGTCAAGTCGAACATCACCGGCTCCATAACTCGCCGTTTCGGTTGATCGAAGGCGACGTCCGCGGTGCCGTCGATGACGGTGCCGTGGATGCTGGTCGGCCAGTAACCCGCGGCCTGACGACCTGCGACCACAGGCGGCGGCAGCTGCCGGTGTTCGCCGTTGGGCAGCCAGACGTAACCCTGGTTCGCGCCGCCCGGGAGGTGCACCACGCCGACGATGGTGCCGTCATCGGCGACGTCGACGGCCCTGCCGCCGAGGGCGCCGTCAGGCAGCGGTAGCTGCTCCGCCGGCCGGTCGAGCGCTCGCCAGACGACGGGCTGCTCCAGACCAGGGCCCGACACCCGGAGGCCGACCACGAGGTTGCCGCTGTTGATCGCCTTCGCGCTGACGCTGTCACCGGCCAGCCGCTGGACGGCGCCGTTACGGTACAGCCAGGCAGTCGGCGACTCCTTGACGAAGCTGGAACCGACCGCGGTCCCGGCAGCGTTGACGTCATCCAACTCAGCATCCTCGCCGGTCATCGCCACCACGCGCGACGAGTCACCGGTCCAGATTCTGACCTGCTTCGCCGCGCCTTGGCTGCTGCGAGTCAGCAGGTACCGACCGGACGGATCGCCGCCGGTCACGGAGCTGAACTCTGCGTTCGCCGGGGTCGCCAGCACGTGCAGGAGGCATTTGTCCGGCAGAGTGCCACGCGGCGTGGGCGAGGTGTTCACGCCGACCGCCGCGGTCGTCGGCCCGTCGTCGGACCCGGGCCAAATCGCCACGGCGGTCACGGCGGCCACGGCCATGGTCACGGCGATGACGCCGAGCCCGGCCCCGAGCGCGCGGTGGCGGCGGGTGCGGCGCAGCGCACCGGTCCGGACGGTGTCCGTGAGCCGCTCGGGCAGGCGCAGGTGATCGGTCGTGTCACGCAGCATCACGCGCAGGTGCTCATCGTCTCGCTCGCTGAGTTCAGGCATGAGAGTCTCCGTTCAACGCGGCGGACAGGCTTGGGAGGAGCTCGCGCAACTTCGCGAGGCCGCGACCGGCATGGCTCTGCACCGCCCCCTCGGAACACCGCAGCATGGCGGCCACCTCGACCACCGGTAGGTCCTCGAGGTAGCGCAGCACGATGACGGCGCGCTGCCGCGCGGTCAGGACGGACAGCGCGTCGAGGACGGTTCGCCGACCGATCATGGCGGTCGTGTCGTCGGCCGCCACCACCGTGAGCCCGTCGGGCATCGGGGCTTCGCGGCGCCGACTACGCCAGCGCCAGTGATCGGTTGTCCGGTTGACCAGGGCCGCTCGCGCGTACCGGTCGGGTTCCTGCTGGACGCGCGGCCACCGCTGGTACATCCGCATGAGCACGTCCTGCAGGTGATCCTGCGCAAGTTGCTCGTCACCGACGAGGAGGTAGGCCACCCGTAGCAGGGCATGGGCGCGGGACTGGACGAACGCCTCGAAATCCCGGTCGATGGCCGTCACGCCGCCTCGATCCGGTAGGCGGGCAGCACGGTCCGGCGGGCGGTGGAACCGCGGGAGTCGGTGGCATGTGCCCGGAGAGACACGAACCGCGCACCGGCCGCGCAGTCGATCACGACGGCCTGGCCGTCGGCCGCGCGCGGCACCGTCCGCCGGGTGGCACCGTCGTCGAAGGCGAATTCCACCGACAGTTGCTCCACGGCGGCACCGGTCGGTGAGGTGAACGTGACCGGAACCGCATGACGGCTGCCGGCCGCGACAGCATTGTCCAGGTCGACGGGCGGGGTGAACCGAACAGGCGCCACCGGCAGCATCTGACACACTCCCCGCCCGTAGGTCGGGCGGAGTGTCCAGTCGATTGTCATGACCATTACGACGCCGGGACAGTCGGTCGCCGGTTACCGGCGACGCGAAAAATTATGACGTCGTGGATCACGGCCGTCAGGCGCCGGTCGCCACGACGAAGCCGCGGCGGCGATCTCGCCGGGGTGATCCTTCATACGGACGGGGCACACACCGGCCTGACGCACCAGCAACTAGGATGGTCCGGCAGTTCTCAGCCAGAGCTGCTCCCTCCTCCCCCGCCGGTAACCTACCGCTTTCGACGGCGTGCGCCGCTTCTCGGCCGTGTCATGCAGCGCCCTCCGGCGGACCCCCGCTCCCCGCGACGGGCGCCCACCGCATCCGGTGGGCGCCCCAAGCGTGGTTACGTCACCCGTAGGTGATGTCGCTCTTGTTCACCTTGCAGTTGGCGTCGTTCCAGCCTTCGCCGAGATAGGTCGGCTCGCTGCCCTTGGCGACGCCCTTGTACTTGCCGCAGATCACGGTGCTGGAGCTGTTGAGCACCCGAACCCGGGTGATGGTCGCGACGTCACCCCAGTTGGAGTTGATGCCCACGACGTAGTCGACGTCGTCGACGATCACGTTGTCGACCTTCACGTTGCGGGTGTACGAGTTCGTGCAGTTGCCACAGGCCCGGTACAGCTTGCCGGTGCCCTTCAGGTAGAAGCCGCTGATGCTGACCGTGCCGTTGCCGTTGTGCTGGAACATCTTGTCGCTGCCGGAGCGGGCACCGCCACCGATCACGTACGACGTGCCGCCGTTGGTCTGCAGGAACGTGGCGCCGTCCTCACCGATGTCGTTCCACCACACGTTGCGCAGCGTGCAGGTGCCCAAGCAATGCACACCGTCACCGGCCGGCGAACCGAGGATCACGTTCTGCAGCGTGGCGCCGCTCGCCAGCTCGAACATCGGGTCCTGGCTCTCGGACTGGCTGCCGTCACCGATGCAGCAGTACGTCTTCATCCCGCCGTCGAACGTCCCGGACACGCTCTTCGTGCTGGAGAGCGACACGTTGCCCGTGGACGACGGCCACGTCGTGGTCGGGTTGCCCCCGCCGCCACCACCGGTCGAGGTCGGCGTCGGCGTCGGGTTGCCGCCTCCACCGGTCGAGGTCGGCGTCGGGTTCGAGCCTCCGGCGGCGTAGGTCTCGAACTCGGCGATCCGGGGCGCGCTCGACGCACTGGTGATCTCGAACGTGATCTTCTTCAGGGAGGTGGAGGAGAAGTTGATGGTGCTCGGGCTGCCGCTACCGCTGGCCAGGACCGCGCCCGAGTCGTAGTTGAGCAGTCGCCACGCGCTGATGGAGCCACCGCCCGAGGCTTGCCGGATGACGGCCGAAGCCACCGTCTTCGCACTGCTCCACTTGACCGAAATCTGGCCGGTGCTGCCGCTGGGCGACCAATACGTGCTGGTGTTGCCGTCGATCACGTTGCCGTAGCTGGTGCCGCTGGCCTTGCTGGAGCCGTCCGCACCGGCGCCGATGCTGAGATTGTCGGCAGCCGCGGCGTTGGGCATCTGCATCGCCAGCGTGACAGCAGCTACTGCAACCGCAGCAACGCCGCCAGCCAGCCACCGCAAAGAGACTGGGGCTCGGCTCATCCGTGCCTCACCTTCCGAGAGTCGATTGCGCCGCCAGGAAGCAGGAAAGCGCTTTCCTGGCACCATAGAGATGGACCGATGTCGACGCAAGAAGGTGCCCGTTTCGCGGTGATATGGACGTGAAACCTGGTGAAAACCCCAGGTCAGCGCGGCCTCGCTGGTTGATCTACCTCGTGTTGCGGGCCCGCCGCAATGACAGGCGCCGCCGGCGCCGGCGCCGGCGGCGCGGACGAGCACGACCGCCTGGACATCACCGGCCGGCGTCACGCACGAGCATGTCGTCGAGCGTCTCCCGCCGGATCAGGACGCGGGCCCCGCCGTCCGCGGCGGCCAGCAGGGCGGGGCGGGCGACGAGGTGGAAGTTGGTGGCCCGGGCGTGGTGGTAGGCGCCGGTGCCGGCCACGGCGAGCAGGTCGCCCGGGCGCACGTCGCCCGGCAGGTCCGCGTCGGGGACCACCACGTCGTCGGCGTCGTTGTGCCGGCCGACGACGGCCGCCGGCCCGGCGGCGGCGTGGGCGTCGCGGCCGAGCAGCACCGCGCTGTGCCGGCTGCCGCACAGGGCGGTCGCCGGGCAGTCGGACATGCCGCCGTCGACGGCGACGAGCCGGTCGCCGCCCTGGGTGCGGGTCACGGCCAGGACGCGGTACACGGTGACGCCGGCCCGGGCGACGACGGCGCGGCCGGGCGAGACGGTGAGCCGCGGGGCGGCCATGCCATGCCGGTCGGCCTCCAGGTGCAGCACGCCCCGCATCCGCGCGGCGAACGCGTCGAGGGCGAGACCAAGTTCGGCGGGCCGGTACGCGACGGCGTGGCCGCCGCCGAGGTTCAGCTGCTCGGGCTCGACGCCGTGGGCCCGGCGCATGGCGGCGGCGAACTCGCACAGGCGGCCGATCTCCCGCTCGTACAGGCTGAACCGGCTGAGCTGGTGGCCGAGCGAGCAGTCGAAGCCGGCGAGGCGCAGGCCCGGCTGGGCCGCGATCCGGGCGACCGCGGCGGCGGCCTCGCCGCCGGCCACCCGCACCCCGAACCGGCGGTCTTGGCCGCCGGCCGGCTCGGGCCCGGCGAGCACGCGCAGCAGCACCCGCTGGCCGGTGGGGGCGGTCGCGGCGAGGCGGGTGATTTCGCCGAGGGACTCCACGACGATGGTGCCGACGCCGGCCGCGTAGGCCGTCTCGAGGTCCTCGGGAGACTTCGCGCTGCCGTAGAGCACGACGCGGCGCATGTCCAACCCGGCCAGCGCGGCGACGCGGACCTCGCCGGCCGAGCCCGCGTACAGGCCCAGGCCTTCGTCGGCGACCCAGCGGGCGATGTCGATGCTCAGCAGCGCCTTGGCGGTGTAGTCGACGGCGTCCGCGCCGAACGCGGCGACGTAGGCCCGGCAGCGCTCGCGCACGTCGGACTCGTCGACGACGAACAGCGGCGTGCCGTGCTTCTCGGCGAGCGCGGCCAGTCCCGCGCCTCCGACGCGCAGTTCGCCGCCGGCGCCCCACCCGGCCGTGCGCGGCCACACCGCGGGCTCCAGGTGCGCCGGCAGCGAGGAGCGCAGGGTGGGCAGGATTTCGGTGAGGGTCATACCGACGACGCTGACACCACCGAGGCCGGCCGCCAAGGGACGTTGACGCAATCTCTACGCCGAATCCGTTGGGGCATCAGGATTTCATCAGATTCCGGGGTACCGGCGTAGGGATTTCATCAGGACCGTGGGCAGCGCCGGCGGATGGTGGCACCGTGCGGACGTGCCCTCAACCGCGCCGTACCGTGCCCGCCTGTCCCTGGCCGCGAGGCTGCTGCTCGACGACGCCGCCGAGGCCCGGCCGTTGTGGCTCGTGCTGCAGGACGGTGCGGCGGCGCGTTCGCATCCGGTGCTCGGACGGGCACTGCGACTGGTGGTGGAGCGCGAACCGCGCCAAGGCCCTCCGCCGGGGTACGTCCTCGGCGAGGTGCAGAACGGGTGGCGATTGCTGCGGGCATCCGGCCGTGACGTCCCGGCCGCCGTCGCCGCCGTGCTGTTCGCCGCGCGCGATCACACAGGAGTCGTACCGCGGCTGTCGTGCGCCTGGCCCGACCGGCACCCCCTGGCGGAGTTCGCCGGCCTGGCCGACCCGTCGTCGATGTCGGTACCACGGCTGCGGGCGCTGCTGCGACGGGCCGAGCCGGACCCGGCGCGCCGCCCCGCTGTGCACACCTGGTGACGTCAGGGTTGGAAGCGGTACCCCATCGCCGGCTCGGTGAGCAGGTGCCGGGGCCGGGCCGGGTCGGCCTCCAGCTTGCGGCGCAGCTGGCCCATGTACTGGCGCAGGTAGTGATGCTCCTCGACATACGTCGGGCCCCACACCTGCTGCAGCAGCTCGCGATGGCCGACGAGCCGGCCCGGGTTGCGCACGAGCAGGTCCAGCAGCCGCCACTCGGTGCGGGTCAGGTGCTGACGCTCCCCGGTGCCGTCGATGCGTCGGACGTCGCGGTCGGCGAGGTCGATCTCGTACTCGCCGATCCGCACGGTCGTGGCCGGCTCGGGCTCGGGCCGGCGGCGGGACACCGCCCGCAGGCGGGCGAGTAGCTCGTCGATGTTGAACGGCTTGGTGACGTAGTCGTCGGCGCCGGCATCAAGGGCGGCGACCTTCTCGGTGCTGCTCAGCCGGCCGGACAGCACGACAACGGGCACGGGCGTCCACGCCCGCAGTGTGCGCAGGACCTCGAGGCCGTCGATGTCGGGCAGACCGAGGTCGAGCACCACGACGTCGGGGTGCTCCTCGGCGGCGGCCCGCAGCGCCGACGTGCCGTCGCCGGCGGTCACCACCTCGTACTGCCGGGCCTGCAGGTTGATCCGCAGCGCGCGGAGCATCTGGGGCTCGTCGTCGACGATGAGTACACGGGTGCGGGTCATCGGTCCACCTTTCCGGCGCGCCGGGTCTCGAGGTGCGCGAGCAGTGCGGGACTGGGCGTGTCGATGTGACCCGCCGCCTCGGCGCTGGGCAGGGTGAGGGTCATGGTGAGGCCGCCGCCCGGGGTGTGTTCGGGCTGCAGGGTGCCGGCCATCGCCTCGGCGAGGCCGCGGGACAGCGCCAGGCCGAGGCCGACGCCGGTGGCGTTGTCCCGGTCGCCGAGACGCTGGAAAGGCTGGAAGACCCGTTCCCGGTCGGCCGCGGGGATGCCGGGGCCGTGGTCGATGACGCGGATGTCGACCAGGCCGGCGTGCTCGCTGACGCCGATCATCGGCGGCCGGCCGTCCGGGCTGTACCGCACCGCGTTCGCGAGCAGATTGACGAGCACGCGTTCGAGCAGCGTCGGGTCGGCGTACACCTCCGGAAGCTCGTCCGGCACCACGAGCCGCACACCGGCGGCCGCCGGGCCGAGGTCGTCGACGGCTCGCGGCACCGCCTCGGCCACGCTGACCGGCTGCAGGGTCATCGCAAGGGCGCCGGCCTGCAGCCGGGACATGTCGAGGAGGTTCTCGACGAGCCGGGTCAGCTTGTCCAGGGACTCCTCGGCGGTGGCGAGCAGCTCCTCGGTGTCCTCGGGCGAGAAGTCGACGTCGGCGCTGCGCAGGCTGCCGACGGCGGCCTTGGCCGAGGCGAGGGGGGTACGCAGGTCGTGGCTGACGGCGGAGAGCAGCGCGGTGCGCAGCCGGTCGACCTCGGCGAGGGTCCCGGCCGCGGCGGCCTGCTCGCCGAGCCGGCGTTGCCGCAACGCGATCGCGGCGTGGGCGGCGAACGCGACCACGAGCCGGCGGGCCTCGGCCGGCAGCGCGTGGCCGCGCAGCACCAGCGAGACGTCGTCCGCGATCGGCACCTCGGTCTCGCCGTCGGCCGGGGATGCGCAGGGCGGCCCGCCGACCGTTGCCGCAATCTGCCACGGGCCGAGCTCCCCGGCGCGTTCGAGCAGCGTCACATTGGTCAGGCCGAAGGACTCCCGCACCCGCTCGAGGAGCGCCTCGAGCGGGTTGTCGCCGTGCAGGACGCTGCCGGCCAGGGTGGCCAGGGTCTGGGCCTCGGCGGAGGCGCGGGCGGCGTCGCGGGCCCGGCGCGCGGCCCGGTCGACGACGGATGCCACGGCCACGGCGACGAACACGAATGCCACGAGCGCGAAGAGGTTCTCGTGCTCGGCCACCGTGAACTGGTACAGCGGCGGCGTGAAATACCAGTTGAGCAGCAGGAACCCGCCGACGGCGCAGAGCAGCGCGGGTAGCAGCCCGCCGGCGAGCGCGGCCGCCACGGCCAGGACCAGATACGCGAGAATGTCGCTGGGCAGCCCCAATTCGCCGCGCAGCGCATCGAGCGCCGTGGTCAGCAGCGGCAGCCCGGCCAGCGCGACGACGAAGCCGAGCAGCCGGCGGCGCAGGTTGAGCCCGCCGGGGGCGGCGCGACGCCAGGAGAGGCGGCGGGCCTGGTCGTGGGTGACGAGGTGGACGTCGATCGTCCCCGACTCGGCCGTGGTGGTGGTGCCCACGCCGGGCGAGAGGATCTGGGCGACGCGGCCGCGACGGCTGGCGCCGAGGACGAGCTGGGTGGCGTTGACGCCGCGGGCGAAGTCGAGCAGCGCCCGCGGGACATTCGCCCCGAGGACCTGGTGGTAGGTGCCGCCGAGGGACTCCACCAGCAGCCGCTGCCGGGTCAGGTTCGCCGGGTCGGCGCCGGAGAGCCCGTCGCCCCGCACGACGTGCACGGCGAGCAGATCGGCGCCCTTGGTCCGCGCGGCGATGCGGGCGGCCCGGCGGACGAGCGTGTCGCCCTCGGGGCCGCCGGTGAGCGCGACGACGACGCGCTCGCGGGCCTCCCATGTCTTGTCGATGGCGTGGTCGGCCCGGTACCGATCCAGCTGCTCGTCGACCTTGTCGGCGAGCCAGAGCAGAGCCAGCTCGCGCAGTGCGGTGAGGTTGCCGACCCGGAAATAGTTGCCCAGCGCGGCGTCGATCTTCTCAGGCTTGTAGATGTTGCCGTGCGCCATCCGCCGCCGCAGCGCCTCCGGCGTCATGTCGACGAGCTCGATCTGCTCCGCCCGCCGGACCACGGCGTCCGGTACGGTCTCGCGCTGCGGCACGCCGGTGATGGCCTCGACGACGTCGTTGAGCGACTCGAGATGCTGGACGTTGACGGTGGTGAGCACGTCGATGCCGGCGTCGAGCAGCTGGTCGACGTCCTGCCACCGCTTGGCGTGCACGCCGCCGGGGACGTTGGTGTGGGCGAGTTCGTCGACGAGCGCGACGTCGGGCCGGCGGGCCAGGACGGCGTCGAGGTCGAGCTCGGTGAAGGCCGCGCCGCGGTACGACACGTCCTTCCGCGGCACGACCTCGAGGCCGTCGAGCATGGCCTCGGTGAAGGGGCGGGCGTGGGTCTCCACGAAGCCGACGACGACGTCGGTTCCGCGTTCCTGGCGGCGCCGCCCCTCCTCGAGCATCTTGTAGGTCTTGCCGACGCCGGGCGCCGCGCCCAGGTACACCCGCAGCGTCCCGCGCGCCGTCATGGTGCGTCAGCTCCCGTCGAGGGCGAGGTTGAGCTGCAGGACGTTGACCGCCGGCTCACCGATGAAGCCGAGGGTCCGCCCGTCGGTGTGTTCGTCGACGAGCTTCCGCACGGCGTCCTCGCTCAGGCCCCGCTCCTTGGCGACCCGCGGGATCTGCAGCCTCGCGTAGGCGACGCTGATGTGCGGGTCGAGGCCGCTGCCGCTCGCGGTGACCGCGTCGGACGGCACAGCCGGGTGATCCGGCGCGGTGCCCCGCACGGGCGTGACGACGCCGCCGCTGTAGTCCTCGCCGGGCTTGGCGCACTCGACGGTGACGCCCTCCCAGGTCGCGACGAACGGCGTTGCGGGGCAGGCCTCGTTGACGCTCACGGCACGGCTCACCGGGCCGGTCGAGCCGTCCCGGTGGTACACGGCCAGGACCGCGCCGACGCCGCCGGGAGTGCAGTAGGGTCGCGCGCCGTCGACGTTCTCCAGCTCGCCGACGGCCCTGCTGCGGGCGCAGACCTGGGTGAGCAGGCTCTGCTTGCCCTCGTCGTCCTTGACGTTCGGATCCGGCAACGTGTCGACCACGTTCTCGGGGCCGAGGTTGCTGGCCGAGGTCGAGGTCGGGTCGTAGCCGTCGCCGGCCGCGGACGGGCGGGACTGGAAGTACTGCTTGAGCGGGTTGCCCTGGTCGTCGGTGAACGACTGGCCGATGAGCGCGCTGCCCACGTCCTTGCCGTCCTTGGTGACGAGGGAGCCGTCGGCGTGGCCGGACAGGCCCGGTATGCGGGCGACGGCGACCATGAGGAGCGGGTAGGCCAGGCCGAG
Organism: Dactylosporangium sp. NPDC049140; assembly: GCF_040648435.1. Lineage (NCBI taxonomy): Bacteria > Bacillati > Actinomycetota > Actinomycetes > Micromonosporales > Micromonosporaceae > Dactylosporangium > Dactylosporangium sp. NPDC049140. Next base: position 528 of record NZ_JBEZDS010000081.1, on the reverse strand, counting down.
CACGATGGTCAGCACGACCAGGGCGCGCAGGGCGGCGAGGTGCTGGGCGAGCCAGCTGGGCAGGCGCATCAGGAGATCCCCGGAATGTTCATGATGATGAGGTCGATGATTTTGATGCCGATGAACGGCACGATCACCCCGCCGAGGCCGTAGACGAGCAGGTTGCGGCGCAGCATCGCCGCCGCGGAGCTCGGCCGGTAGCGCACGCCGCGCAGCGCGAGCGGGATGAGGGCGATGATGACGAGGGCGTTGAAGATGACCGCGGACAGGATGGCCGAGGTCGGCGAGTGCAGCCGCATGATGTTGAGCTGGTCGAGGCCGGGGTAGATCGCGGCGAACATGGCCGGGATGATGGCGAAGTACTTGGCGATGTCGTTGGCGATGGAGAACGTGGTCAGCGCGCCGCGGGTGATGAGCAGCTGCTTGCCGATCTCGACGATCTCGATGAGCTTCGTCGGGTCGGAGTCGAGGTCGACCATGTTGCCGGCCTCTTTCGCGGCCGACGTGCCGGTGTTCATGGCCACGCCG
>NZ_JBEZDS010000080.1:0-29394 GCF_040648435.1 Dactylosporangium sp. NPDC049140 | reverse complement strand
AACTGGACCACCACGACGAACCTCGAGCCGGCCTGGGGCCTCGCCACGTCGGTCGTCGACCAGAACAGCCGCCGCACCGACATGACGTACGACGGTCTCGGCCGGATGACCGGAGTCTGGCTGCCCGACCGCTCGAAGGCCGCGAATGCCACGGCCAACATGACCTACGAGTACCTGATCCGCAAGGACGGCGCGAACGCGGTCATCACGCACACCATGAATCCGTCCGGCGGCTACACCACGTCCTACACGCTGTACGACGGGCTCGTCCGCGAGCGGCAGACGCAGACGGACTCGCCCTCCGGCGGGCGTCTGCTCACGGACACGTTCTATGACACCGCCGGCCGGCGCTCCCGGGCCTTCGACATCTACCACGATGCCTCCGGCGCCCCCGGTACCACCATCGTGCTGCCGGTGGACGAGGGTCTCACGATCCCGTCACAGATGAGGTTCCTGTACGACGGCGCAGGCCGGGCGACGGCGGAAATCTTCCAGCCGTACAACACCGAGCGCTGGCGGACCGAAACCTACTACGGCGGTGACTACACGGCCGTCACGCCGCCTGCGGGAGGTACCGGCGCGCTCACCCGGACCGACGAAAACGGTCGCACCACCGAGGTCTGGCAGTTTGCGAACCGCATCCCGGGCAACCTGAACTCAGACCCGAGCACGTACGACAAGACGTCCTACTTCTACAACCGGCGCGGCCTGTTGTCGAAGGTGGTCGACCCGGTGGGCTTCGAGTGGACGTACGACTACGACCTGCGCGGCCGTAACACTGCGGCGACCGACCCGGACACCGGGACCACGACGAAGGAGTACGACAACAACGGACGTCTGACGAAGACCACGGACAGCCGCGGCAAAATCCTGATCAACACGTACGACAACCTCAGCCGCAAGACCGGCCTCTACCAGACCTCGATCACCGCGGCGAACCAGCTGATCGGCTGGACGTATGACACGACGAAGCTCGAGGACGGCGTCACCAACGCCAAGGGCTACCCGACCGCGTCGATTCGCTACGTCAGCGGCCAGCAGTACAAGTCGACGGTCGTGCAGTACTCCAACCGATACCAGGCCACCGTCGCCACGATCAGCATCCCCACGTCCGAGACCGGCCTCGCCGGCGATTACACCTACTACACCGGCTACAACCCGGACGGGACGGTCAACAGCACCGGCTCCCCGGCCGCCGGCGACCTCCAGGCCGAGACGACCGTCATCGGCTACAACGCGCTCGGGATGACCGACAACCTCAGCACGTTCTACGGCACCGACCAGCGCCGCTGGCTCGTCGAGCGCACCTCGTTCAACGCGCTCGCGCAGCCGACGCAATACTCGCTGTTCAACGGCACCGTCACCACCGACGACAATGACAGCGGCGGCCCGCGGACCTACCTCTCGCGCAGCTACGAACTCGAGACGGGTCGCCTGACCGGCCTGAAGACCGATCGCGACCAGGTGTCGCCGAACACGGTCGCCGACCTGCACTACTCGTACAACGACTTCGGCACGGTCACGAAGATCGCCGACACCCCGGCCGGCGGCACGGCCGACACGCAGTGCTTCACCCACGACCGGTACGAACGGCTTACGGACGCCTGGACCCCGGCCTCCGGTGACTGTGCCTCGGGTCCGACGGCGACGACGGGCGGTCCGGCTCCGTACCGCGTCCATTACGACTACGACACCATCGGCCGCCGCACGGGCCAGACCCAGTACGGCACCGCCGCCGGCACCAAGTCCACCACGTACACCTATCCCACCGGCGCGACGCCCGTGCAGACGGTCCGCCCGCACACGCTGACGGGCACGAGCACGGTGGACGACACCGGCACCCACACCGCCTCGTACAGCTACGACAGCACCGGCAACACGACCGGCCGCCCCGGTGCGAACGGTCAGCAGACCTTGCAGTGGGATGCCGAGGGCAACCTGACCAGCGTCACCGACACGTCCGGCAGTTCCACGTTCCTCTATGACGCCGAGGGCACACGACTCATCCGCAAGGACGCCGGTGGCAAGACGCTGTACCTGCCCGACATGGAGGTGAAGTACAACACTCAGACAACGGCGAAGACCTGCACGCGGTACTACTCGTTCGGCGGCACCATCGTCGGCCAGCGCACCGCGGGCGGCCTGATCTGGCTCGCCAGCGACGGCCAGGGCACGGCCGACGTCACGGTCGCCGCGACGACCCAGGCGGTGACGGTCCGGCGGCAGCAGCCGTTCGGTGAGTCCCGCGGTGCCGCGGTGACCTGGCCGAACGAGAAGGGCTTCGTCGGCGGCACCCTGGACCCGACCGGCCTCGAACGTGTGGGGTCGCGGTACTACGACGCCGCCATCGGACGGTTCATCTCCGCCGATCCGATCATCGACAACTCCGATTCGCAGCAGTTGCAGGGCTACGCCTACTCGGAGAACAGCCCGGTCACGCACAGTGATCCGACCGGTGAACGCACGGATGAGCAGTACTACGGCAAGGCGGGCGCGGCGTCGATGGAGCGCTACGTCGATCCGGCCGAGATGGACCGCCTGCGCCAGCAGGAGCTCGACCGGCAGAAGCGCGCCAAGGAGGCCCAGCAAAAGGCCTACTGCAAGGCCCATCCGATCAAGTGTGGCCTGAAGAAGGCCGTCACGGCGACCGTCAACTGGGTCGACGAGCACAAGGCCGAAATCATCGGCAACATCGCCGGCATGGCCGTCGGTCTCGGCTGCGGCGCCCTCATCGGCGTCACCGGCGTCGGCGCGGTCGCCTGCGGTGCGCTGGCCGGCGCGGTGACGAACATGGTCACCTACGCCATCCAGACCAAGGTCGAGCACAAGGGCAACTTCTCCTGGGGAGGAATGCTCAAGACCGGTGCCCAAGGCGCCATCGTCGGCGGCCTGATGGGTGGTCTCGGGTCGGTCGGAGGCGCCGCACTCAAGGCGGGCAAGGCCGCATTGATGGGTGGCGGCGGACTGAAGGCCGCCGCGCAGGCCAGCGGCAAGGCGGCGTCCGCCGAATCGCGCGCCATCGCCCAGGGCGCCAAGAACATGATGAAGCGCGGGTGCAGCTTCCCGGCCGCCACGAACATCCAGATGGCCGACGGCAGTCGCAAGCCGATCGGTGATGTACGGACCGGCGACGTCGTACAGTCCGTTGATCCCGCATCTGGCCAGCGCACGGACGGCCAGGTCGAGGCGGTGTACCTGAACCGGGACAACGCCCTGACCGACATTACCGTCAAGGCGGCCGACGGTTCCGTCGCGACGCTGCACACCTCGCAGAACCATCCCTTCTGGGACGTCCAGCACCAGGTCTGGACGAGCGCCGGCGATCTCCAGACGGGCGCCACGCTCCGCACCGACGACGGCGCCGTCGCCGAGGTCGTCGCGGTTCGCAGCTTCACCGGCGAGCGGTACATGTACGACCTGACCGTCGCCGAGACGCACACGTACTTCGTCGTCGCCGGGTCCGAGCCGGTGCTCGTGCACAACTGCAACGGCGTCAACATCGAGCTCAAGTACAAGAAGGGTTGGTCGGAGGAGCAGATCGCCGCGGCCGACGCCAAGGTGGCGGCGCTGAACGCGCAGGCGGACAACGGCGGCCTGTTCGTCACCGATGCCGCCGCCGCTCGCGGCTCGACCAGCGCGGCGGACATGTACCGTGCCGCCGGTCATGAAATTCCTCCCGGCTCCGACATCGATCACGTGATCGACCTGCAGCTGGGGGGAGCGGACGACGTCGCCAACATGTCACCGCTGAACGTTTCCGTGAACCGGAGCCTCGGCCCACAGATCGACAAGCAGATCAAGAAGCTCGGCTTGAAGATCGGTGATCAGGTTTGTAAGGTGACGATCAGGCATCGAACATAAATTGACTAAGGGGTCGCGGGTCGTGGCGTCTGAAATATCTCGTGTCGTGCGTACCAATGCCGGCATGTGCGTCATCTGGCAGCCGGAGTCGTTCAGTTTCCCGGAGTTCGAGGACTGGGAGGACTGGGCTACCGAGGACGAGAACGTCGCGGAATCGGTGGGTGCGGGGACGGTCGTGCCGATCAACGTCGGTGGCGATGGTGTATTTCAGATCGTCGTACGGTGGGGCGAGGGGGGAGACCTGACCGATCGCGAGAGGGCGTTCGTGCTGGTCTCCTCGGAGCCCTACCTGCTCGTGAGCGAAGGCTCGTTCGCGCTCGGCGGCCTCGAGGACGTCGGCGACGCCGAGCCGAAGGCGGAAAATTTCGTGAGTCTGGCGAAGGGTCGTTACGCCGTCCAGGTGCATCTGGTGGACTGGAAGGCCGACCCCGGCTCAGTTGATTCCAATGGCAAGCCCGGACCCGATGCGCTGCCCGATTTTGTCGTGCTGATCGGCGATGAAGTGGCGGGTCCCTACCGGACGTCGGTGCAAACCTTCAATCGGTAGGAATTGCGTTCCGAAAGATTTCTTCGCGGATATTTGGCGCTCCCACGGTGGACTGCCGCATTGTGCGTGGACGACGTACTGCTGAGTATCAGTGACCTCGCCGGCCGTACCGGGCCGTCGAGCGGGACCTGGCCGCCGTCGCGGCGGGGCATGCTGCCCGTGGTGCGGCGGCCTGCCTCGCACGCCCGGGGGCTCCTTCGGGCCCGAACGGATCGCGCCGCCGGACGCGACCCCCGCTGACCGGCTGGCCGCGTTCCTCGGGCGGGGTTGAATCTACTATCGTGACCTATCGATGCGCAGGGGTGCTGAGGTCAGGTTCATCGGCGGGCGGGCCACGGCCGTGCGGGCCGTCGCCGCGCTGCTCGGGGTCGGGGCGCTCGAAGTGCGCGCGCTCGCGAGCGACCTGCGGCTGGGTGCGGTCGCGGCGCACGAGGTCGGCGACGCCGTCGCGCGGATGCAGATGATCGCCGAGGTCACGCACGACTTTCCGCTGCTGCTCGTGCGGCCGCGGCTGCTCGGGCGGGAGCGGGCGGCGCGCGAGGCGCTGGTGTGGCGCTGGGGGGTGTCCACCGACGCGGCCCGGGAGTGGATCGGGGACGCGCTCGCCGACGCCGGGCCGCAGTTCCGGCGGTACCCGGCGATGCTCGAACGCGAGTACCAGCGCTGGATGGCCAAGAGCCCGCGCGGGCGGGTCCTTTACTGAAGTAGGCCGCCGAGCACCGAATCAATGCCGCGGCGGATGCGCTCCGGGGTCAGGCCGAGCACGCGGCGCTGATGGTCGAGCACGTTCGGCGTGAGCAGGGCCAGCAGGACGCTCGCCACGTACGGCGCGTCCAGGCCGCGGCCGAGGTCGTCGATCAGCCGCGTCAGGTGCAGGTGGTACGTCGGGTAGGGGCCGCTGGCGTACCCGAGCGCCGCCTTCTTCACCGCCAGCAGCCGCAGGTCCCACTGCTCCTCCTGCAGGTCGAGCAGCGCGAACACGAAGGCGCGGACCCGCTCCTCCGGCGGGGCGCCCGGGCCGAGCGGGGGCGGGCCGGCCAGGAACGCCTCCTGGAAGCGGACCTCGTGCTCCTCCAGCAGCGCGTACGCGAGCGCGCCGACGTCGCCGAAGCGGCGGTACGCGGTACCGACGCCGACTCCTGCTTCGCGGGCAACCTCGTCGAGCGCGAGCCCGGCGACGCCGTGGGTGGCCACGATCCGCAGCGCCGCCTCGACGAGCCGCTGCCGGTTGCGGGCGGCGTCGGCCCGCTCGGCGGGGGGCTGGTCGATGAGCGGCAGCGGGGGCGGCTTGCGGCGGTTCACGTGACGATGATCCCACCCCTTGTAAGTGGAAGAAGTTCCACTTAGTCTCGACCACGTAAGCGGAATTGTTTCCAGTTTTGGAGGCGTCATGGGCGCGAAGGTCGCCGTCATCTACTACTCGGCCACGGGCAACGTGCACGCGCTGGCCCAGGCGATCGCGGAAGGGGCGGTCGACGCCGGCGCCGAGGTGCGGCTGCGCCGTGTGGCGGAGCTGGCCCCGGAGAACGCGATCGACGCCAACCCGGCCTGGCGCGCGCACGTGGAGGCCACCCCGCACGTCGAGACCGCCACGCACGAGGACCTGACGTGGGCGGACGCCTATGCGTTCGGCTCGCCGACGCGGTACGGCAACATCGCCGCGCAGCTGAAGCAGTTCATCGACACCACGGGCGGGCTCTGGGCGACCGGCCAGCTGGCGGACAAGGCCGCGACCGCGTTCACGAGCGCGGCCAACCCGCAGGGCGGCAACGAGTCCACGCTGCTCGCGCTGTACAACACGTTCTACCACTGGGGCGCGTTCATCGTCCCGCCCGGCTACACGGACCCGTCGATCCACGCCGCGCGCGGCAACCCGTACGGCATCGCCCACCCCGGCGCCGAGGGCGCTCCGACCGCGGCGACGCTGACGGCCGCGCGGTACCAGGGCCGCCGCCTCGCCACCGTGACCGCCCGGCTCCTGGAAAGCGCGTTCGTAAAATAAGAAATAGGCTTGGCTAAGCTAACGACGTCAATAGGAGAACCCTCTTCTTCACCCTCCGGAATGCGTTTGTTGATCGGCTTCACTTGATGTGAAAGCCGATCAATGAACCGATCAGGTGTGAATGCGCCGGCCATGCCCGGCCGGCGCCTCGGTTCTGGAGGGAGCCGGCCTTGCCGCAGCTTCGGCATCGACGTCTGCTCATCACCGCAAGCCTCTCGGTGCTCGCGCTCACGCTCGGCGGAGCGCCCGCAAGCGCCGCGCCGAGCCCCCCGCGCCCGTCCCACGCGTCCGACCGCGCCGCGACCGCACACCGGGCCGGCACGGTCAACAGCCTTGCGCCGGGCGACGACGACGAAGAGGGCTCCAGCGACATCATGGAGCAGGCCGACCAGTGGAACGAGGCCCGCAGCGCGCCCGGGATCGTGGCGCCGGGGGCGTACTCCGCCGCCTGGGCCCAGCTGCAGTCCCTGCCGCGCACCGGCGGGCGCTGGACCGACGAGACCGGGCTGCCGTACAACTCCGACGACCCGCGGTACCGCGACATCAACTCGAACTCGTCCGGCGGCGCGGGCAACGTCACCGGCCGCGTCGTGGGCATGGCCGCCGACGACCGGGGCTACGTGTACGCCGGCTCGGCCAACGGCGGCGTCTGGCGCTCCGCGACCGGCGGCGGCCGGTGGCAGCCGATCTCCGACAAGCTGCCCGCCCCGGCCACCGGCGACCTGCGCCTCGACGGCCGCGGCCGGCTGTGGTTCGCCACCGGCGAGGCCAACACGAGCGCGACGAGCTTCGTGGGCACCGGTGTGTACGTGCTCGCCGACCCGCGCCACGGCGAGTTCCGCACCTCCGACCGCGTCGGCGGTACGGAGCTGGAGAACACCACGATCCGGGCCCTGCGCTTCGGCGGCGACACCGTGTGGGCGGCCACCAGCCGCGGCGTGTGGACGCACTCCACCACCAACCTCAGCGGGCCGTGGCACCTCGAGTTCGCGCCCAACCCGACCTTCCTGCCCGGCGGCGCCGACGCCGGCGATGACGACGCGGCCTACAAGAACATCGCCAACGACGTCGCGATCGACCCGCGCGACCCGTCGAAGGTGGTGCTCGCCATCGGCTGGCGCAGCGGCGACGACTACAACGGCTTCTACGCGAAGACCGCCGGCACCTGGCAGAAGATCACGCTGCCCGGCGACATCGCCAGCGACCCGGACAACGTCGGCGCGGTGACCTTCGGCCGCTCCGCCGACGGCTCGAAGTACTACGCGATCGAGCAGTCCCCGGAGATGCTGGCCACCAACGGCGACAGCAACCTGTACGGCGTGTTCGTGTCGAACAACGGCTCGCCGTTCGGCCCGTGGACCCGGATCGCGGACTACCAGCAGCTGGCCCGCTCCGGCTCGGCGAACACCGCGCCGGGGTACATGCCGGGCATTCAGGCCTGGTACAACCAGTTCGTCCAGGTCGACCCGAAGGACCCGCGGCACCTGTTCATCGGGCTGGAGGAGGTCTTCGAGTCCAAGGACGGCGGGGCGACGTGGACGACGCCCGGGCCGTACTGGAACTTCTCGTTCCCGTGCTGGAGCATCGACCCGTCGAAGCAGACCGGCGACTGCCACCAGACCGTGCACCCCGACCAGCACGCGGCCGCGATCGGCAGCAACGGCGGCCGGTCGTACCTCGCGGTCGGCGACGACGGCGGCATCTACCGCCGGCCGGTGAACGGCAAGGCGGACGCGTCCGGGCACGCCACCGACTGGGTGTCGCTCAACGACGGCAGCATGGACGTGCTGCAGTACTACTCGGTCGGCGTCGGCGCCGACCGGCAGGGGCACAACGCGGGGGTCGCGATCAGCGGCGGCCTGCAGGACAACGGCGAGTCGATCCTGCGCCCCGGCGACAAGGTGATGGGCTCCAACTTCGGCGGCGACGGCGGCGACACCATCGTCGACCCGGACAACGGGTGCAACATCGCGGCCGAGTACGTGTACCTGGCCCTGTCCGTGACGAACAACTGCGCGGTCAACGACGGCTCGTGGACGACCGACCCGAGCAAGGTCTCCAGCCGCAACATCGCCCCGCCCGACAACGCCCTCGGCTCGGCCGGCGCCCGGTTCATCGCCCCGATCGCCGCCGACCCGAAGAACGTCAACAACTGGGTCGCCGGCGGCACGCACGTGTGGATCCAGCACAAGGGCTTCGCCATCCAGTCCGGCGCGGACTGGGTAAACGTGTTCGACCTCGGCGCGGGCCACGTCGCCACCGGTGTCTCCATCTCCGGCGGCATGGTCTACGTCGGCTGGTGCGGCCCCTGCAACAACGTGGGCTTCACCCGCGGCATCGCGGTCGGCAAGGCCGACGGCACCGGCTGGCACCAGCTCACGCTGCCGGTCGACGGGGTCATCCCCAACCGGTACGTCTCGGGCTTCGACGTCGACCCGGCCGACCCCAACCACGTGTTCGTGGCCATGAACGGCTACTCCCGCAAGTGGACCGAGGGTCCCGGCGCCGGCGTCGGGCACGTCTTCGAGTCCCGCGACGCGGGCGCCCACTGGACCGACATCTCGGCCAACCTGCCCGACATCCCGGCCAACGCGCTGAAGGTCCTGTGGGGCGGCGGCCTGGTCGTCGGCACCGACCTCGGCGTGCTGTACCGCGCGCCGGGCCGGACGGACTGGAAGGTCCTCGGCCGCAACCTGCCGACGACCACCACGATGGAGCTGCGCACGGGCCTGTCCGGGCTGCGGCTCTACGCGGCGACCCACGGGCGCGGTGTGCAGTCGTTCGACCTCTGGCAACTGCTGCTGTTCGGCTGAGCCGGAACGTCGGGACCGGGCCGGGGCACAGCGCCCCGGCCCGGTTCGCGCTCGGGCACCCCGGCGGGCCTCAGCGGCGGTGCGCACCGGCCAGGAGACCGCGCAGGTCGTCGAGGATCGGGTCGGCGTAGCCGGCGCGGGTGGCGAGCACGACGGTGCACGGGGCGATGCCGTGCACCGGGACGAAGGTCAGGTCGGGGCGCAGGCCGCCGTTCGGGCCGCCGGGCGGGGCGAGCGTGAGTGCATCGCCCGCGGCGACCAGCTCGAGCTTGTCCTCGACCGTCGCCGCCGTCGGGCCGTCGGGGGCCGAGGCGCCGCCGGGGCGCGGGTCGAGGCGCCAGAACGCGTCGAGTTCGGGGTCCGGGTGGCGTACCAGCGGCTCGTGCGCGAAATCGTCGAGCGTGACCGACGCCCGCCCGGCCAGGCGGTGCCCCGCCGGCACGACGAGCACGCGCTGCTGCTCGCCGAGCACCGTGACCGCCAGCCGCGCGGTCCGGAACGGCAGGCGGGCCACCACCGCGTCGACCCGGCGGTCGAGCAGCGCCGGGTGCACGTCGGTCTGGCCGAGGTGCCGCGCGTGCACCGACGCGCGCGGGTGCCGGCGGCGCAGCTCCCGGACCGCCGCGGTGACGGCCAGGTTGCCGGTGTACCCGAGGCGCAGCGCCCCGGGCTCGGCGGCGGCCCGGGCCCGGTGCGCCGCCCGCTCGGCGTCGTGCAGCAGCGCCCGGGCCTCGGGCAGGTAGGCCTCCCCGGCAGTGGTCAGCCGGCTGCCGCGGCTCGTGCGCGCGAACAGTCGCACCCCGAGCTCGCGCTCGAGGCGCTGAATCTGCCGGCTCAGCGCCGGCTGGGCGGTGTGCAGCGCGGCCGCGGCGCGGTGGAAGTTGCCGTGCTCCGCGACGACGGTGAAGGAGCGGACCAGCCGCAGGTCGACGTCCACCGGATGCACGGTACCCCCGATGCCCGGGCGGCATCACGCGATGAGCATCCGGTCTTGGACGCCAGGCCCGCCGCGAACCTAGCGTGGCCGCATGAGCACACGCACCGCACTGATCACCGGCGGTACCAGCGGCATCGGCCTGTCCACCGCGGCCCTGCTGCACCGCACCGGCCACCGGGTCGCCGTCACCGGCAGCACCCCCGAGTCCGTCGCCGCGGCCCGGCGGGAGCTGCCCGCCGACGCGCTCGTGCTGCGGGCCGACGCCCGCTCGCTCGCCGACGCCGACCGGGTGGCGTCCGCGGTCCGCGACGCCTTCGGCGCACTGGACGTGCTGTTCCTCAACGCCGGCATCGTGCGCGGGCGGCCGATCGCCGAATACGACGAGGCCACCTTCGACGACCTGGTCGCGGTGAACTTCAAGGGCCAGTTCTTCACGCTGCAGAAGGTCCTGCCGCTGCTCAACGACGGCGCGAGCGTCATCTTCACCGTGGGCATCGGCGCGACCCGCGGTGTCGGCGCCGGCTCGGCGGCGGCGGCGAGCCGGGGCGCGCTGCTGGCTTTGGTGCCGTCGCTGGCCCTCGAGCTCGCCCCGCGCCGCATCCGCGTGAACGCCGTCAGCCCGGGCGCGATCGAGACGGGGATCTGGTCGAAACTCGGCGTCCCGCCCGAGGCCCGCGCGGCGCTCGCCGCGCAGACCCCGCTGGGCCGGCTCGGCTCGAGCGAGGAGATCGCCGAGGCGGTCGCGTTCCTCGCCTCGCCGGGCGCCGCCTACATCACCGGCGAGAACCTCGTCGTCGCGGGCGGCGCGGGCCTGCGCGCCTGAGCCTCGGCGGCCGGCCCGGCCCCGCTCAGCCGTTGCTGTAGACGCGGGCCGGGTCGATGAGCACGGCCGTGCGGTGCTGCTCGGCCATCACCCGGTCGTACTCGTCCCAGTCCTCGTGGTCGCCGCCCGCCGCCTTGAAGACCTCGCGCAGCAGCAGTCGCAGGCGATCGGCGTCGACGCCGTCCGCCGGGTCGTCCGGGCCGATCAGGGTCGCGGTGCCCTCCAGCGTCGCCCACTCCCAGCCCGCCCGGGCCGTCACCGTCACGCGGGGCCGGGCGCGCAGGTTGCCCAGCTTCACCTTCCCGTAGGTGACGAAGGCGAGCGCGGGCGCGCCGGTGAGCGGGTGGGCCAGGGCGCCCGCGTTCACCACCGAGGCCTGGACCGTGCCGTCCGCGCGGACCGTCGAGACCACCACGAGGCCGTGCTCCCGCGCGGCCAGCGCGGCAAACTCATCCAGCGTTGTCATGGCAGAGAACTTACGCGCGGTGTGGTCGGCAGCTCGTCGAAGATGAGCACCGTCTCGGTCGAGGTGATCTCGGGCATGCCCTGCAGGCGGGTCAGCACCAGCTCGCGCAGCGAGGTCGTGTCGCGGGTGCGCACGAGCAGCACCAGGTCGTGCGAGCCCGACACGAGCGCGGCGTGGTCGACCTCCGGCATCGCGAGGATGCGCGCCTGGACCGCCTTCCACGAGTGCTGGCTGATGTTGACGTACACGTAGGCGGCGACGCCCAGGCCGTACCGCTGCGGATCGATGGTCGCCGTGTAGCCGGTGATCACGCCGTCGTGCTCGAGGCGCTGCACGCGCGCGTAGACGTTGGCCCGCGAGATGTGCAGGGCCTCGGCCAGGGTGCGCATCGACGCCCGGCCGTCGGCCCGCAGCGCCTCGACGATGCGCCGGTCCACCTCATCCAGCTGAGCCATCCGTCTCCCCAAGCGGCGCATCCGAGCAAAAGCAGGTCCATTCGTCTCCAAATGTAGTCCTGCGCTGGACCAATGGCCGCAGAGGGGCCGATGATGCTGGACATCCCACCTGGTGGAAGGAAACCCCGTGACCACCATCGAGGCGCTGCTGCCGAGCGACACCCCGCTCGGCCTGATCGACGCCGACGGCCACCGCCGCGCCGGCGCGAGCCTGCCAGAGAACGAGACACTGCTGGAGCTGTACCGCCGGATGACGGTCGGCCGCCGCTTCGACGCCCAGGCGACGGCGCTCACCAAGCAGGGCCGCCTCGCGGTGTACCCGTCCTCGCACGGCCAGGAGGCGTGCCAGATCGGCGCCGTGCTCGCGCTGCGCGAGCAGGACTGGCTCTTCCCGACGTACCGCGACTCCGTGGCGATCGTCTCCCGCGCCGTCCCGCCGGTCGAGGTGCTCTCCCTGCTGCGCGGCGACTGGCACTGCGGCTACGACCCGTACGCGTACCGCGTCGCCCCGCAGTGCACCCCGCTGGCCACCAACACCCTGCACGCCGTCGGCCTCGGGCACGCGGCGCGGCTCAAGGGCGAGGACCAGGTCGCCCTGGTGCTGCTCGGCGACGGGGCCACCAGCGAGGGCGACACGCACGAGGCGCTGAACTTCGCCGCGGTGTGGAAGGCGCCGGTGGTGTTCCTGGTGCAGAACAACGGCTACGCGATCAGCGTGCCGCTGTCCAAGCAGACCGCCGCGCCGACGCTGGCGCACAAGGGCGTCGGGTACGGCATGCGCTCCCGGCTCGTCGACGGCAACGACGCGGCCGCGGTCCACGCGGTGGTACGCGAGGCGATCGAGCACGCCGCCGCGGGGGAGGGCCCGACGCTCATCGAGGCGCTCACCTACCGCATCGAGGCGCACACGAACGCCGACGACGCCAGCCGCTACCGCGACTCCGACGAGGTCCGGGCGTGGCTCGAGCGCGATCCGATCAAGCGCCTGCGGGTGTACCTGCACGACGCCGGCCTCCTCGACGACGCCACCGAGGCCGGGTTCGCCGAGCAGGCCGAGCGGTTCGCGGCGGACGTCCGCGAGGCGATGAACGCCGACGCCGTGGTCGACCCCGCGGAGCTGTTCGAGCACGTGTACGCGACCCCGACCCCGGCGCTGCTCGCGCAGCGGGCCGAGCTCATGGCCGAACTCGACGAGGAGGCACGGGCATGACCGGTCCGGAGCGAAGCGGAGGGGCCGGGCATCATGGGCTCAGCTCGGAGGTCGTGCGGCCGGAGCGAAGCGGAGGGCGCATGACCGGTCCGGAGCGAAGCGGAGGGGCCGGGCATCATGGGCTCAGCTCGGAGGTCGTGCGGCCGGAGCGAAGCGGAGGCCGCATGACGAACATGGTGGAGCGGCCGACCACGGTCAGCCTGGCCGGGGCGCTCAACGCCGCCCTGGCCGACGCGCTCGCCGACGACCCCCGGGTGCTCGTGTTCGGCGAGGACGTGGGCCCCCTCGGCGGCGTGTTCCGCGTCACCGACGGGCTCGCGGCCAAGTTCGGCGACGGCCGGGTCTTCGACACCCCGCTGGCCGAGTCCGGGATCGTCGGCACCGCGATCGGCATGGCGATGAACGGCCTGGTGCCCGTCGTCGAGATGCAGTTCGACGCGTTCGCGTACCCGGCCTTCGAGCAGATCACCAGTCACCTGGCGAAGCTGCGCAACCGGACCCGCGGCAAGGTGGGCCTGCCGATCGTCGTGCGGGTGCCGTACGGCGGCGGGATCGGCGGCGTCGAGCACCACTGCGACTCGTCCGAGGCGTACTACACGCACACCCCGGGCCTGCGGGTCGTCACGCCCGGCACGCCGTCGGACGCGTACCGGCTGCTGCGCCAGGCGATCGCCTGCCCCGACCCGGTCATCTTCCTGGAGCCGAAGCGGCGGTACTGGTCCAAGGAGACCGAGCCGCTCACCGTCGACGGGCCGGCGATCGACCGCGCCCTCGTGCGGCGCCCGGGCCGGGACGTGACCGTCGTCGCCTACGGCGGCATGGTCGCCACCGCGCTCGAGGCGGCCGACGCGGCCGTCGCGGAGGGCTGGGACCTCGAGGTCATCGACCTGCGCAGCCTCTCGCCGTTCGACGACGCCACCGTCACCGCCTCCGTGCGCCGCACCGGCCGCGTCGTGGTCGTGCACGAGGCCGCGCGGTTCGGCGGGTACGGCGCCGAGGTCGTCGCCCGCCTGCAGGAGCAGTGCTTCCACTACCTGCAGGCGCCGATCCTGCGCGTGACGGGGCTGGACATCCCCTATCCGCCGCCGCACCTCGAGCAGCACCACCTGCCCAACCCCGACCGCATCCTCGACGCCGTCGCCAAGCTGCAGTGGGACGACCATGCCTGACTTTCTCCTGCCCGATCTCGGCGAGGGCCTCACCGAGGCCGAGGTGCTCACCTGGATGGTCCGCGTCGGCGATACCGTGCGCGTCGACCAGCCCGTCGTCGAGGTCGAGACGGCCAAGGCGGCGGTCGAGGTGCCGGTTCCCTTCGCCGGTACCGTCACCGCTCTGCACGCCCCGCCGGGCACCGTGGTCCGGGTCGGCGCGCCGCTGATCACGGTCGAGCCGGTCGAGGGCCTCCAGGAGCCGGGCGTCGTCAGCGGCAACGTGCTCATCGGCTACGGCACCACGACCGAGACCCGCCGCAGCCGCCGCGGCCCCCGCCGGGCCCAGACCGTGCCGCACGGCGGCGGGCCTGTGCCGCACGGCGGCGGGCCTGTGCCGCACGGCGGCGGTCCCGTGCGGGTCATCTCGCCCCTGGTCCGGCGGATCGCGCGCGAGGGCGGGCTCGACCTGCGGACCGTCGTCGGCACCGGCCCCGAGGGGCTGATCCGGCGCGCCGACGTCGAGAAGGCCCTTGTAGACGTCGAGAAGGCGCTTGTACCGGCCGAGCCGGGGGAGACCCGCATCCCGCTCAAGGGCGTGCGCGGCGCCGTGGCCGAGAAGCTCAGCCGGTCGCGCCGCGAGATCCCCGAGGCCACCGTGTGGGTCGACGTCGACGCCACCGAGTTCCTCGCGGCCCGCGCCGCGCTCAACGCCGCCGCGCCGCAGCGGCCGGTCAGCCTGCTCGCACTGCTGTCCCGGTTCGCGCTGCTGGGCCTGGCCCGCCACCCCGAGCTCAACGCCCGCGTCGAGCGGGACGAGATCGTCATACCGCAGCACGTACACCTGGGATTTGCCGCGCAGACGGACCGCGGCCTGGTCGTTCCCGTCGTCCGCGACGCCCACCGGATGCCGACCCGCGCCCTGTCGGCCGCCATCGCCGAGCGCACCGCGGCCGCCCGGGCCGGCACCCTCGCGCCGGCCGCGCTGACCGGCGGCACGTTCACCGTCAACAACTACGGCGTCTTCGGCGTCGACGGCTCCGCCGCGATCATCAACCACCCGGAGGTCGCGATCCTCGGCATCGGCCGGATCATCGACCGGCCGTGGGTGGTCGGCGGCGAGCTCACCGTGCGCAAGGTCAGCCAGCTCACCCTCGCGTTCGACCACCGGGCCTGCGACGGCGGCGCGGCGGGCGGCTTCCTGCGTTACGTCGCCGACTGCGTCGAGTCCCCGCTGACGGCGCTCGGCGACCTGTAGAGCGTTCGTGGCCCGCGGGGCTGAGCGCGACCTGTAGATCCTTTTGCGGTGGCGTCGGCGCTGCTAGCGTCGCGGGCATGAGCAGCGCCCTGCCGGACCGGGCTCGCGTCGTCGTCATCGGCGGTGGCGTCATCGGGGCCAGCGTCGCCTACCACCTGGCCCGGCTCGGCTGGACCGACC
Organism: Dactylosporangium sp. NPDC049140; assembly: GCF_040648435.1. Classification (NCBI taxonomy): domain Bacteria; kingdom Bacillati; phylum Actinomycetota; class Actinomycetes; order Micromonosporales; family Micromonosporaceae; genus Dactylosporangium; species Dactylosporangium sp. NPDC049140. Next base: position 13,694 of record NZ_JBEZDS010000080.1, on the reverse strand, counting down.
TGGTCCTCGTCGAGCAGGGGCGGCTGTCCAGCGGCACCACCTGGCACGCGGCCGGCCTCGTCGGGCAGCTGCGCGCGACCGAGAGCGGCACCCGGCTCGTGCAGTACTCCGCGCAGCTGTACAGCGAGCTGGAGGCCGAGACCGGGCTCGGCACCGGCTTCAAGCGGTGCGGCGGCGTCACCGTCGCCCGCACCCCCGACCGGATGGTCCAGCTCGAGCGCACCGCCGCGTCCGCCGCCGCCTACGACCTCGAGTGCGAGCTCATCGGCCCCGCGCGGGCGCGGGAGCTGTACCCGATCCTGGCCACCGAGGACCTCGTCGGGGCGATCTGGCTGCCGGGCGACGGTACCGCCAACCCCACCGACGTCACGAACTCCCTCGCGAAGGGCGCCCGCGACCGCGGCGCGCGGATCGTGCAGGGCGTGCGCGTGCTCGGCGTCGACGTGCGCGACGGCGCCGTCGCCGGGGTGCGCACCGACGCGGGCGACATCGAGGCCGAGGTCGTCGTCAACTGCGCCGGGCAGTGGGCCAAGGCGGTCGGCGCGCTCGCCGGGGTCAACGTGCCGCTGCACTCGGCCGAGCACTTCTACGTGGTCACCGACGCGATCGCCGGCGTGCACCGGATGCTGCCGATCCTGCGCGACCCGGACGGGTACACCTATTTCAAGGAGGAGGTCGGCGGGCTCGTGGTCGGCGGGTTCGAGCCCGAGGCCAAGCCGTGGGTCGCGCCCGACCGGCTGCCGTACCCCTTCGAGTTCCAGCTCCTGCCCGAGGACTGGGACCACTTCGGCATCCTCATGGACAACGCGCAGCTGCGGATTCCGGCGCTGCGGGAGACCGGCATCAAGAAGTTCTACAACGGCCCGGAGAGCTTCACCCCGGACAACCAGTTCATCCTCGGCGAGGCGCCGGAGGTGCGGAACTTCTTCGTCGGCGCGGGCTTCAACTCGGTCGGCATCGCCTCGGCCGGCGGCGCCGGGCGGGCCCTCGCGGAGTGGATCGTGGCCGGCGAGCCGACCAGCGACCTGTCCAGTGTGGACATCCGCCGGTTCGCGCCGTTCCACGGCAACAACCAGTGGCTGCACGACCGGGTCGCCGAGGTGCTCGGGCTGCACTACGAGGTGCCGTGGCCCAACCGCGAGCTGACGTCCGCCCGGCCGTTCCGGCGCTCCCCGGCCCACCACCTGCAGGCGGCCGGGGGCGCCGCCTTCGGCTCGAAGATGGGCTGGGAGCGGGTGAACGTGTTCGCGCCCGCGGGGGTGACGCCTTCGCTGGAGTACACCTGGGGCAAACCGAACTGGCTCGCGTGGTCGGCCGCCGAGCAGCGCGCGACCCGGGAGGCGGCGGCGCTGTTCGACCAGACGTCCTTCGGCAAGCTGCTCATCGCCGGCCGCGACGCCGAGGAGCTGCTGCAGTGGCTGTGCACCGCCGACGTCGCGGTGCCGACCGGCCGTGCGGTGTACACCGGCCTGCTCAACGCCCGCGGCGGCTACGAGTCCGACGTGACCGTCACCCGGCTGGCGCGTGACGAGTACCTGCTGGTGACCAGCTCCGGCTCGGTGGAGCGCGACCGCGACTGGATCCGCCGGCACACGGGCGAGCGGCACGTCACCGTCACCGACGTCACCTCCGCCTACGCCGTCTACGGGGTGATGGGGCCGCGGTCGCGCGCGCTGCTCCAGTCGCTGACGCGGGCCGACCTGTCCGACGCCGCGTTCCCGTTCGCGACCAGCCGGGAGATCGACCTCGGCCACGCCACCGTGCGCGCGACCCGCATCACCTACGTCGGCGAGCTGGGCTGGGAGCTGTACGTCCCGGCCGAGTTCGCCGCCGGCGTCTACGAGCGGCTGCTGGAGACCGGCATCGCGCCGGCCGGCTACTACACGATCAACTCGCTGCGCCTGGAGAAGGGGTACCGCGCCTGGGGCCCCGACCTGAACCCGGACACGAACCCGGTCGAGGCGGGGCTGCTGTTCGCCTGCAAGCTGCGCTCGGACACCCCGTTCCTGGGCCGCGCCGCCGTCGAGCGGGCCAAGGCCGAGGGCCCGGCCCGCCGCCTGGTCTCCCTCGTCGCCGGCGACCCGGACGTCATGATGTGGGGTGGCGAGCTGGTCCGGCGCGACGGGCGCCCGGTCGGCCAGGTCACCTCGGCGGCCTGGGGCGAGACGCTTGGCGCGTGCGTGGCCCTGGCGTACGTCACGGCCTGGGAGGGCGGGGCCTTCGAGATCAACGTCGGCGGCCGGCTCGTGCCCGCGACGGTACACCGGCGCCCGCCCTTCGACCCGGCGGGAGAGCGGATCAAGGTTTAGCGCGGCCCCGGCCCCGCCCGCCGGTCACCGGCGGACGGCGACGGCGTGGAAGCGGTGCGGCGGGTCGTCGTAGCTGACGAGCTGCCAGCCGGTGCGGCCGGTGACGGCGCGCAGCACCGGCTCGGCGAGCGGCTCGTCGGGGCGCAGGGTGCGGCCGTGGCGGGCGGCGAGCGCGGCCCGGCCGGAGGGGTGGAAGAGCACGAGCCGTCCACCGGCCCGGGTCACCCGGGCGAGCTCGGCGAGCCCGGCGGCGGGATCGGGCAGGTGGGTGATGAGGCCGGCGGCGAAGATCGCGTCGAGGCCGGCGTCGGCGAACGGCAGCCGGCGGGCGTCGGCGAGCAGGAGGGTCGCGGCGCAGGTGCGGGCGCGGTCGCGGGCGGCGTCGAGCATCTGCGGGGTGAGGTCGGCGCCGAGGACGGTGCCGTGCGCGCCGACCGCGTCGCGGAGGGCGGGCAGGGCGCGGCCGGTGCCGCAGCCGAGGTCGAGCACGGCGCCGCCGGGTCGCAGGCCGGCCTCGGCGACCGCGGCCGCGTAGGCGGGTCCGTCGTCGCCGAACCTCGTGTCCCAGGTGGCGGCGCGGGCGGCGAAGAACGCCTGGGACTCGGTGCGGTACCACACGTCGCCGGGGACGAGCCGCGGGTCGAGGTGGCGGATCACCGGCCAGGCGCGGTCGTGCAGGTCGACGACGGCATCGGCGTCCTCGCCGCGGTATTCGCCGGACGCGGCGGCGGGCGGCGTGCGGACCCAGACGGTCAGGTCCCAGGAGTCCGACGGGAGCCGGTCGCGCCAGCGGCCCCCGTCGGCGATGACCACGCGGCCGGCGGAGCGGACCGCCCATCCGTCGTCCTCGGCGACGCCCGCGGCCGCGGTGAGCCGGACGCAGTGCCGGTCGGCGGCGTGCAGCCGTTCCGCGAGCCGGTCGGCCAGCAGCGCGGCGGCGCTGTCGGTGCCGTCGACCACGACCCGCGCGGCCCGTTCGGGCAGCGCGGCGGCGAGATGGTCGAGCACCGTGGCCCACCGCCGATCATGCTCTGCTGCGTCGCGTACCGGTCCGGCGGCCATGTACCCATGATGCAGATGCGGCGCCCGTACCGCTACACCACGCCGAGGATGCGGCCTGATCGGTGGGTAGGAGGCCGCAAGTGCGGCGCGGTACGGTGATGGCCGTGACGGTCTTTCGGATCGGCGAGGCGGCCGAACTGCTCGGGGTGAGCGTGGACACCGTGCGGCGGTGGGTCGACGCCGGCCGGCTCCAGGCGGGCCGCGACGAGCACGGCCACCGCACGATCGACGGCGTCGAGCTCGCCGGTTTCGTCCGCACCCAGGGCGTGGAGCCCGACGGGCGGTCCGAGACGTCGGCGCGCAACCGGCTGCGGGGAATCGTCACCGCGGTGGTGAAGGACACGGTCATGGCCCAGGTCGACATCCAGGCCGGGCCGTTCCGGCTGGTGTCGCTGATGAGCCGCGAGGCCGTCGACGAGCTCGATCTGCAGGTCGGGTCGGTCGCGGTGGCAGTGATCAAGTCGACCACGGTGGTGGTGGAGCGGTCCACCCCGGCCGGGGCACATAGAGGGAGGACCACGTGAGACTGCATCGCGCACGCACCACGCTGACCGCAGTCGCGGCGGCGGCGCTGCTGACCGTGACCGGCTGCGGCAGCGACAAGACCGACACCCCCGCCGCCGGGACCGGGACCACGGGCGCAACGAGTGCCGCCGCGCCGAGCGTGACCGGCACCGTGAACGTGTTCGCGGCGGCGTCGCTGACCGAGACGTTCACCAAGCTCGGCAAGGACTTCGAGGCCGCGAACCCGGGCGCGACGGTGAAGTTCAGCTTCGGCGGCAGCTCGACCCTCGCCACCCAGATCAACCAGGGCGCGCCGGCGGACGTGTTCGCCTCCGCGGCGCCGACCAACATGAAGACCGTCACCGACGCCGGCAACGGCGACGGCACCCCGACGACGTTCGTGAAGAACCAGCTCGTGATCGCCGTGGCGAAGGGCAACCCGAAGGCGGTCAAGGGCCTGGCCGACCTGACCAAGCCCGGGGTCAAGGTGGCGCTGTGCGCCGAGGCGGTCCCGTGCGGCGCGGCGGCGAAGAAGGCGCTCGACGCCGCCGGCGTGAAGCTGACCCCGGTCACGCTCGAGCAGGACGTCAAGGCGGCCCTGTCGAAGGTGAAGCTCGGCGAGGTCGACGCCGCGCTCGTGTACCGCACCGACGCCAAGGTCGCCACCGCGGGCGTCGAGGGCATCGAGTTCCCGGAGTCGGCGGGGGCGATCAACGAGTACCCGATCGTCGCGCTCAAGGCGGCCAAGAACGCGGCCGGGGCGAAGGCGTTCATCGCGTACGTGCTGTCGGACAAGGGCAAGACGGTCCTGACCGAGGCCGGCTTCCAGGCCCCGTGACCACGGACGACGAGGCGGGACACCGCGACACCGCGCCGCCCCGCCGGGGTACCCCGGGCCGGCAGGCGCCGCTCGGCCTGTTGCTGCCCGCCACGCTCGGCCTGGCGTTCCTGGTCCTGCCGCTGGCCGGGCTGCTCATCCGGGCGCCGTGGAGCACGCTGCCCCAGCGGCTCGCCACCCCTGGGCTGCTGACCGCGCTGCGGCTGTCGCTGCAGTGCGCGACCCTCGCCACGGTGCTGTGCCTCCTGCTGGGCGTACCGCTGGCGTGGCTGCTCGCCCGGGTCGAGTTCCCGGGCCGGCGGCTGGTCCGGGCGTTCGTCACCGTCCCGCTGGTGCTCCCGCCGGTCGTCGGCGGGGTGGCGCTCCTGCTCGTGTTCGGCCGCCGGGGCCTGCTCGGCGAGTGGCTCGACACGACGTTCGGGTTCACGCTGCCGTTCACCACCACCGGCGTCGTCGTGGCCGAGGCGTTCGTGGCGATGCCGTTCCTCATCATCGCCGTCGAGGGGGCACTGCGCGGGGCCGACCGCCGCTACGAGGAGGCCGCCGCCACGCTCGGCGCCGGGCGCTGGACCACGTTCACCCACGTGACCCTGCCGCTGGTCGCGCCGGGCGTCGCCGCCGGGGCGATCCTGTGCTGGGCCCGCGCGCTCGGCGAGTTCGGCGCCACGATCACCTTCGCCGGGAACTATCCCGGTATCACCCAGACCATGCCCCTCGCCGTGTACCAGACCCTCGAGAGCGGCGACCTGGACGCCGCCATCGTGCTCAGCCTCATCCTGCTCACCGTCTCCGTGGCCATCCTCGCCGGGCTGCGCGACCGCTGGATCGGCAGCACGTGACAGGCGGCCCGGACCCGGCGATGCTCGACGCGCACCTGGTCGTCGACCGGGGCACGTTCCGCCTCGACATCGCGCTGACCATCGAGGCCGGGGAGGTCGTCGCGCTGCTCGGCCCGAACGGGGCCGGCAAGACCACCGCCCTGCGTGCCCTCGCCGGCCTGCAACCGCTCACCGGCGGCCACCTCACCCTCGCCGGCGCCGACCTGGACCGGCCCGCGCGCCGGGTGTGGACGCCGCCGGAGCGCCGCCCGATCGGCGTGGTGTTCCAGGACTACCTGCTCTTTCCGCACCTGACCGCCGCGGACAACGTCGCGTTCGGCCCCCGCCGGCGCGGCGCCGACCGGCGCACCGCCCACGCCACCGCCGAGGCGTGGCTGGCCCGGGTCGGGCTCGGCGACTACGGCCGCCGCCGACCCCGGCAGCTCTCCGGCGGCCAGGCCCAGCGGGTCGCGCTGGCCCGGGCCCTCGCCGTGGACCCGACCCTGCTGCTGCTCGACGAACCCCTCGCCGCGCTCGACGCCCGCACCCGCCTGGACACCCGCGCCGAGCTGCACCGGCACCTGGCCGCCCACCCGGGCGCCACGCTGCTGGTGACCCACGACCCGCTCGATGCGCTCGTCCTGGCCGACCGGCTCGTCATCGTGGAGGACGGCCACGTCGTGCAGGAGGGCGACGCCGCCACCGTCACCGCCCGGCCGCGCACCGACTACGTCGCCCGGCTCGTCGGGCTCAACCTGTACCGCGGCCGCGCCGACGGCCACACCGTCCGGCTCGCCGACGGGTTCGCCCTCACCTGCGACGACCGGGTCGACGGCGACGCGTTCGTCGTGTTCCGCCCCGCCGCCGTCGCCCTGCACCCGAGCCGGCCCGACGGCAGTCCCCGCAACACGTGGCCGGCCACCATCACCGGCATCCAGCGGCACGGCGACAACCTGCGCGTCCAGCTGGACGGGCCGATCGCCGCGGCCGCCGACGTCACCCCGGCCGCCGCCGCGCACCTGCACCTGGCCCCGGGGGAGCAGGTGTGGGCCGCGGTCAAGGCGATCGAGACCCACGCCTACCCGGCCTGATCCGCTACGGCAGCGCCACGCTGACCTCGGTCGACTTCACCAGCACCACCACCCGGGCGCCGGCGGCGAGCCCGAGGTCCTCCGCCGCGTTCCGCGTGATCACCGCGGTCGCCGCCCCGGAAGCTTGCCCACCTCCGTCGCCGTCCCGGACGCCGGGACGCGGCGCCCCTCCCCACCGTAGGCAATCGGCGGCGCCCCGGCGGCACGAACGGCCGGTCGGGTCAGTGGCGCCCGATGAGCACGGCCGCGTCGAGGAGGCGATGCCAGTCGAGCTCCGACGGCTCCCGGTCCGTCAGCGCGGCCATGCCGGCCATCGCGCGCAGCAGCCGATCCGGGGGCGGCAGGCGCTCGGCCTCCCTCCGGAAGCGGGGCGAGCGCGCGAACTGCACCAGGGACTCGGGCAGCGCCGGCTCGGGCGCCTCGTCGTCGCCCTCGACCAGGTCCACGACGAGGCGCAGCCCCAGGGCGGCCGCGAGACTGTTCACAGTGGACAGTGTCGGGTTGCCCCGCCCGTTCTCCAGGTTGGCGATGTACGGCACCGACAGCCCGGCCTCGGCGGCCACGGACGCGATCGTGCGCCCCGCCGCCGTGCGCCGGGTGCGCAGCCGGCCGCCCAGATCCTCTATCTCCACAGAACACATATTGCCACGAATGTTTCCATGGGAATAGTGTCCGGGTCGTGCTCCTCGGCAACCGGCAGTTCCGGCGCCTGTGGGCCGCCTCGGCCGTCGACTCGCTCGGCTCGTGGCTGCTCGTGATGGCCGTACCGCTGCACGTCTTCGCCCTCACCGGCTCGGCGATGTCGACCGGCCTGGCGCTGGCCGTGCAGGCGGCCCCGGCGGTGCTGGTCGGACCCTGGGCCGGCGCCGTCGTCGACCGCCGGTCCCGCCGGACGGTCCTCGTGGTGGCCAACCTCGCCGGCGCCGCCGCGGTGGCCCTGATGGCCCTGGGGACCACGCCCGGCCGCCTCGGCTTCGTGTACCTGGGCCTGGCCCTGGAGAACGTCGCCGTCTGCTTCCTGGGACCCGCGCTCGCCGCGGTGACGCCCACGGTCGTGGACCCGGCCGACCTGCCCGCGGCGAACGCGCTCTCGGCCGCCACCGCCAGCACCCTGCGGATGCTCGGGCCGCTGGCCGGCACCCTCCTGGTCGAGGCGGGCCGGTTCCGCACGGTCGTGCTGATCGACGCCGCGACCTACCTCGCCGCCGCGGCCGTCATCGGTACCGTCGCCATCCCGCGCACGCCCCGGCCGGCCCGCGCCGCCGCCGGGCCGTCCCTCGTCCTGCGCGTGCCGCTGCTGCGCGGCCTGCTGGTCACGAGCTGGCTCTACTGGACGGCGAACGCCGCGCTCACCGCCCTGCTGGTGCCGTTCATCGCGACCCGGCTGCACGGCCCGGACCGCGCGCTGGGCTACCTCGTCGCCGGTCTGGGCCTCGGCTACCTGGCCGGCTCCGCGCTCAGCGGGGTGCTCATCGAGCGGTTCGCGACCCGCACCATTCTGGTCGCGGCCTACGCCGCCGTCGGCGGGTGCTTCCTCGTCATGTTCACCACGACCGCGCTCCCGGTGGCGCTCGCCGCCGTGACCGCCGCCGGTGTGCCCGGCGCCGTGGCGAAGGTCGTCACCGGCTATCGGGTGCAGACGGGCAGCGAGGACGCGGTGCGGGGCCGGGCCGCGGCCGCCTTCTACACCAGCGACTGCGTGGCCGCGGTGGCCGGCGCGCTGCTGGGGCCGGCGATCGCGGCGCTCACCGGCCTGGTCGTGGCGCTGCCGCTGCTGAGCGCGGTCGTGCTCGCCACGGCGGGCCTGGCGGTGATACTGCTGCCGGCCCCCACCGGTCGAGAATGGCCGGCACGGCGGTGAACCGTTCACGGTCGTGGGCGCTACCAAGCAGCAGAGGGAGGTGGGCGGGTGGGCGGCGACGAGGAGCTGCTGCGGCTGGTGGCGGCCGGCGACGCGGCCGCGCTCGCCCGGCTCTACGAACGGCATGCCGGGCCGCTGTACGGCTATCTGCTCCGCCTCGCCGGGGACCGGATGACCGCCGAGGAGATCCTGCAGGACACGATGCTCGCGGTCTGGCGGTCGGCCGGCGCCTTCGAGGGCCGCGCGAAGGTGAGCACGTGGCTGTTCGGGGTCGCCCGCCGCCAGGCGCACAACCGGCTGCGCGGGCGGCCCGGCCCTGAGCCCGTCGGCGGGGACCTGCCCGAGCGGGCGGACCAGAGCGCCGGGCCGGAGGAGCTGGCGATCGCGGCGGCCGGCGGCACGCCCGCGGCCGCGGCCGTCGACCGGCTGCCGGAGCACCACCGGGACGTCATCGCGCTCGTGTTCGTGGCCGGGCTCCCGCTCGCCGACGTCGCGGACGTGCTCGGGATCCCGGTCGGGACGGTGAAGAGCCGGCTGTACCACGCGCGGGCCGCCATCGCCGCGGCGCTGATCGCCCAGGAGGTGCCCGAATGAAGGACTGGCTGCCCGCGTACGCCGCCGGGTCGCTGCGCCCGGAGGACCGCGAGCGCGTCGGCGCCCACCTGGCGGGCTGCCCCCGCTGCCGGGCCGAGCTCGCCTCCTGGCGGGCGATCGCGGACTCGTTGCGACCGGCCCCGGACGCGGAGGTCCCGGTCCCGGACGCGGCCCGGCTGGTGCGCACGGTGCTCACCCGCAGCGCCCTCGACCGGCCGCCCGAACGGCGCACCGGACGCCTCCCCGCCGGCCTGGTACTCGCCGAGGCGCGGCTGATCCGCCTCGCCGTGCCCATCGCCTCGGCGCTGGTACTGGCGCTCGGGGTGGCGATCGTCCTGGCCCAGGGCGGCGCCGAGCTCGTGCTGTCGCTCGTCGCGCCGATCGTCGCCGCGGCGGGGGTGGCCGGCACCTACCGCTCCCGCCGCGACCCGGCCGCCGAGCTCGTCGCGGCCACCCCCACGTCCGGCCGGATGCTGCTGCTCGTGCGTATCGCGCTGGTGTTCGGCTACGACCTCGTCCTCGCGCTCGGCGCCTCGGCCGCGCTGAGCGCCGCCGGCGCGACCGGAACGGCCGGCCTCGACGCGCTCGTGGGGGCCTGGCTCGGGCCGATGGCGCTGCTGTCCGCGCTCGGGCTGCTCGTCGCCGTGTGGTTCGGGCCCGACATCGCGCTCGGCGCCGCCGTGGGCGTGTGGGTGATCCGGGTGCTGGCGGGCGGCATGCTCGCGGGCGGCGCCCTGGCCCGCGACGCGTGGCCGGCCCGGCTCGTCGTGGCGGTCTGGTCGACGAACGCGCCCGTGCTCACGGCGAGCGCCGCGATCGCGGTGGCCGCGATGGTCGTCGCGGGGCGGGCCGGCTCGTTCGCCGGCGAGCCGTGAGGCGCCGATCGATCCGGCTCGCCCGGCGGTGAACCCATAGACCCGTGAGGCGCTACCCATCCGGTGTGAGACCACTGACTCTCTGGCGGTACGAGGCGCGCCGGGCCGGCTGGACCGCCGCGCTCGGGCCGCCCGTCGCCGTCGCGCTCGGCGTGGCCGCCGCGCTCGCGAACCCGCTCCCGGGCGACGCCAACACCGCACGCGTCCTGCTCGGCGCCCTCGAGATGGCGGTCCCGCTCGCGGCCGGGGTCGCCTGTGCCTCGCTCGTCGGCCGGGACGCGGCGGTGGAGCTGCAGCTGACGGCGCCCACCGCGTACCGGGTCACGTTGCTGCGGCGCATGGCCGTCACGCTCGCCTGGACCGCCGCCGTCGCCGGGGCCATGGCCGTCGCGCTGATCGTGACCGGCTGGTGGGCGCGCTGGCCGGCCAACCACGGTGCGCTCGTCGGGCAGCTGACCTGGGTGGCGCCGACGGCCGGGCTGAGCGGCCTCGGGTTCGCGGCGGGCGCGGTGCTGCGCAGCCCGGGCGCGGCCGGGGCCCTCGTCAGCACGGTGTGGGCGGTGCAGCAGTTCTTCGGCGCCGCCGCGCAGGAAACACGGCCGGGGCGGCTGCTGTACCTGTTCGCGACGACCCGCGGCGCGGTGCCCGGCGACTGGGCCGCGAACCGGCTCGTCCTGCTCGGCGCCGGGGCCGGGCTCGTCGCGCTCGCCGTGCTCCTGCTCGGGCGGGCCGAGCGACTCGTCCACGGGGAGGACGCATGATGCCCAGCCTGCGGTACGAGTTCCGGATGCAGCTCGCCAAGCGCTCCGTGTGGATCGTGCCCGCGCTCTCTGTCGTGCTGTTCCTGCTCATCGGCGGCAGCCTGCTGCGCGACCTGTTCGACCCCAACGAGCGCCCGCCGCTGGCGCGCACCGCCGTGGTCGGGCTGGCCCTGCAGCTCCACGCGCTGCTGTCGATCGGGTTCGGCTGCCTGCTCGCCGACCGGTTCGTGCGCGACGACCGGCTGCGGGTGGCGCCCATCCTCGACGCCACCCCGGCCGCGCCCGGGGCGCGGCTCGTGGGCAAGTACCTCGGCGCCGCCGCCGCGACGGCGATCCCGATCCTCGTGGTGTACCTCGGTTTCGCCACCGCCTACGCCGTGGGCGTCGGCGGCCCGGTCGCGCTCGCGTGGGCCCTGGCCGCGATCGGCGTCGTGTTCGTCCCCGGGCTGCTGTTCGTGGCCGCCTTCGCGCTGGTGGTGCCGCTGGTCATGCCCGCGCCGCTGTTCCGCGTGCTGTTCACCGGCTACTGGCTCTGGGGCAACCTGGCCGCGCCCGAGCTGATGCCCACGCTCTCGGGGACGCTCGTGCACCCGCTCGGCGGGTACGCCCTCGAGGCCCTGCTCGCCTTCCACGGCATCGACGGCGAGCAGGACCTGGCCGGCCCCGTGCCCGGCGCGGCGCTGAACTTCCTGCGCCCTGACCCGGACCCGGCGACGGCGGGGCTGTCCATCGCCGTGCTGCTCGTCCTCGCCGCCGCGGCCCTGGCCGGCGGCCATGCACTGCGCGAACGCCGAATCCGCTGACCACCGAGGGACCTTGCATGCGTATCGAGATAGAACGGCTGACCAAGACGTACCACGGTGGGGTGGCCGCCCTCGACGGCCTCGACCTCGTCGTGCCGACCGGCATGTTCGGGCTGCTCGGGGCCAACGGCGCCGGCAAGACCACGCTCATGCGCATCCTCGCCGGCATCGTGCGCCCGTCGTCCGGCCGCGTGACCGTGGGCGGGCACGACCTCGGCGACGGGGCGGGGCGCACCGCGGTGCAGCGCGAGCTCGGCTACCTGCCGCAGGACCTCGGCGTGTACCCGGACCTGACGGCCCGCCAGTTCCTGGACTACGTGGCGCTGCTCAAGGGCCTCGACGACCGTGCGGCCCGGCGCCGGCGGGTCGGCGAGCTGCTGGAGGTCGTGGCGCTGACCGAGCACGCCGACCGGCGGCTGCGCGGCTTCTCCGGCGGCATGCGCCAGCGGGTCGGCATCGCCCAGGCGCTGCTCGCCGACCCGCGGCTGCTCATCGTCGACGAGCCGACCGCGGGCCTCGACCCGGAGGAGCGGATCCGGTTCCGCACGCTGCTGTCGCAGTTCGCGGGCCGGCGCACGGTGCTGCTGAGCACGCACATCGTCGACGACATCGCGCAGACCTGCCGGGAGGTCGCGGTGCTGGCCAAGGGGCGGCTCATCTTCCGCGGCACGGTCGGCGACCTGACCCGGCGCGCCGAGGGCCGCGTGTGGTCGCTCGTCACCGACGGCCCGCCGCCCGCCGACGGCACCATCGTGTCCGCGATCCCGCAGGAGGGCGGCGTCCGGTACCGCATCGTCGCCCCCGCCGCCCCGAGCCCGCAGGCCCTGCCGGTGGAGCCGGGCCTCGAGGACGGCTACCTGGCGGTGACCGCCCGCTGAGCCTCTTGCGCCGCCCCGGATGCGGGTGCAACACTGCCTCGCATGCGATCGATAGTATACGACGATCGCCTGACCTGGGGAGATGGCGTGGATCGACTCGAGGGGTTCCAGACGAAGGCCGATGTCGTCTACGACCGCCTCCGCCAGGCCATCCTCTCCGGCGAGCTGCGCCCGGGCGCCCGCATCAACATCGACGCCCTGTCGCGCTCGCTCGGCATCAGCAAGATCCCGCTGCGCGAGGCGGTCCAGCGGCTCACCGGCCAGGGCCTCGTCGTGCAGCCCAACCCGCACGCCGGCGCCCACGTCGCGCCGCTGTCCCTGCGCGAGATGCGCGGGGTCTACCTGGCCCGTGGCGCGATGGAGGGCCTGGCCGCCCGGGTCGCCGCGACCACGATCGCCGACGCCGAGCTGGCCGAGTTGCAGGAGATGCACGAGCAGATGCGCTTCCAGTTCGAGCGGGGGCGGCTCGGCCCGATGTCGGAGCTCAACCGGCGGTTCCACACCGGGATCGCCACCGCCACCCGGTACGCGACGCTGCGCGAGATGACCGACCTCGCGCTGCTGCGCGTGCAGCACTACCGCATCGGCGTGCGCGTCGACCCGGCCTGGGGCCAGGTCATGACCGAGCACGCGGCGATCCTCGACGCGCTGCGCCGCCGCGACCCGGACGACGCCGAGCGCGCCGCGCGTGACCACGTGGAGTGGCAGCTCGGCGTGGAGTTGCGGGCGCACCTCGACCCGGAGCTCATCGACCTCGACGACGACCACCCGAGCGTCGGCACCGGGGCGGTGGAGCCGTGAGCGCTCCCAAGGGCCTGTCCGACCGTACGTTCGGCTTCCTGCTGACCCTCCCGGCGCTCGCGCTGCTGGGCGCCGTGGTGCTCTACCCGCTCGCCGGGGCGCTGAGCACCAGCCTGTTCCGGCAGAGCCTGGTGCTCCCGGGCCGTTCGTTCGTCGGCCTGGGGAACTTCCGGGACGTGCTGGCGCAGAACTTCTGGCCGGTGCTGCAGAACACCCTGGTGTTCACGGTCGCCTCGACGGTGGTGCCGGTGGTCCTCGGCTTCGCCCTGGCCCTGGCGCTGAACTCGCGCATCCGCGGCCGCGCGGTGCTGCGGGGCCTGTTCCTGATGCCGTGGGTCATCCCGGGCGTGGTGGTCTCGTTCGTCTGGCTGTGGATTTTCAACGCGAACTATGGGCTGCTCAACGGGTTGCTCACGACGCTGCATCTGGTGGATGAGCCGGTGTCGTGGTTGGGGCAGCCGGGTACGGCGATGGCGGCGATCGTGGTGGCCAAGTCGTG
>NZ_JBEZDS010000079.1:0-31533 GCF_040648435.1 Dactylosporangium sp. NPDC049140 | reverse complement strand
CCTGCAACGCATCTCCGGCAACGTGAACCTGCGCGGCGCCATGGCCGCCGGACTGCACATGGTAGGCCCGGCCGCTCCTTGAGCGATCTACTCCGCAGCGCTGGGGGTCGTCCACATGGCGCTGGTCGGGCGGGGAGTTCGACGTCATCCTGTTGGTGCCTGCCACCGCCAACGCCGACCTGCGCCGGATCGTGCACGACGAGATCCAGGGCGTGCCGGGTGTCGCCGGCACGCGGACGAGGCTGGTGTTCGAGGAGCCGGAGCCGAAGCCCGGCTGACGCTCACCGGCTGGGTGGTGACACGCGGACCGGTGCAGTGAGACCCGGTCGAGCCCGAATGGGAGCAGTTCCGCCTCTGCCGGGTGCCGGGTAAGGACCTTCGGCACTGGGAGCGGTCGCGCGGAACGGGAGATCGTTGACCGGGGGAGGTGAGACCCGTGCCTGAAAGTTGCATGGCCGAGCCGCGGCTCGCGCGGCTGTGGGCCGCCCGGGAGGTCGTGCTGTTCGCGGTGGTGACCCTGCTACTCCTCGCCGGCGCAGCCGCCGCCGTCGCCGGGGCGGAGAAGTGGGCGTCGGCGGTGTGGGCCGGAACGACGCTGCTCGGCTTGGCGTACTCGACGATCACCATCGCTGTGGCACTGCGCCACCGTCAGCCGTCGGTGGACGTGATCGCGTGGCTGGCGTTGGCGGGCGCGTTGCTGGTCGGTGAGCCGCTCGCCGGCGCGGTGATCGCGGTGATGCTGTTCACGGGCGGTGTGCTGGAGGCGCGCGCGTCGGCTCGGGCCCGCCGGGAGCTGAGCCGCCTGGCCGCCGGCGCGCCGCGGACCGCGCGCCGCGAGGGGCCGGACGGCGTGGACGAAATCCCGGTGGATCGGGTAGCGGTCGGTGACCGGCTCGTGGTCGGTGCCGGTGAGCTTGTGCCGGTCGACGGCCGGCTGCTCGACGGCGGCGTGTTCGACGAGTCGGCGCTGACCGGTGAGCCGCTGCCGGTCGAGCGCCGCGCCGGCGAAGACGTCCGCAGTGGTGTGGTCAACGCCGGTTCGGCGACGCGGATGCTGGCCACGCAGACCGCCGCCGCGTCGACGTACGCGGGCGTGGTACGCCTCGTCGAGCAGGCCCAGGCGAGCAGCGCGCCGTTCGTCCGCCTCGCCGACCGGTTCGCCCTCGCCTTCGTCCCGCTCACCCTGCTGGCCGCCGGGCTGGCCTGGGCCATCTCGGGCCAGGCGGTTCGCGCGGTGGCGGTCCTCGTCGTGGCGACTCCCTGCCCGCTGCTGCTGGCCGCCCCGATCGCCATCATGTCGGGGCTGTCCCGGATGGCCCGGCACGGCGTGATCGTCAAGGGCGGCGCCGCCCTCGAGCGGCTGGCCGCCGGGCGGGTCCTGCTCTTCGACAAGACCGGCACCCTGACCCGCGGGCGACCCCTCCTGACCGGGGTGATCACCGACCGCGACATGCTGGCCGACGAGGTACTGCGGCTGTCCGCCTCGCTCGACCAGTCCTCGGCGCACGTCCTCGCGGCGCCCATCGTCACCGCCGCCCGCGACCGCCGGCTGGCGCTCTCACCGGCAGCGGACGTGCGGGAACAGCACGGCTTCGGTATTGAAGGCACGGTGGATCGTCACTCGGTACGTCTCGGCAAAGCGAGCTGGGTCGTCGACGGAACGGCACCGGACTGGGTGCGCCGGGCGCGCCGCCGCGCCGCGCTGGACGGCTCGCTGACCGTGTTCGCGGCGGTGGACGGCCGGCCCGCCGCCGTACTGCTGCTCTCCGATCCGCTGCGGCCCGACGCGCCGCGCATGATGCGCACGCTGCGCGACGCCGGCATCGGCCGCACGGTGCTGGTTACCGGTGACCGGGCCGACATCGCCGAGACCGTGGGCCGCATCGTCGGCGTCGACGCGGTGTACGCCGACCGCGACCCGGCC
Organism: Dactylosporangium sp. NPDC049140; assembly: GCF_040648435.1. Taxonomy (NCBI): domain Bacteria; kingdom Bacillati; phylum Actinomycetota; class Actinomycetes; order Micromonosporales; family Micromonosporaceae; genus Dactylosporangium; species Dactylosporangium sp. NPDC049140. Next base: position 29,609 of record NZ_JBEZDS010000079.1, on the reverse strand, counting down.
GACAAGCTCGCCATCGTCCGCACCGAGCAGCACACCACGCCGACGATCATGGTCGGCGACGGGGTCAACGACGCGCCCGCGCTCGCCGCCGCCGGTGTCGGCGTGGCCCTGGCCGCACGCGGCGTCACCGCCTCCGCCGAGGCCGCCGACGTCGTGCTCACCGCCGATCGCGTCGACGGCCTCGCCGACGCCATCCTCATTGCCCGGCGCAGCCACCGCATCGCCCGCCGCGCCGCTGCGGTCGGCATGGCCTTGTCGCTGGTGGCGATGGTCCCGGCCGCGGCCGGGCTGCTGACGCCTGTGGCGGGGGCCATCCTGCAGGAGGTGATCGACGTCGCCGCCATCGGCCTCGCCTTGACGGCCCTGCTGCCGGGGCGTACGCACACCGTCACCCTGCCGCCCCCGGACCTCGCCGCAGCTCGACAGTTGTACGCACAGCACATCGCCATCCGGCCACTCGTCGAGCAGATCCGCGCCGTCGCCGACGACCTCTCGGTCACCCAGCCCGACCTGAGGCCCATGCGGGCGCTGCTGGACCGTCTCGAAGGTGACCTGCTCCCGCACGAACGGGCCGAGGAGGCCCAGCTGCTGCCGATCATCGAGCGCGCCCTCGGCGGTCCCGACCCGACCGGGGCGCTCAGCCGCACCCATGCCGAGATCGAGCACCAGATCCGCCGGCTGCGCCGCGGCTCGCAGGACATTAGCGACCGGCCGGAGCCCGAGGACGTCACCGACCTCCGCGCCGGCCTCTACGGCCTGTACGCCATCATGCAGCTGCACAACGCCCAAGAAGAGGAGAACGCGTTCAGCCTCATGCCGCCCGCGACCGTCGAACCGTGACTCAACCGAGCGTACCGCCTGCTGTGCGCGCGGCTGAGGGCACGACCAGGAGCGGCAGGTGGGCGTGGTGCAGAGCGGCCATGGCGACGCTGCCCAGCAGGATTTCCCGTACCGCCGAGCGGCCGCGCGAACCGACAACCAGCACGGCTGCCGCCCGGCTGTGGGCGCACTCGGCGAGCGCTGCGGCGACGGAGCGGCCGTGCATCCCGTGTCCGCCGGGCAGGTGCAGCCGCGTCGGGGCGGTGTCGCCCGCCTGCGGTGGATTGGTCGCGCCGTCCGTGGCCTGGCCGTCGTCCACCGTGGCCAGCAGGACGCTCCGGGTCGGGAGCAGCCGGGTTGCGGTGGTCAGTGCGGTCTGCGCGCCGGCCGAGCCGTCGAAACCGACGAGTACGGGCCCGGTCGCGAGGGCGTCGGACTCGGCGATCAGCAGCGGGTAAGGAACTACGAGTACGGGCCGGAGTGTGTAGTGGACGACCATGTCGGACACGCTGCCCAGGACCGCTCGGGCGCCGCCGAGCCCGCGCGATCCGACCAGGACCAGGTCGGCGTCGACCTTCTCGGCCAGCTCGGCGAACCGCAGCCCCTCCCCGCCGTAGCTGCAGACCACGAGTGGTTCGGCGTCCCAGCCGACGGCCCTGGCGAGCGTAAGCCCGATGGCCGCCATCCGGTCGGCCTCCCGTTTGCCTTCCCGCTCGACGGCCTCGACGAACTCGTTGATGTGGCTGGTGCCGGTCCACAGGCGGTCGCGCAGGCTCGTGCTGGCAAACGGTGGGGTCCACAGGTGCGCGACCCAGGCTCGGGCTTGCGGGAACAGTTGGGCACCGGCCTCCATCGCAACGCTCGCGGCAGGGGAACCGTCGTATCCGAACAACTATCCGGGTTGGCATCATCGCCTCTTCGCTGGCCGGCTGTGCACCGCGCGTCGTCGGCGGGGTACACCATGCCCTGCCTTTCGAGCGTGGCACGAGCGGTGCGCCGCCGACCGTGGCCGCTGGGGACCATCTCGACCTGCCGTTGGTCCCGACCGGGCCGGACCCTGAGGCGGGACCGTGCCCGGGCGGACACCTCTCGCCGCGTCACCGTCCGGCTCGCCGCGGGAACCGCTGTCGCAGCGAGGCCTGTTGGACCGCACGGCTGACGTCGCTGGGCGACACGATGCCGACCAGGTCATCATCACTGACGACCAACGCCCGGCCATCGTTGCTCTCGCCCAGCCGGGGCAGCAGATCCATGATCAACTCATCTGGGGAGGCGACGGCCACCTCGTCCAGCGAGCAGGCCACGTCACGCAGTCGGGTGCTCTCCCGCTGCTGCGGCGATACCTGCTTGATCCGCCCCAGCGTGATCAGGCCGGCCGGGTGGGTGCCTTCGACAAGCGGGAACGTCGAGTGCCTCACCCCCCGCAGGTAGTTGTCAACGAAGTCGGCGACGGTCAGGTCCGCCGGCACAGTGGCGGGTTGGGGTGTCATGACATCGGCGACCCGGAGGCCGGCCAACGCGCTGCCGACGGCGGCCTGTTGTTCCTCAGCCGCTGCGGCGGACACGATGAACCAGCCGATCAGCATCAGCCACAGCCCGCCGAGCAGGCCACCGGACAGCAACTGTCCGAAACCGAACGCGATCAGCAGCACACCGAATGCTCGGCCGGTCCGGGCGGCCGCCACGGCTGCCCAGGTGCGGTCCCCGCGCCACTTCCACAGCCCGGCGCGCAGCAGTCGCCCGCCGTCCAGCGGGGCCGCGGGTAGCAGGTTGAACGCGCCCAGTACGAGGTTGATCCCTGCGAGCCAGCTCACCGTGCCGAGGACCAGGCCGTGGCGGCCGGCCGCCACCAGTGCCGCCGCGACCGTGGCGAACCCGACACCGATCAACAGGCTGACGAGCGGGCCTGCGCCGGCGATGCGCGCCTCGGCGCCGGGGCTGGACGCCTTTCCCCGCAACCTGGCCATGCCACCGAACACCCACAGCGTGATCCCTTCCACCTCCACGCCGTTGCGCCGGGCAAGCACCGCGTGCGACACCTCGTGCGCGAGCAGGCAGACGAAGAACACGATCGCCGTGGACAGCCCGGCCACGATGTAGGCCCAACCCGGCCGGCCCGGATATCCGGAGGGTAGCCGATCGGCCGCCAGCAGCCACGCAATCAGCCCGAATGTGATCAGCACGCTCCAGTTCACGCCGACCTCAACGCCGGCGACACGTCCGATCCGGAAGCTGGCAGTCACGCATACCCCCTCGCGCACGCCACCTCGCCCAGGCTCGCGGTCGCACGGTCCCCGCCGTCGACGTGTGGCGGGTCCGGGCGGCACTGGCGTGCGCGGCGGACGGCGGTGACATAAGCGCGTACGACACCATCATGACCGCGTGCGCGTGATGAACCGCTGATGCGGACGCTGCCTGGGCCGGTCGACCCGATTCGGCCTGGGTCAACCGGTGTGCTCGCGCGCAGGCAGGCCCTTGGCCTCCGCGAGATGTTTGACGAACCAGGCGGGGCGAGGTCCGTCATCGCGGGCAGGGCGACGTGGCGCTGCGGATGTGCCGCGCGGAACGGCGCGTCGAGGCGCTCGCGGTCGCGGTTCGGCTGCTGTGCGACGAGGCTGGTACCCCCGAGCAGCGGCGCGTCGCCGTGCTCGCCAGCGCAATGCTGGACAACGTCGGCCGGTACGCCGTCGATGCACCGCCATGAACTGCGGTGGGGTCTGGCGGACCGTCGGGCAGCGCTAGGTAGCGGACCCGCGGTACCGGCCACCCCGTCCATCATGTTGACGGCGCGCTGAACGGCTTGGCCGCCGTCGGGTTCGCGGCGCGGAGACGGCCTGCCGCCGCCTCGCGTTGTGCGGGGTTCAAGTCGCCGAGTCGCGCGACCCATTGGCGGTTCGCCTCAACTACGTCGCGAAACGGTGAGCCGCAGGCGCGCCGCTTCGCCGAGGAGGGGGTGCACGACCGGCGGCAGGGCGATGTCGCATTCGACGCCGTTGCCGTCGAATGGGTGGTCGTCGGTGCTGACCGGGTCGTGGTCCTCGATGGCGCCGGCGATGGCCGAGTTCCAGGCGATCCAGGCGCGCATCGCCGTCTCGGAATCGTTGTCGCGGCGTCCGACGTCGACGATGAGGGTGTCCTCCCAGTCGGCGACTTGCTCGAGGTGGTGCTCCCAGAGGAACCCGTGGTGCGTTTCGGTGAGGTGGAGCATCCGCAGTGTCAGGGTGTACCGGCGCCGTGACGGGGCTGTCTCGGCGTCGCCGTTGCGGAACCGTGCGGGGTCGAGGAGGAAAACCGTGGTCAACGGTACCGCGGGCACCGTGGTGGCGGAGCCGTCGCCGTGCCGGCTCGGTTCGTGGTTGAGCTGGATCGGGCAGCAGTGGGCGGCGAGTTGTTCGTGCATCACGATCGGCAGTCCGCGTACCGCCACCCGGACCTCGGCCTGCCAAGCCCGTGAGGTGCGTGGGGTCTGCGAGTCGGGCAGGGTGACGCCGGTGAGGTCGAGCCGGGCCTGGTAGGCGCCGAACAGGAACCGGCGCAGGTTCTGGTAGCCCTCCTCGGAGTTGACCAGCCCGTATCGTCCGCTGTGCGCCCGGTGGACGAGTGCCCGGTGGGCGCCGTGCAGGTAGGCGTTCTCGACCCGGACAAGCCCGTCGCTCGGCGGGCCGATGGCCTTCTCCACCAGGCCGTAGTCGGTCGCGTCCGTGCCGATCAGGCAGAAGACGCGGCGCACGTCGAAGGCTTCTTCCGCGATCTCGTTCGGCTGCCAGCCCGCCGGTGCGTGCGTACCCGGGGAGGCGCCCGGGGTGAGGTACCCGTACATCTTGTGGGGAGCGAAGATGTCCAACCGCATGGTCCGAACGTCTCCATGGCCCAGTCGACCAGGCCGCCTCCCATGTCGAAGACGATGCCGCCGTGCGGGGTGCCGTAGGTGAACAGCTTGTCCACCAGCGCGCTGGCCGGCTCGCGGGTGTGTCCGGTGTGCGGGTCGACGCTGCGTGCCACCTTCTCGATCATGCAGCGGGCGATGAGACCGCCCATCGAGTGGGCCACGAGGTACACCTTCGGGGCGCCGGTTTTGCGGCGTACCAGTTGCACGAGGTCGTAGAGTCGTTCGGCGGCGCGCTCGAGATCGAATTGCTCGGGCCGGTCGCTGATCGAGGTACCGAACGTGCTGGCGGCGTAGTCGTAGAAACGGAGCACCCAGATCGACGCGGGCGGCACCGTGCGGTCCGGGCGGGATTGCAGGTAGACCTGCTGGTCACCGTGCACCAGCAGTGTGTATCCCTCGTCGGTCATCAGCCGCAGGATGGGACTTTCGAACTGGTAGAACCGCGGGTCGCGGTCGCTGTTCACCCGCACGTGGGTGGCGCCGGTGTTGAACCCGTAGAACGGGTCGTCCACCTGCTTGTCGATCCCGCTCGGCGGCCCGGCGTAGCCGCGGATGTAGATGATCGGCATCCGCTCCGCCCCGGTCATCCGGGTGGCTCCTCGGCTCGTGAGGTACCGAGAAAGGTCACGGTGCGGGCAAAGGTCGCCAGGTGAGGGTAGTCCTCCTCCTCGATGCGCTGTCCGCTGCGTTCGCTGAGCAGCTCGACGAGTTGGAGGAAGTCGAGCGAGTCCAGGTGCAGGGTCTCGCGGAGGTCGTCGTCGGAGCGGAGGGTGTCGAGGTCGGCGTCTGGTGCGACCTCGTGCAGGGCGGTGCGGGCGAGTTCTTCGGTGGCGGTCACAGTTCCTCCGGCGTTTGCAGGAGTTGCGCGATGGTGTGCAGGTAGCGGGCGCCGGTGGCGCCATCGCTGGCCCGTGGTCCGCGGCGAGGGTCGCGGTGACTGTCGGGCGTACTCCGATGAGTCCGTCGACGGCGACCGGCCGGTCGGTGATCTTGCCGAAGCCGATCAGGGCGACCTGCGGCGGGTAGATCACTCCAAAGATTGATTCGACGCCCTGGTCGCCGAGGTTGGAGACGGTGAGGCTCGGGTCGGACAGTTCGGCTCGGCGGAGTCGTCCGGCCCGGGCTCGGGCGACGAGGTCTCGTAGGCGGGCCATCAGCTGGTCGAGCTCGAGGGCGTCGGCGTCGTGGATGGCCGGCGCCACGAGGCCGCCGCCGCGCAGCGACACCGCGACGCCGAGGTTGACCGCGGGGGCGGGCACGAACGCGTTGTCGAGCCAGAAACCGTTGACTTCGGGGACTTTCGTGGCGGCCACGGCGGTGGCCTTGAGTAGCACGGCGGCCGGGACCAGTCGTTGAGGTACGGGCAGTTGCCGGTTGCGGTCGGTGAGCCAGTAGATGGCCCGGCCCAGGTCGATGGTTTCGCTCAGGTAGTAGTGCGGGATCTCTCGCTTGGACCGAGCCATGAGCGCCGCGATCGCGGCTCGCATCGCTACGGTGCGGTCGGGAAGCGCTGCCGGGCGGGTGGCGGTCGGTTGGGCGATCCGAGCGGCGGCTGCGTGGCGTACGTCCTCGGCGGCGATGGCACCGCGTGGCCCGGTGCCGGCGACGGTGCGGAGGTCCACGCCCAGTTCGGCGGCGATCCGGCGGGCCAGCGGCGACGCTCGGCGGCGCGGGATGGCGGCGCGTTCGACGTCGGCGTGGGTGACCCGGCCGCCGGGGCCGGTCCCGTTGATGGCGGCGAGGTCAACGTGGGTCTGCCGCGCGAGATGGCGCAGCGGCGGGAACGGCGCCGGTGGACCGCCCCTGGGCGGTGTGGCCGGTGGGGGCGCCGCCGACGCTGGGACGGCCGGTGGCCGCATCGGCGCCGGGGCGGCTTCGCTAGCGATCGTGGCGAGCGGGCTGCCGACCGGTACGCGGGTGCCGGGTTCGACGAGCAGCCGTTCGACCACGCCGCTGTCGAAGCACTCCACCTCGACCGCGGCCTTGGCGGTGTCCACGACGGCCACGATGTCTCCTCGCCGCACCACGTCGCCCGGGTGTACCAGCCACTCCAGCAGCGTCCCCTCGTCCATGTCGGCCCCGAGCGAAGGCATCCGGAACTCGCCACCTCAGGACGCTCTCCCAGGTACGGTCCGTGTACCGCGGCCACAATGTCCCCGGTTTGCGGCAATCGCCTCCTCCGCACCGCTCCTACGACCTCATTCCCCGGGCGCTGTGGCTCATGCCGAGCCGAAGGTCATGATGAGGTGATCTTCTGTGGCCCGCTCAATGCCCCGATCTCAGCGGCCCGATCGGACGGCGCCGGCCTCGTCGACGCGGCGCCGAAGGTGCCGTCTCTGTCGATGACGTCGCGGGCCGCGCGGCGTAGGCTGCCGGAGGTGGCGCCGGTTGAGGTCGACGCCGACCCGCGGGACGAGCTGCGGCTGGCCGGCTGGGTGGATGAGGCTGCTGAGCAGCACCCGCGCTCCCGGGATCTCGACGACGTCGCTCATCGGCGAGGCGACGAGTCCCTGTGCGGTGGCGGCCAGCCAGACGGCGCTGGTCGCTTCCCCCGCGGCGAGCCAGTCCGGGGGACGGTCGCCATCGGTGGCCAGCACTAGATATTCGGCGCAGCGGTCATCTCCGGAGACCGGGTTTGAGCGTGGCCTCACCGTCGAGAGTGAAGTCGCGCAGCGGTACGAGCCGTCCCGTGGGTGCCACGAGGGCTTCGGCCGATACGCCGTAGCCGCTGTCCAGGCTGCGATGGGTCCATGCTTGCTGTTCAGCGACAGTGCGTGCGGCCACCGTTCGCGGCGAGCTCGCCAGCGTGAACGAAGAACAACTGGGCAGAAGTGACCGGTGACTGTCCCTACCGGACGGAGGGAGTGGGCGGCCCGATGACCGGCTTGTGCACCGACATGTACGAGGTGCGGATGGGGGCGAGTTACCTGCGCCGGGCGATGGCGGGGCCGGCGACGTCCAGCCTGTTCGCCCGGTATCTGCCGGCGGACCGCGGGTTTCTCGTAGCGGCCGGACTGGCGGAGGCGCTGGACTTCCTCGAGCGTTTCCGGTTCGACGAGGACGAGATCGAGTACGTGCGGCAGGCGGCCATACTGGACACTCAGTCATTGGCGGCCCTGCGCGGCCTGACGTTCACCGGTGACGTGTGGGCCGTTCCGGAGGGTCGGCTGGTCTTCGCCGACGAGCCGCTGCTGGAGATCACCGCGCCGATCGCCCAGGCACAGCTGGTCGAAACCGCGGTGTTCAACGCGGTCACGTTCGGGACGACGGTGGCGAGCAAGGCGGCCCGCTGCCAGCTCGCCGCACCGGACGCCGAACTGATCGACTTCGCGTTCCGGCGCACCCAGGGCCTGGGCGCGGCGGCGACCGTGGCGCGGTGCTCGGCCATCGCCGGCTTCGCCGCGACCAGCAATCTCGCCGCCGCCCGCCGGTACGGGCTGCGTGCGTCGGGGACGATGGCGCACTCGTACATCGAGGCATTCCCCGACGAGCGGTCGGCGTTCCGCGCGTTCGCCACGGACTTTCCGGACAACCCGATTTTCCTGGTTGACACCTACGACACCGAGGCAGGAGTACACGCCGCCGTCGACGTCGCTGCCACGGCTGGACTCCGGCGACCTCGCGACACTCGCCATCCGAGCACGGCGGATCCTTGATGCCCGGCGGGCCCGAGCCCCACCCCGCCGAGTTGATGACCCGCCGGGATTTCGGCGGGCCGGTGCGGCAGGAAACCCACGATCCCACCCGGGAGCCGGTCGCCGACGTCCTTGGTGCCCGCGGCGGACAGCACGCCGACGAGGTGCGGGCGGGGATGGTTTTGCAATGCGTGCTGCTGACCGCCACCGACTTGGGACTCGCCACCGGCCTGTTCTCCCAGCCCGTCGAAGTGCCTGCGATCCGGGAGCGGCTGCGCCTCGCACTGCATCGCGGGAATGATCCCCAGCTGGTGCTGCGGTTCGGATACGCGCCGACGATCGGCTGTACGAATCGGCGGGCGGTGGCCGACGTCGTCGAGTCCTGAAGATTGCATAGTCACGGGCCGCCGTACCCGCCGCCGCCGGGTGTTTCGATGATCAGCGCGTCGCCCGGTTGGACGTCGGCCGAATCGCAGCCGGCAAGGCGGACGAGACTGCCGTCGGCGCGTTGCACCCGGTTGGCGCCGAGTGCACCGGGTGATCCGCCGGCCAGGCCGTACGGCGGCACGCGCCGATGGCCGGACAGGGTGCTGACGGTCATCGGCTCGCGGAACCGGATGCGGCGCACCGCGCCGTCGCCGCCCCGCCACCGGCCGTCGCCGCCGCTGCCGCGTCGGATGGCGAACTCGTCGAGGAGCACCGGGAACCGCCATTCGAGTACCTCGGGATCGGTCAGCCGGGAGTTGGTCATGTGGGTCTGGACCGCCGATGCCCCGTCGAACCCGGCGCCGGCGCCGGAGCCGGAGGCGACGGTTTCGTAGTACTGGTGTCGTGCGTTGCCGAAGCTGACGTTGTTCATCGTGCCGGAGCCTTCGGCCTGGACGCCCAGCGCGGCGTAGAGCGCGCCGACGATCGCTTGTGACGTCTCGACATTGCCGGCGACCACGGCCGCGGGGTACGTCGGCGCGAGCATCGAACCGTCCGGCACGACGATGCGCAGCGGGCGCAGGCAGCCGTCGTTGAGCGGGATGTCGTCCGTGACCAGGGTCCGGAAGACGTACAGCACCGCCGCGGTGACGACCGACGAGGGGGCGTTGAAGTTCGTGTCCAGCTGCGGTGATGTGCCGGTGAAGTCGATCGTCGCGCGGCGGTGGACGCGGTCCACGGTGATCCGTACCGAGATCGTTGCGCCGGAGTCCGTCTCATAGCGGTACTCGCCGTCGGTGAGGGCGTCGATGACCCGGCGTACCGCCTCTTCGGCGTTGTCCTGGACGTGCCGCATGTAGGACTGCACCACGTCGAGTCCGAAGTGGTCGATCATCCTGCCCACTTCTTCGACGCCTTTGGCGTTCGCGGCGATCTGTGCGCGTAGGTCGGCAAGGTTGGTCGTCGGGTTCCGGGACGGGTATGGCGCCTCGGTGAGCAGCCGCAGCGTCTCCTCGTCGCGGAACCGGCCGTGCTCGACCAGGAGCCAGTTGTCGAACAGCACGCCCTCCTCGTGCACGTTGCGGCTGGTCGCGGGCATGGAGCCGGGCATGAGCCCGCCGATCTCCGCGTGGTGGCCGCGGGAGGCCACGTAGAACAGGATCCGCGACGCGTCGGAGCCGAAGACGGGGGTGACGACGGTGATGTCGGGCAGGTGGGTGCCGCCGTGGTAGGGGTCGTTGATCGCGTACGCGTCGCCGGGTTGCATGCTGGTGCCGCGGCGGCGGATGACCTCTTTGACGCTGACGCTCATCGAGCCGAGGTGGACCGGAATGTGCGGTGCGTTGGCGATCAGATTGCCGTCCGGGTCGAACAGCGCACATGAGAAGTCCAGCCGCTCCCGGATGTTGACCGACTGCGCGGTTGACTCCAGCCGGACGCCCATCTGTTCGGCGATCGACATGAAGAGATTGTTGAAGATCTCCAATCGCACCGGGTCGACCCGGGTCGTCGCGTCGGACGCCTCGACGGTCGGCCGCATCCGTTCCAGGAGCAGGTGTCCGAAGTTCGTCACCGCCGCTCGCCAGCTGTCGTCGACCACTGTGGTCGCGTTCGCCTCGGCCACGATCGCCGGTCCGCTGATCGTGTCGCCGGCCCGCAGGCGTTCCCGGTCGTGCAGCGGCACCGTGCGCCACGTTCCGCCCGTGTACAACCGGGCCGTGGTCAGCGGCGCTGTACCGGCGCCGTCTTCCGGCGTGGCGGCCCGCCCGCCCAGTCGGGGGAGTTCCGGCTGCGTGGTCAGGCCGACCGCCTCAACCGAGACCGCCTCGGCGACCAGCGGCCGGTCCATCAGAAAGGAGTAGGTACGCCGGTATGCCGTCTCGAACGACGCCACCATGGCGTCCAGATCGGCGAGTTCGACCGGTACCGCGGTATCGGTGCCGTCGAAGCGCAGATGCACGCGCCGGTTCACCCGGATCCGTTCGGCCGGCACGTCCTCGTCCCGCAACTCCGAGCGCGCCGCCGCCTCCAGGGCGTCCGCGACGTCGGCCAGTTGCTGCATCGTCGCGGGCTCCAGCAGCGCCTCGACCGACTGTTCGCGCATGGCGGTGGTGTCGGCCAAGCCCATGCCGAGCGCGGACAACACGCCGGCCATCGGCGGTACGAGCACGGTGTGGATGCCCAGCGAGTCGGCCACCGCGCAGGCGTGCTGCCCGCCGGCACCGCCGAACGTGGTGAGCACATACTCGCTGACGTCACGGCCCTTCTGCACGGAGATCCGCTTCACCGCGTTGGCCATGTTGGCGACCGCGATCTGCCGGTAGCCTTCGGCGACCTCTTCCGCCGTGCGCTCATCGCCGGTCTGCTGGGCGATGGCCGCCGTCAGATCGGCGAACCGCCGTTGTACCACGTCGGCGTCCAGCGGCTGGTCGCCGTCCGGGCCGAAGACCCGAGGAAAGGTTGCGGGCTGGATCCGGCCGAGCATCACGTTCGCGTCGGTGACGGTGAGCGGCCCGCCGTTGCGATAGCAGGCCGGGCCCGGGTCGGCTCCGGCCGAGTCGGGCCCGACTCGGTAGCGCGTGCCATCGAAGCGCAGGATCGACCCGCCTCCCGCGGCGACGGTGTGGATGTCGATCATCGGCGCGCGCAGCCGTACCCCGGCGATCTGGGTGTGGAATACCCGCTCGTACTCGCCGGCGTAGTGCGACACGTCGGTGGAGGTGCCGCCCATGTCGAAGCCGATCACCTTGTCGAAGCCGGCCAGCTGGGACATGCGCACCATGCCGACGATGCCGCCGGCCGGGCCGGAAAGGATCGCGTCCTTGCCGCGGAAATGACCGGCCTCCGCCAGCCCGCCGTTGGACTGCATGAACATCAGTCGTACGTCGTGCAGTTGCTGGGCCACCGCTTCGATGTAGCGGCGCAGTACCGGCGACAGGTACGCGTCGACGACCGTGGTGTCGCCGCGCGGCACCAGCTTCATCAACGGGCTCACCTCGCTGGAGCACGAGATCTGATTGAAGCCGATCCGCTCGGCCAGTCGCCCGATCTGCCGCTCATGCGCCGGATGCAGGTGGCTGTGCAGGCACACGACCGCCGCCGCGCGGACGCCGTCTTCGTGCGTTCGCCGCAGATCGGTGGCCAGCCGTTCGACATCTGGTGCGCGCAGCACGGTGCCGTCGGCCAGCATCCGTTCATCTACCTCGATCACCCGCTCGTACAGCATCTCGGGCAGCACGATGTGCCGGTCGAAAATACGTGGCCGGTTCTGGTAGCCGATGCGCAACGCATCACCGAAGCCTTTGGTGGTGACCAGCACCGTGCGTTCACCTTTGCGCTCCAGCAGCGCGTTCGTGGCGACCGTGGTCCCCATTCGGACCGCCTCGATCTGGTCGACCGGGATCGGCGCCGTGTCCGGGATACCGAGCAACGCCCGGATCCCGGCAACCGCCGCGTCCTCGTACCGTGCCGGGTTGTCCGACAACAGCTTGTATGTCACCAGCCGGCCACCGGGCGTCCGGGCGATGATGTCGGTGAACGTGCCACCCCGATCGACCCAGAACTGCCAACGCCCACGTGCCACCCGGGTTCCTCCTAGACGGGCATCACATCGGTGGCCAGAACGGCTTGTCGGGCCATGGAAATCGCGTGCTCGGCGCACCGGAGGTAATACCCGCCGGCCAGGGAGGCGTCCAGTGCGGCGTCGACGTCTACGGGGCCCGTGCTGTGCAGCAGCAGCCGGTAGAGCCGCTGTCGCAGCCGATGCAGTTCGGCGTTGGCCGCGTCGATTCGTGTCTCCGTGTCGACCAGCGCCGATCGCTTGGTGCCGCCGGCCATGGCCATCATGTCCACGCAGACCTGGCCCATGCTGCACACGATGGCTTGCACGTCGGCCGGTCCTGTCGGCCTCGATGGCCGCGCCCCGGCGATCTCAGCCAACCTCCGTGCCAGTTCCGCGACGCCTTCGGCATCCGCATTGGCCTGCGCTGCGGCGACAACGGTCTGCAGTGCGATCGCCGACGGATGGAGACGGGTCTGCTCGATAGCCAACGCCTGATCATCGACGGCCTGACGCAGTGCGTGCAGTGCAATCGCGGCGTTCGGCAGACGGGTCGACGCAGAAGGATCCGGGTCGCAAAGAGCTGCTGTGACGTGTTCGAGCAAGATTCGCGAGAGCCCGATCACCTCGAGCAGCTGGCCGCCCAACCCGTCGCACTCCTGACGATTCTGCATTCCAGGCTCCTGCTGGACGGTCGGCCAACTTCCCCTCGGAATCTACCCCGAGCCAGACGGCTACGCGCCCGGAACGCTCCTATTCAGGTCGGCGCCGGACCGGCTCTACGCGCGGACCGGGGTGCGTCGCATCCAGGCACGCCGCAGTTCGTCGACGCCCCATACCAGGACTGGGAACGGCAGCAGCAACGCCAGCTGATCGATCGTCGGAGGCGTCGTGCCGAAGATGCCCTGCAGCCGCGGCAGCCAGACGACGGCGGCGGCGAACGCGAGCTCGAATGCGACGCCCCACAGCAGGAGGCGGTTACTGAACACGCCGACGCGGCGAAGGGACGCGGTCTGCGTGCGGGCGGCGAATGCGGTGCCGATCTGACAGGCGACGATGCCGAGGAACGTCATGGTCGTGGCCTGCCGCCAAACGTGGTGCAGCGGGGTGCCGGGGCCGGTGGGTCTCCCGTCTACCGGTGGAGGTGCACCGGGCGGTGGGAGATGGCCTGGATGTCGGCGGCCGTCGTCGCCAGGAGTTGGTGGCCGAGGTCGGCCAGGGCCCGTGCCGCCGCGAGCTCGTTACCGATCTCCGGGACGTCCTTGTCGGCCGGGTGGAGCCGCGCCTCCCCGGTACCGGCGATGTGCGTGTTGTCGTCGGTGTGCAGGCGCGCCTCCGCATACGTCCGGCCGTCGTGTTCGCCGATGAATATGTTGACGGTCCATTGCTTGATCGCAGTCATGGCCACTCCCACCAGTGTTCGCTCCGGAAGATCAGCCCATGTGGATGTCACGGTTGCCGGGCGACGAGGACGGGTACGGATGAGTGCTGCAGCACCTGCTGGGTCACCGAGCCGAGCCGGAGCCCCTCGAAGCCGCCCTGCCCGCGAGGGCCGAGCACGACCATGAGCGCGTCGTGGGCCTCGGAGACCAGCACGGGTGCCACCGTGCCCTGTACAGCGCGCAGCAGGACCTGCACCGTGGGGTACTTGGCCCGCCACGGCTCGACCTGGGCGGCCAGGACCTGCTGCGCCGCGGTGGCGAGCCGGGCCGGGTCCACACTGCGACCCCAGCGGTGGGCCGGCTCCTGCCAGGCACGCACCGCGGTCAGTGTTACGCCGCGTGACGCGGCCTCCGCGAAGGCCAGTTCGACCGCGAGTTCGGAGGGTGTCGAGCCGTCGGCGCCGACGACGATCGGCTGGTGCTGTGGCAGTAGGCTTTCCGGTCCGGTCCAGCGTTCGGCCGGCGACGCGGCCGAACACAAAGTAGAGCAGGTGTAGCAACACGGGAAACGATAATGCCTGACCGGCAGGCCGAGCGCGGTGTGTCTGTCCAGGTCAACCGCGATGGCGGGTTTTGGAACCTCACAGGCTGCGGCGACTGCCCGTGTGGACCCCTGACGATCCCGAGACCGTCACCCGACCCACAAGCAGACTCTGGAGACCCGCGATTCCCGGCGCGCACACCGGGACACGACCGCGCCCGACACCCGATCCGACACACACCCCATTTACGCGCAGCGATGGAGCCGGATCAACTTGGCACGACCTGCGGATCCGGGTCTGAGCATGGCAACCGGGCCCCCCGTCGGTGCGTTTGTGCTTTGGCCGCAAGGTCACTGGCGCGAGGGTGCCTCGATACGGCAAACTGAGCCGGTTGGGACGCCGACGTCGCCGCCTGAGCCTGTGAGGGATCGGGATGGACAACGGCCCAGACACCCCCCGACCGGAAGGTCGGGCCGAGACCGACGTCCGTTTTGTTGCTGCGGCCAGGCTGGAGCTCGACGAACTCCTTGAGCAGCTCATCGAGCGGGTCCGGGATGTGCAACGCTCCCAGGGGCGGCTCCGCGGGCTGCTGCGCGCCAACCTCGACGTCGCCCAGAACGTTGATCTTGAGCACGTGCTCCGCCAGATCGTGTCCGCCGCCAAGAACCTCGTCGATGCCCGCTATGCCGCGCTGGGCGTGATCCAGGATGGTCACCTCGTGCGTTTCCTGCATGAGGGCATGGAGCAGGAGACCGTCGACCTGATCGGGCACCTGCCCGAGGGCAAGGGGCTGCTCGGCGCGCTGGTCGAGCACCCGCACCCGGTGCGGCTGCCCGAGATCTCCGACCATTCGGCATCGGTCGGGTTCCCCGATGGGCATCCGCCGATGCACAGCTTCCTCGGCGTGCCGATCCGGTTGCGCGACCGGGTGTTCGGCAACCTGTACCTGTCCGAGAAGCAAGGCGCTGCGACGTTCAGCCGGGACGACGAGGAGGTGGTCAAGGCGCTCGCCGGCGCGGCCGGTGTCGCGATCGAAAACGCGACGCTGTTCAGCGAGACCCGCCGGCGCCGCGACTGCCAGGAGGCCATGACCGCGGTCACGACCACCCTGCTCGAGGGCGCCGACAGCGAGCGTGCCATGCGTGCCCTGGTGGACTGCGCGTTGCGCGCCAGTTCGTGCGACGGCGCAGCGTTCACGGCCCCTGCGGGCGAGGAAACGGCCGAGATGCAGTCACGATGGCGGTCGGTCTGCTAGATCCTGGCACGGTCGGGCCATTCCCGGCGTCGGCACCCTCGCCCAGAGTGTGCTGGCGGACCGTCAGCCGGCACTGATCGCCGACCCGGCGGCGGACCCACGAATCGAGGCAGCCGCCCGGGTGCCGCACCCGGGCTCCACCATGGCGGCCCCGGTCGTCGGCAACCGCGGCGTACACGGCGTGCTGACCGTCGTGCACCGCCGCGGCGCGGCGTCCTTCACCCTCGCGGACCTCGAGATGATCACGTCGTTCGCCGCGCATGCCGGGCTGGCTCTGGACGTCGCGCCGTTGCGGCGGGAGAACGAGCACATCCGGGTGCTCGAAGACCGTCAGCGCATCGCCACGGACCTGCAGGAGACGCTCATCCGGGACCTGTTCGGGATCGGCCTGTCCCTGCAGGGCGTCGCGAGCCGGATCGCCAACCCCGACGTGCGCGCCGCGCTCGCCGCGAGCGTCGACGAGCTGGATCGCATCATCCGCGGGGTGCGGACGGCGGTCTTCGCGATGGAGCCGCGGGACCCTGCGCCGGACCTTGGAGCGGACCGGAGTTCAGGGCGCGTCAGTAGCTCGTGAGCCCGGCCGCGACGAACCTGCCGCGGACCCGCTCGACGAGATCACGGCCCGGCGGCGCAGTGTCGCGCAGGCGAACGGGGATGCCGAGCCGGTCGTACTTTGCCGCACCGGGCCGGTGGAACGGCACGATGTCGATCCGCCGGTGGAACGGCACGATGTCGATCCGTTCGACGTTGCCGAGGCCGGCAGCGGAGCGGGCGACGGCGTCCACCTCGGCGAGGTCGTCAGTGAGGCCCGGCGCGAGCACGTACCGGACCCAGACCGGCGTGCTGCGGGCGGCGAGCCGGCGGGCAAAGTCCAGCGTGGGGCCGAGTTCGCCGCCGGTGAGCCGGCGATACCGGGCGGGTTTCCACGCCTTGATGTCAAGCAGGACCAGGTCGGCTGGCGTTTGGTGGCGATCGTCGCTGTATGCACCGGTTGCTGTCATCGTTGCTGTCGGTCGGGCTAGCGACTTCGGTGCCGGCGCGACCGCGCCCGAAACGTCCGGATCGTGTACGTGGCCAGGGTGTGGTCCGCCGTCGGCAGAAGATGAACGTGCCGCCGCGTCGCCTGGTGCAACATGAGGATGCCGTTCTGCTCGGTCACGTCGAGGCCGAGCACGTCGCCGGAGAACGCCTTGGCGGCGGTGACGTCGGGGCACGGCGTAGCCGGTGAACGCCTTCGTCTTCGCACCATCTGCGCTTCCGTTCCGCACGGTCGTGGTGGCCGCGTGTCACGGTCCATCCTGCCCTGCCGGACGCGCGGGAGAGCGCTCGGCGGCATCGGGCCGACACTCCCCGATGTACCCAGCGGTCACGGTGGGGCACCGTACGGTTGGACAACCCGGTGACCCTGCACCAAGGGCCACCGGGTTCTATCCGCTGGATGTGTCCGTGGCAGTTTCTACGCCTGGCGGATCAACTGGTCGAGTCGGCCCTGGTTGAGGACCAGCGGTAGCTGGGTCTGTGGCGTGTTGCCGATGACCAGCGGTCGCATCATCTCGATCGCGCCGCCGGTGTTTGCCCCGTCCTCGTGGGACATGATGTGGCAGTGCCAGACGGACGCTCCGCCGACGGTGAACGTCGTCACCCAGGCGGTAATGAAGCCGGGTGGGGCCACCATCGTTTCCTTCGGGCCGGTCTCGTACGGAGCCGGTGGCTGGAACGTTCCGATGCTGGTCGGTTTGCCGTTGGCGTCGAACGTGGCGGGCCATCGGCCGATCAGCCGCATCTCCACGAGGTGCAGGTGGATCGGGTGGGCGTCCGGGCTGTGGTTGCGCATGGCCCACGCCTCGGTCGAGTTCAGCTTCGGCGTCTCGGTGGCCGGGTCGAGGTAGTTCAACAGCTGGTTCTTGTCACCGAGCTGTGGTGCACCCGGGATGACCTCACCGGCCTGAACTGTCCGCAGCCTGGCCTTGAGAAGATCGTCGGCGATGGGCCCGTTGTTGGTTTCCAAGATCGTCGACGGGACCCGAGAGCGGTCCTTCGAACTGGTCGAAGAGCCGACGTCGAACCGCATGAGCTGCGGAATCGTGGCCACGGTGGGATCGGCGTTCGGGAAGGGCGCCGCGGCGTCGTTGGCCAGCACCCAGTTCTGCGAGTTGTGGCCGGTGAAGTCGACAACCACCGTGTACCGCTCGCCGGGAGCGACGAGCAGGCCGGTCTGGCCGACGTCGGCGGGGTGCCGCAGGTACCCAGAGTCGCTGGCGACCACGGTCATCTTTGGAGCGGAAGCCGCCGGGCCACTGGTCTGGGTCAGGCTCAGGTGGTAGAAGCGGGAGTCCGAGCCGTTGATGAAAGTGAAGCTGTAGCGTCGCGGCTCCACGCTCTGCTTCGGTGCGATAACGCCGTTGACTACCGGGGTGTCGCCGAAGAACTCGGGATTGGCGTGGCTGTAGCACAGCTGCTTGTCTTGGGTGAACGACTTGTCCTGGAGCACGTAGGCCTTGGCAAAGCTGCCGCTGGGTAGGCCGAACGTCGGTTCCAGCAGGTCCGTGTTGGGCATGAACCCGGCCAGCCCCTCGTACGCGTGGTACGAGGTTTGCGCGTCGATGTGGTCGTGATACCACAGGGGCGCCGCGGCCTGGTTGTTCGGGTAGTGCTGGGTCTGCGAGCCGCCGGGTGAGGTCTCCACCCCGATAGGCGCGGGCGCGCCGTCGCTGGCGGCCGGCTGCAGGCCGCCGTGCCGGTGCAGGGTGAGCTTGTTGTCGTTGTTCGGCTGGTCGAACGGGAAAATCTCAGTTCCCGCCGATGGCAGGGCGTCGATGACTTTGACGTCGGTCGGCCGGTTCTTTCGGGTGACGATCGTCGGGCCGAGGTAGTCCGTCTCGGCGCCGGGCGCGCTGTAGCTCAGCGTCTTTGCTGCGGGCCATTCGCTCGAGAACTTGTGCGTCGTATGCACCTGTGCGGTGAGCGTGAAATGGTCACTGCGCTTGTCGTCGGATGTGTTCTCGCCGAGTGTGCTCGCGTCCGATGCTTTGTCGTCTGCCGTGCTGTCGTTGCGCCCCTTGTTGTCAGGTTTCGCCACCGGCGGCTGCGGAACGGCGTCCTTGAAGAACGTGGCCGTCGGCGACGGGCCGCAAGGTCCGGTTGGTTGCGTGACCTGCGCGATCGGCGATCCGGCCTGAACCGGCGATCCGGCCCAGACCGGCGACCCAGTGCCTGCCATCGCCGCGCCGGTGAGCCCGACCAACAGACCCGCCCACAGTGGGCGCGTGGTAGTTCGGCGCTGCGCTGTCATGTTGAGCAAAATGATTCCCTCCCCGTAGGTGTTCTTCTCCCAGACGCGCGCTTCGGCTATGCGCTGATGTGGCAGCGCGAGCGGTCCAGGTGTGCCGCATACTGCGGCAACGCGCGTAGTCCCCTCCTTGCCGGTCGGGACATCGGCCCGCGTTGTGTAATCGTGACCGGCAGAATGGGAACACGACTCGGCCTACCGCACGTCGATGCGCAGTCCGTGGCACCAACTGGCCGATCATGTCCTGAGTGGACGTGCCATCGAATGGCAACAGCGTGACCTGCGCACACTCCGCACACGCGCGCGTCATTCGCAATGACGGTGCGAGCGTAAACCTGAGTTCAGGACGGGCGCCGGACATTTGCAAAAATTGGATATTCTGATTCAGCAGCTGGTCCTCCATCGAGGGTTGCCCACATGATGGATCAAGCGTGAAGAGGTGCCGCCTGAGCTGGCAATATAGGACTTGTCGAGGGTCTTTCTGGCCCGAACGGAACGCGTCTGAGCAATCGAAGACTGCCGAAACACGTCCGGAGATCACGGTGAGCACCCGGTCGCGCCGATGCTTGCCGAGCAGTTCCTGCCACCGGGCTGCGGATGCGAGCCGATATGACGCTACGCAGTCTGGATAGGGTGGTTGTCGGTCGAGAGGTGAGCCCACGATGAGCGCGACGCAGCATCGACAGCAGATCGGGCGCTGGCGGGAACTGCTGGCCAGTGAGCGGGACGCGGCCGAGTTGTACGATCGGCTCGCCGCGGCGGAGACCGGGGAGCGGCGCGCGGTACTCGCCGAACTCGCAGCGGTGGAGCGTCGCCATGCCGCACATTGGGAGACCAAACTGCGTGAAGCCGGCGCGGATGTGCCGGCGCGTGCGCCGGTGTCCGTGCGGACCCGTGTCCTGGGGCTACTGGCCCGTCGGTGGTCGGTGGCGTCGGTGCTCCCGCTGGTCGAACGCGCCGAGAAGGCCGATGCCGGCCGCTACGACCAGGAGCCCGACGCCGCGGCGTCGATGGCGGCCGAGGAA
The DNA here is from genome assembly GCF_040648435.1 of Dactylosporangium sp. NPDC049140. Classification (NCBI taxonomy): domain Bacteria; kingdom Bacillati; phylum Actinomycetota; class Actinomycetes; order Micromonosporales; family Micromonosporaceae; genus Dactylosporangium; species Dactylosporangium sp. NPDC049140. The sequence goes on along the minus strand of NZ_JBEZDS010000079.1, from coordinate 9,788 downwards.
CGTGGCCACGCCCGGACCATCGCGGCGCTCATCCAGGGCGGGCGGCCGGATTCGCAGGCGCAGATTGCCCGGCGCGAGCGGTGGCACCGTGGCGACCGGTCCGGGTCGCTGCGGGCCGGTGTGTTCGGTGTCAGCGACGGCCTGGTGTCCAACACCGCGCTTGTCATGGGTTTCGCTGGGTCGGGATCGTCGCGTTCGGCCATCCTGCTCGCCGGCGTTGCCGGGCTGCTCGCCGGAGCGTTCTCCATGGCCGCCGGTGAGTACGTTTCCATGTCCAGCCAGCGCGAGATGTACCAGCGTGAACTGTCGCTGGAGGCGCAGGAGTTGGCCGAAAGCCCGGCCGAGGAACGCGAGGAGCTGGTTCTGCTGTACCGGGCGAAGGGGCTGGACCGCGCCCAGGCCGAACGGGTGGCCGACCGCCTGATGGCCGACCATGAGGTCGCGCTGGACACACTGGCCCGCGAGGAGCTCGGCCTCGATCCCGGCGCGCTGGGATCGCCCTGGTCGGCCGCGCTGTCCAGCCTCGTCGCGTTCGCTATCGGCGCGTGCGTCGTGGTGATCCCGTACCTGTTCGGCGGCGGCACGGCCGCGCTGGTCGCCGCCATCGTGCTGTTCGTGTTGGCGCTGGTAGCGGTGGGGGCCGGGACCGGCGCGCTCAACGGCCGCTCCCGGCTGCGGTCCGCCGCCCGGCAGCTGCTGGCCGGCGGGCTCGCCGCGATAGTCACCTTCGGCGTCGGGCACCTCATCGGCGTTTCCGTGAGCTGACCGGTCAGCGGGCTACCGGTCGCAGTATGCGGCGCCTTCCACGCCGGCTACGCGACCGTGGTGGGGTCGTCGCCGTCCTGGCGGCGCCGCGTGTCGTGGTCCGGATTTGGTTGCCTCACGCCGGTCGCCGTCGTACACCACACGCCAGAGCGGCACGACGCTATGACAGCGTAGTGCCGGGGCGAAGCTTCAGGAGGCGTCAGGGGTGAGCTGCCGGTAGGCGGATGGTGAAGGCCGCTCCTACTCCGGGTTGGCCGGTGGCGTCGATGGTGCCGCCGTGGCCGGCGATGACTTCCTGCGCGAGCGCGAGACCGAGCCCGAATCGGCGGTGGTCGTCGTGGCCGGCGCGGGCGAACCGGGCGAACAGTCGTCCGGCGTCGGCGGGGTCGAACCCGGTTCCGTCGTCGCGGACCACGAGGACGACCTGGCTTCCGTGGTCCTGCGCGGAGAGTTCGAACGTGACGTGGCCGCCGGGCGCGGTGTGGCTGAGCGCGTTGTCGGCGAGGGCGGTCAGGACTCTGCGCAGGGCTGCCTCCCGGCCGCGCACGATCGACGGGCCGGCCGGGTCGGGGACGAGGGTGAGGTCGACCTCGTCTTCGGCGGCTCGCGTCGATTGTCCGGTGATCACGTCCGCGATGACCGCGGCGAGGTCCACGTCGGCGACGGTGTCGGCGCGGCGCCGCAGCTGGGTGGAGAGCAGGAGGTCGTCGACGACCTCGCCGAGGTGACGGGTGCCAACGACAAGCCGGCTGATGTCGTCGGTGATGTCGGCGGCGGTCGCGCCGGATCGGATGTCCCGTTCGACGAGTTGGGCGCGGGTGTGCAGTTGCGTGAGGGGTGCGCGCAGTTCGTGGCTGGCGTCGGCGACGAACTGCCGCTGCCGGGCGAGCGCATCGCCGAGGGGTGCGGTCGCCCGGCGGGCAAGGAGGGAGGCGAAGAGGATCGCCACGACGAGCCCGGCGAGTTCCGCGAGGATCAGGGCCGTGAGCAGCCGACGTTGGTCGGTCTCCTGCCGGTGCTGTCCGACGATCACCTGGATCGTGGTGGCGTCCCGCTGCCGGGTCAGCATGAGGTAGTCGTCACCGTCGATGTCAACGGACCGGGTCTCGGTCGGGCCGCCGGCGTGGACCCGGCCGAGGGCGGCGCGGTCCGGGAGCCCGTAGGGCGGGTCGGCGGTGCCGGTGAGCGTGTCGTCGTCGTGCAGCTCGAAGAGCCAGACGTCCGGTGGAGGGTCGGTGACATCCTCGGCCGTGGCGGCGGTCTGCCGCAGCAGCGCCTGGGCGGCGGCCCGCTGGCTGCGGGTCACGACGACCATGGCCAGCACGCCGACGATGAGGATGGTCACCGCGATCGCCGCCGCGGTCTGGACGGCCAGGATGCGGCGGGCCCGGTGGACCAGCTGCCGGTCGGGGTCGCGCGGGAACCGGATGGCGCGGATCACAGGTCGCCGAGCCGGTAGCCCACGCCGCGGACGGTGGTCACGGCGCCCGCGCCGAGTTTGCGGCGCAGGTAGTAGACATACGTGTCCACGAGCGAGTCGGCGGCGGCGTCGGGGAAGACTTGCGACACGATCTCGTCGCGGCTGAACGGGCGCGACGGGTGCTCGGCGAGCAGCCGGAGCAGGTCGGCCTCCCGGCCGGACAGCGCCGCCGTTGATCCGTCATCCCTGGACACGGTCCGGGCGACCAGGTCGAACTTGGCCGTCCCGATTGCCAGGGTGCGGGTCGCGGCGGGGTGGCGGCGCAGCAGCGCGCGGACGCGGGCGAGGAGTTCGTCGATCTCGAAGGGTTTGACCAGGTAGTCCTCGGCGCCGGCGTCGAGCCCGGCGACACGGTCGGCGAGGGTGCCCAAGGCGGTCAGGATCAGCGTCGGGGTGCTTATCCCGGATCGGCGCAACCGGCCGAGCAGGTCCACGCCCTCGATGGCCGGAAGCCCGCGGTCGATGATCATCGCGTCGTAGGCGCGGCTCAGGGCGTGGTGCAGGCCGGCTTGGCCGTCCGGTGCGAGGTCGGCGGCATATCCCTCGCTGCGGAACAGGCGCTGCAGCATGGTGCCGACGTCACGGTCGTCTTCCACGATCAGGATGTGGCCCCGGTTGAGCGAGCCGGTCATGCCGCCACGCTCGAAGCGCGGTTCGACGGCGTCACGTTGTGCGGGTGAGGTGATCGCCCATACGTTCGCGGCGCTGGCATCCGGGCCTCCTCGGAGTTGGGCAATCGGTGGCGCGCCGCCGGGCGGCCGCTACGCCCGAACGCTCCGGCTGGCGGCTTCCGCTGTCGGCGGCGCCGGGTTTGGAGAATCCAGTGTCTCCACGCGAGCATCAGAGGACTCTGAGAATACGGATCCTACGCTTTCACCCGATGCGCGGTAATTGCGGTGCCGGTCCGAGAAACGGCTCCGGCGGGCCCTGCTCCGACGAGCCGGGTACATTTCCTGGAGGGATAGTCTTGACCACGTTGAACGGCCTGCCGGCCCATATTCTGCTCGTGCACGCCATCGTCGTGCTGCTGCCGCTGGCTGCGGGATTGCTGGTGCTGACCGCGGTCTGGCCGGCGGCGCGCCGCCGGCTCGCCGGGCCGAACGCCCTGTTGTCGCTGGGCGTGCTGGTCCTGGTGCCGATCACCACGGATGCCGGGGAGTGGCTGGAACGCCGGGTGCCGTCCAGCGAGCTGCTGCACGATCACACCGAACTCGGCGACACCGCATTGTTCGTCACCGTCCCGGTCGTCGTCCTGGCGTTGATCGTCTGGTGGCGGGGCCGGGAGGATGCGGCTGTCGCGACCGTCACCGCGGCCAGCGCTTCGGAGATGGAGGACTCGCCGCGTTCGGGGGTGTCCACGGCGACGCTGACCCGCCCGGTAACGTCCCGGCGGGCTGTGCTCGCCCCGGCGTCGAGGGCCGTGACGATCGTGATCGTCGTGTTCGCGGTGCTCGCCGCTGGTGGCGCTGTGTACGACATCTACCGGATCGGTGATTCCGGCGCCAAAGCCAGCTGGACCGGCAACTTCAGCTCCACCCCTACCAAGGAGGGTCCGGGCCGGCCTGGCGGTAAATAGCCGTCGAGTTCCGGCGGCCCGCAGCCCGATCGCGAGCCGCCGAACCGTTGGGTCCGCCATAGCCGCGGGCCGGCGTCCATGAGGCAGCAGTTCGCCCTGCTCCCGGTGCCCGGCCCGCACCTGCTGCGCTGGCCGGCGGCTCGGTCGCGGGCTCATCCGACGTGGGCGGCGTCGAGAGCGGCCTGCAGGGATTCGATGTATCCGTCGCTGGTGTAGGTAGCGCCACTGACGGTGTCGATGTGCGCATTCTGGGCGCTGAGCGCCTCAGTGCGCAGCTGCGGCAGGGCGTAGGAGCTGATCTGCTCGTTGCGGCGGTCGCCGGACGGGTGTTGCAGCGTCGTGACGTCGGTGATCTTCCCGCCGGTGATCTGGACCTGGACCTGGACCGGGCCGTAGCGCGTATGCGCTGTCGTGCCGTTGACGGTGAGGGAGTTCGGCGGCGAGGACGACGTCGTACCGCCGGCGCCGGACTGCGCAGGTGTCGCGGCGACGATGCCGGGGCGTTGCGCTGCGGCGGACGGCGTTCCCGGCCCGGTGCCGGGCCCCTGAGTGCTGGTGCGGTAGCTGAAGAGCAGGACGACCGCGGCGAACGTCGACACGATCATCAGCGTGATGCGGCGCTTCCCATGCTGCCTCGGCCGGCTGCGCCCGGTCACCACGCGAACTCCTCGAGGTGGATGTGGTCTGCGGGGACGGCGGCCTGCCGCAGCGTCGTGCGGGCGGCGTCCATCCAGGGAGGTGGCCCGCAGAGGTACGCCTCGTGTTCGGCGATGTCCGGCACCAACTGCCGCAGCGCTTCGAGCTCCGCGACGTGGGCGTACTGCGCGGGAAGCCATGAGCCGCGGGCCGGCCGGCTGCCTCGCAGATAGACCACACGGACGCCACGCCGCCGCGCGAACGCGTCAAGTTCGGCCTGGAACACCGGTTCCTCGTGCCGGCCGATCCGGTACAGCAGTGTCGTCGTCGCCGCGGCGGGCACCAGGTCGTCCAGGAGTGCGCGCATGGTGGTGATGCCGACGCCAGCGGCGATCAGCAGCACCTTGTGGCGGCGGTGACGGGCGGCCGTCATCACGCCGAACGGCCCCTCGATCAGGACCCGTGTTCCCGGCCGAAGCGACGCGACCCGGCCGCTGCCGTCGCCGAGATCCTTCACCGTGATCCGCAGCTGATCCGTGCGTGGTGCCGCGGACAGGGTGTACGGGTTCGCGCGCGACCATCCGGGACCGTCGAGGAACCGCCAGAGGAAGAACTGTCCGGCACGCACCGGCAGCCGGTCGAGTCGGCGGCCGCGCAGGTGGACGGACACCACCCCCGGCGCCTCCGGCACGACCGCGGTCACCCGGAGCCGGTGGTACACCGACCGCCAGACCGGCATACCAACCCTGAAGACCAGCACCGCGGCCAGGGTCGCGCCGTAGATGGACCACCAGAAGACCCGGGCCGGCGCGGACGCGGTGAAGTCAGCGCCTGCCCACAGTTGATGCGGTAGCGCGAGACCGACACCCAGATACGCGTACAGATGGATGAGATGCCAGGTCTCGTACCGCTGACGGTGCCGCGCCGCGCGTATCGACAGCACCACCACCAGCACCAGCAACGCCGTTCCAGCCGCGGCGAGCAGCATCCCGGGGTACGTCACCACCAGGTCCCACGCCGTGCCGAGGAATCCGGTACGCCCCGACTGCGCATATCCCACTGTGACGAGCACGACATGGGCGAGCATCAGCCAGAACGACACGAACCCGACCAGCCGGTGCCGGCGCGCGAGGGTGTCCTGCCCGTAGCTGCGCTCCACCCAGGGAATCCGGGCCATCAGCAGCACCTGCAACAGCAGCAGGTCCGAGGCCACCAGGCCGGTCACCCGGCCGGTCGACGTTGCCGCACCGCCCTGGGCCCCGAGTTCACGCAACCCGCCGCCCGCCAGCCACAGGGTCATCACCGCCGCGATGCTCAGCAGAGCGGCGGAGCCGGCGACATCCTTCCACCACCGCTTCGGCACTGGACGTGCCGGTACCCGACGGGACGGTACCGGTGCCGGGACATGCGCCCGTCCGACATGGCGTGTGATCGTCATGGAACTCTCCTCCGGCGAGCCGCGGCCACCATGGTGTGTGGACCAAGCCTCTCCCGCCGAACATCGGAGAACGCTGAGGAACGCCTCGTGAAGCCTGCACCGGCCGGCGGCGCCGCCACCGTCGGCGCGGCTCGCCCAGCCCCGTCAGTACGACCGGACGATCGGCCACCCGGGAGATCAGTTCCAGCGAACCCTCGCTCTTGTCACCGACCTGTGACCCTCGCCGCACGCGGCCGTCGTTCAGATCACAGTTGCGCCTACGAGCTGTTCGACGCCGAAGGTGATGGCCATGGCCAGTGCGCCACCGGCGACAGGCCGGCAGACGGCACGGCCGAGGCCCGCCCCGCCCAGTTTCGCGCTCACTACGCCCGTAACCGCGAGCGCGAGGACCACCACGACGAAGGTAGCGGGCACCCGGGCGCCGGGCGCTCGCCCAGCTGCGGCTTGTCCGAACTATCACGCGGCAGCAGGGCAAGGAGCCTCCGGCGCTTGTGACCCAGTTCGCCTGGGTCGACAAGCGGTGGTTCGAGCTCACCATCGCCGGCGAGTCCGGGACCGCGTTCTACCTCCAGACGCCGGAGCTCGCGCATCGGTAAGGACTGCACACCGTGTCGCCAACACGTTCTGGCGGGCAGCCCAGCCGGGTCGACGACGAGAACGGCGTTGTACGGGGGCCGCAGTGCTGCGACTCGATCGTGTTCAAGGCCTCGCTAGACCACCCAGGCGACTGTCGATGGGCTGTGCGAGAGGGTGTGGCCGGCCGGTCATCGCGGCCAGGGCGGCGGCGACGGCTTCGAGGTCGGCGCGGATGTACGTGGTCGTGGCCGGTTGCGGGGCTTCCTGCTGACGGTCTCCGTCGTGGACGACCTGGTCGCGATCGCAGTGCTGGCGATCGCCTATCCGGAACATCCTTCGATGGCGGCGTTGCTCGCCGCGGCGGGAATCTTCGGCGTCGTCCTGCTCGTCCGGGCGTGGGGCGTACGGTACGGGCCGGTGTACGCGCTGCTGGGGGTGGCGGCCTGGCTCGCGGTCTCGGAATCCGGTGTCGACCCGGTCGTGGTGGGGCTGGTCACCTACGCCTATGCTCCCGGCCGCACAGAGTTGCAGCGGGTGAGCGACCTGTTCCGTCTCTTCCGGGAGCAACCCACCCCGCAGTTCGCCAGTTCGGTTCGGGCCGGGCTGGCCTCGGCGCTGTCGCCGAACGAGCGGCTGCAGCACCTCTACCAGCCGTGGGCGAGCTATTTCATCGTGCCGCTGTTCGTGCTGGCCAATGTCGGGATCGTGATCGACGGCGAGGTCCTGGCCAAGGCGGTCACCTCCCCGGTCACGCTCGGTGTCCTGGTGGCGTACCTCGTCGGCAAGCCGGTCGGAATCGTCGCCACGTCGTGGCTGGTGGCCTGGTTCAGCCGCAAGCGGTTCCGGCCGCCCGTCGGTTGGGCCGCCGTTACCGGGGTGGGCACGATCTCCGGTGTCGGGTTCACCATCGCCCTCCTGATCGCCACCCACGCGCTGAGCGGTCCCGCCCTGGACGAGGCGAAGCTCGGCATCCTCGCCGCGACGGTCGGTTCGTCCGTCGTCACCTGGCTGGTGTTCCGCCTCGCTGCCCGGCTCCCACCGGCGCGGCGTGCCCGTGCCCTGCTGGGCACCGCGGAGGGGATCGTCGACCTGGTGGTCCCGGTCGATCCGGAGCGCGACCACGTGCGTGGGCCCCGCGAAGCGCTGGTGACGGTCGTGGAGTACGGCGACTTCGAGTGTCCCTACTGCGGGCAGGCCGAGCCGGTGGTCCGGGAGCTGCTGGCCGACTTCACCAACGTCCGGTACGTCTGGCGACACCTGCCGCTGAACGACGTCCACCCGCATGCTCAGCTCGCCGCCGAGGCGGCCGAGGCAGCTGGGGAGCAGGGTGCGTTCTGGCAGTTGCACGACCTGCTCTTCACGCACCAGGACACGCTCAGGCCAACCGACATGATGCGCTACGCCGAACAGCTCGGCCTAGACCTGAACCGGTTCCGGGAGCACCTCGCCGAGCGCAAGGGCGCCGACCGGATCGCCGAGGACATCGACTCGGCCGACCTCAGCAGCGTGTCCGAAACCCCGACCTTCTTCATCAACGGCCGGCGCCACCACGGCGCGTACGACATCGCCGCGCTCTCCGCGGCGGTGAAGGCGGCGTTCGCCCGTGCGAACCTTGATGCCCTTCAGCGTTAGTTCATCGGGGGTGACGCCGCGGTCACGTGGAGCTGGTGAAGATCAGCGGGATGACGCGAGGAGGCCGCCGATCCCGGTCGAGTCGGCGTCGCGGACCAGCAGCCCGAGCAGCTCGCATCGGTGTCCACGACTGCATCGACAACTCTCGGTTGAGCAGTAGCCTGGCGTTAGGCGTGCCGGGAAGCCTGGTCGGCGATTCCACCACCGTGGGAGCTGATCATGAGCGCCGCCGCCTTCCTCTTCACCACTGGCCGGTCTGTCCTGCGCGCAGCAGGGGCCGGCGGGCGGCGGGGTCCCGTGACGTGCCTGGCCGGCGTCGATCCGCCGGCCGTCTTCCCGGGTCTGGACGGAGGGAGAGGCAGATGCCGCCTGGCAGGATTCTCGATGCGGTTCTGATCGCCGTATGGCTCACCGCGTTCATCGTGGTTGCGATGGTGCATCCCGGGGTGGCCAACGCGATCATCGCCGTGGTGGGTGCGCTGCTGCTCGGCTGGTACAACACCCTGATCCGGCACGACCCGAAGGATGACTCGCTGCGACCGCGGTGGCAGGCGTCGACCACCGCACGTTGAGCCACCCCATCGGGGCATGCGCCGGGGTTCCGCAGGTATCCGCCCCTCGGGCCGGATGCTCATGACAGCGTTTTCCGCGCGTGCGCGGCAAGAGCGGCTTCGTACCTGCCGCGCACGTCGGCCAGATCTGGCTCGTCCGGAACGCTCTCCTGCGCCGATCGCTGGATCATCTCGGCTTGCCGGAGCAGAACGTCGCGTTCGCTGTCGGTGGTGGTGTCGGCCATGATGGCGGTGAGCGCATCCAACTGCCGGCGCAGCCGGGCCAGGACCCGCACCGGCAGATCCCGCAGCAGCCAGGCCAGGCGGGCGGCGTCATAGCCAGCGTCCATCACCACCCACATCTGCGGGTCACCAGGCCGCCAGTGCCCCGCGGCGATCAGCCGGGCGAGCACGCCACGGACCTGCCCGGCGGTGACCACGGCCAGATCAGCGCCCGGTGTCAGGCGCACCGCGTCCAACGGCGCGGTCCAGGAACTGCGGCCGGTCTCCAACGCCACCACGAACGAGTACGGCCAGCCCGGCACCCCGATGTGCTGATCCTTCGCCCGGCCGTACGTGTGGCACAAGATCCGCTCCGGCACGGTGCCCGCCTCCGGCCGAAGCCAGCAGGTGACATCCAGCGCGAGCACGATCCGGCCGTCGCCGGCCCGGGGCAACGGCACCGACGCCACCGCCGTGCGCAGCCGATCCACATCCACCCGACCAGCACCGAGGGCGTCATACAGCGCGCCGTGTCCACGACGGTGCTCTGCGACCAGCGACAACCCCGGCAGCGACCGCACCGGCCCGTCCGCGCACAACACCGCGTCCGCCAGCTCGAACAACGCATCGGCACGAGCCGTCAGACAGCGATACAACGCTCCGCGGAACCAGCCCAGATCCCCACCCGCACCACCACGCCCACCATCAGGCACACTGATCCTCCGCAGCCCTTGATCGGATCTTCTTCCCTAGACAAGAGGAATGATCGATCAAGGGCCGCACCCATGATCAGCCGGGGTCGATGTCACCCCACCCGAGGTTAAAGATCAAGGTGCGCCACGAACGCTGAAAGGGGCTCTACGTAGGAGAGTTTTCTGAATGCGATGCTGTGCGAGGGATGAAGGATTGGCC
>NZ_JBEZDS010000078.1:0-32655 GCF_040648435.1 Dactylosporangium sp. NPDC049140 | reverse complement strand
ATCATCGCGATGCGGTTCCACGGCAACCTGACCCAGTCCCAGATCGCGGCCGAGCTGGGCATCTCCCAGATGCACGTGTCGCGGCTGCTGGCCGGGGCGCTCAGGTCGCTGCGCGACCAGCTCACCCGCGAAGGCTGACACACGGCGCCGGCCCCGCGCGCTTACCCGCGCGGGGCGGCCCCAGCCCGTACCGTGGACATTATGGCTAAAACGGGTAAATCGGGCAGATCGCACGAGTTGAAAATGGGTGCTGCGGCCGAGCCACGCGGAGCTCGCCGAGCACGACGGCAAGGAGATCTACGCCTTCGGCGACACCGACATGGTGGGCCGGGTCGAGGTGGCCCTGACCGACGGCACCCGGGTGAAGGCGCGCCGGACCGAGCTGATTCCGTGCTGAACTAGCAGCATGGCCGACGAGTTCGAGGTCGTCTGCGAGATCGAGCCGCCGACGCACCCGGATCTGCGGCACGTGCGGCACCAGATCGGCGTCCTCGCCCCGGTGGCCGACGCGTTCCTCATCCCCGACAACCACATCGGCCGCGCCACGGTGTCCAGCGTCGCCGTGGCGCACGAGGTGGCCGCGATGGGCGGGCGCAGCATCGCCTGCCTCAACTCGCGCGACCGCAATCTCCTGGGCCTGCACCGCGACCTGCTGACGGCCGCGGCCTACGGCGTGCACGAGTTCCTCTTCGTGCACGGCGACCAGCCGACGGCCGGCACGCGCACCAGCGAGCTCACGGTCCGCACGATGATCGCCGAGGCGCGGGCCATGGGGGAGCGCGACGGCTTCCGCCCGCCGCGCATCGGCGTCGCGGCCGGGCTGCGCAAGGTGCCGGCCTGGAAGCGCGAGGCCGACTTCGTCTTCGCCCAGATGAGCTTCGACACCGGTGCCCTGCTGCGCTGGCGCGAGGAGACGGCGCTGACCCAGAAGGTGTACGCGGGCGTCCTGGTTCTGGCCAGCGCGGCGATGGCCCGCCGGCTGGCGGCCACCATCCCCGACATCGACATCCCGGCCGCCCTGGTCGACCGGGTCGCCGCCGACCCGCGGGCCGGCGTGGCCGAGGCCTGCGACCGGGTGGCGGCCCTGCGCGAGACCGGCGCCTTCGACGGGGTCCACCTCGTGCCGGCGTCGCGCTACCGGGAGGTCGCCCTGACCCTCGAAGGCTGAGGCGTCAGCGGTGGAAGACCTGGCGGTACGTCGTCGGGGTCACGCTCGTCTGCCGCGCGAAGTGGATGCGCAGGTTCGCCGGGGTGCCGAAGCCGGTCCGGTGCGCGATCCGCTCGATCGACTCGTCGGTCGTCTCCAGCAGCTCCTGGGCCAGGCGCACCCGCTGCCCCACCAGCCACTGCAGCGGGCTCGTCCCCAGGCTCTCGCGGAAGCGGCGGGCGAACGTGCGCGGGCTCAGCCGTGCCTCCCGGGCCAGGTCGGCGACGGTCAGCGGCTGGTCGAGGCGGCGGCGGGCCCAGTCCAGGGCGCCGCCGAGGCCGTCGTGGCCACGCGGGCGCGGCGGGGCCGTCGCGAACTGGGACTGCCCGCCGTCGCGGTGCGGCGGCACCACCATGCGGCGGGCGACCTCGTTGGCGACCGCCGCGCCGTGGTCGAGGCGCACCAGGTGCAGGCACAGGTCGATCGCCGCGCCCGTGCCGGCCGAGGTGAAGAGGTTGCCCTCCTCGGTGTAGAGCACGTCCGGGTCGAAGGTCACGCGCGGGTAGCGCTGGGCGAAGTCGAAGGCGTTCATCCAGTGCGTGGTGGCGCGGCGCCCGTCGAGCAGGCCCGCCGCGGCCAGCACGTAGGCGCCGGTGCAGATGGCCACGATCCGCTTGCCGCGGGCGTGGGCGTCGCGCACCGCGGCGACGAGGTCCTCCGGCGGCTCGATCTGCCGGGCCCGCGAGAACGCCGGCAGGATCACGGTGTCGGCGTCGGGCAGCGACGACAGCGGGTACGGCGCGTCGATGCTCAGGCCCGAGCGGGCGGCGTGGCGGCCCGGGTCCGAGGCGGCGAAGCGCAGCTCGTACCAGGGGTCGGCGAGGTCGGTCCGGTCGACGCCGAACACCTCGCACGGCACGGCGAGCTCGAACACCGGCATGTCGGCGGTGACGGCTACGCCCACGACGTGGCGACTCATGGCAGAAATCTATCGCAGAACGGCATTCCTGCCACTGGGGCCGCCGGTACCGGACCGGGAAGATCATTGTCGTGATGACCGTTCCGCAGGGCGCCGCGCTCTCGATCGGGGCCGTGCTCGGCACCGGCGTGATCGCGCTGCCCGCGCTCGCCGCGCAGACCGCCGGGCCCGCCTCCCTGATCGCCTGGGCCGCCCTCGTCGCGCTGTCCGTGCCGCTCGCCGCCACCTTCGCCGCCCTCGGGGCGCGCTACCCCGACGCCGGCGGCGTGGCCACCTACGCCCGGCGCGCGTTCGGACCCCGGGCCGCGGCCGTGGTCGGCTGGTCGTTCTACTTCGCGATCCCGGTCGGCGCGCCGGCCGCGGCGCTGTTCGGCGGCGCCTACGTCGCGGCCGCGCTCGGCGGCGGTACCACCACGACCGTCGCGACCGCCGCCGGGCTGATGCTCGTGGTGACGGCCGGCAACCTCGGCGGCGTGCGCGTCTCCGGGCGCCTCCAGCTCGGCCTCGCCGCGCTGCTCGTCGCGCTGCTGCTCACCGCCACGATCACCGCCCTGCCGCACGCCCGGGCCGCGAACCTGCACCCGTTCGCGCCGCACGGCTGGTGGGCGATCGGCCCCGCCGCCGCCGTGCTGGTCTGGGGCTTCGCCGGCTGGGAGGCGGTCACGTCCCTGGCCGCGGACTTCCGCCACCCCGGCCGCGACCTGCCCCGCGCCACGGCGATCGCCCTGGTCGTGGTGGCCGTGCTGTACCTGGGCATCGCCGCCGCCAGCGTCCTGGTGCTCGGCCCCGGGCTCGCCGCCGACCCCAAGGCCGGCGGCGCGCCCCTGGCCGAGCTGCTCGCCATCGGCGTCGGCGGCCAGGTGCGCACCATCGCCGCCGGCGCCGCGGTGCTGCTCACGCTCGGCACGATGAACGCCTACTACGCCGGCGCGGCCAAGCTCGGCGCCGCCCTCGGCCGCGACGGCGCGCTGCCGGCCTGGTTCGGCCGCGGGGCCGCCCCGGGCGCGGTGCCCCGCCGCAGCCTGCTCGTCGTGGCCGCGCTCGGCGCCGTGTCGCTGGTCGTGGTCACCGGCACCGGCACCGGCACCCGCGCGCTCGTCCTGCTCACGAGCGGCTCCTTCGTCCTGGTGTACCTGCTGGGCTCGGCCGCCGCCGTCAAGCTGCTGCGCCGCGGGGCCCGGGCGTGCGCGATCGCGGCGCTCGTGTCCTCGGTCGGGCTCATGCTCGTCACCGGCTGGTACGTGCTCGGCACGCTCGTGATCGCGGCCGGGGCGCTGCTGTACACGAGGAAGGAAAAGTCGAGCCGCGTTGTCGATTCCGTCGAGGCCCGTTTGACGTAGGAGTGTCAGTACACACCTTTGCCAAATGGAGACCGCGATGAGCCAGTACCTGATCCTGATCTACGAGGACGAGAACGGCTACGCCACGGCGAGCCCGCAGGTGTACCAGGAGGTCATGGACGCCCACAACCGCTTCGCCGAGCAGGTCGGCGAGCTCGGCGGCACCCTGGCCGGCGGCAACGCGCTGCGGGACACCGGCAGCGCCACCTCCATCCGCGGCGACGTCGTCACCGACGGCCCGTTCGTGGAGACCAAGGAGGTCCTCGGCGGCTACTACCTGATCGACGCCAAGGACCTCGACCACGCCCTCGAGATCGCCAAGCTGTGCCCGGCCCGCTTCGGCGGTGTCGAGGTGCGCCCGGTGATGGTCTTCGAGTAAGCGTTGCCGGAGCCGTCGGACGTCCGGTCGGCGATCGCCGACGCGCACCGCCGCGAGTGGGCCCGCGTGCTCGCCGCGACGGTGCGCGTCGCCCGCGACCTGGACCTCGCCGAGGAGTGCGTGCAGGACGCGTACGTGTCCGCGCTTGACGCGTGGCTGCGCCAGGGGGTGCCGGACAACCCCGGCGCCTGGCTGACGACCGCGGCCCAGCGCCGTGCCCTCAACGCCCACCGCCGGGCGGCCACGCTGCGGAGCAAGCTGCCGCTCCTCGTAATTCCCGAAGAGGCCGACATACCGGAAATGGGCGAAATGTCGGAAATTCCGGATGAGCGCCTCCGGCTGGTCTTCACGTGCTGCCACCCCGCGCTGGCCCGCGAGGCCCAGCTCGCGCTCACCCTGCGGCTCGTGTGCGGGCTCACCACGGCCGAGATCGCCCACGCGTTCCTGGTCGGCGAGCCCACCATGGCCGCCCGCGTCACGCGGGCCAAGAAGAAGATCGCCGCCGCCCGCATCCCGTACCGGGTGCCCGCGGCGGAGGAGCTGCCCGACCGCCTCGACGCCGTGCTCACCGTCGTGCACCTGGTGTTCACCACCGGCCACGCGGCCCCGACCGGCGACGCCCTGCTGCGCGACGACCTCGTCGAGCGCGCCGTCGACCTGGCCCGCACCCTGTGCGCCCTCATGCCCGACGAGCGCGAGGCGACCGGCCTGCTCGCCCTGATGCTGCTGCACGACGCCCGGCGGGCCACCCGCCTGGCCGGCGACGGCCGGCTGCTGCTGCTGGAGGAGCAGGACCGCGGCCGCTGGGACCGCGGGCGGATCGAGGAGGGCCTGGCCCTGGTGCGCGCGGCCCTGCGCGGCGGCCGCCCGGGCCGCTTCGCGCTGCAGGCCACGATCGCCGCCCTGTACACCGAGGCCCCCAGCTACGCCGAGACCGACTGGCGGCAGCTGCTGGCCGTGTACGACCTGCTGCTGGCCGCCTGGCCGTCCCCGGTCGTGGCGCTCAACCGGGCGGTGGTGGTGGCCATGGTCCACGGCCCCGAACGCGCCCTCGGGATCCTCGACGGGCTCGCGGCCGACCCGCGCCTCGCCGGGTACCACTACCTCCCGGCCGCCCGCGCCGGCCTGCTGCACCGCCTGGGCGACGCCGAGGGGGCCCGGGCCGCGTACGCCGAGGCCCTGGAGCGCTGCGACAACGCCGTGGAGCGGGCCTTCCTCCGGGAGCGGATACAACGGACGGGCCGAGCACCCCACTCCCCGGGGTGATCGGCCCGTCCGCGGCGGCGCGCCGGCCCGTGGCAGAACCGGCGACGCCTTCCCACAGGAGGGAGCTACCGGGCGACCGGCTCGTCCTGGTGCTTGACCGGCTTCACGAGGGAGGCCAGGGCGCCGATCAGGGCCATGCCGATCGCCAGCCAGAACACGATGACCAGTCCGTCGTGGAAGGGACCGGACACCAGGTGCGGGAAGAACTCCCGGCCGGTGAGCGTGGCCGCGTTCGCCGCCGGCAGCCGGCCCAGCAGGTCGGGGCCGAGCAGCGACTGGATCGGGTTGTAGCCGAGGAACGCCGCGAACAGCGTGCCCACCGGCGGCAGGCCGGCGATCTGGTGCGCCGCCTCGGGCGGGACGCCCTGCGCGGTCAGGCCGTTGTTGAGCGAGTCGGGCAGCGACGTCGACAGCCCGGCGATCATGAGCGAGAAGAACACGCCGATCGACAGCACCATGCCCGCGTTCTGGAACGTGGCCCGCATGCCCGACGCCGCGCCGCGCAGGTGCGCCGGGACGCTGGACATGATCAGCGAGGTGTTCGGGGCCGCGAAGAGCCCGCCGCCGAGGCCGTTGAGGAACACCAGCAGCGCGAAGGCCCAGTAGCTGAAGTCGGTCGGCAGGATGAGCAGGCCGCCGAAGGACAGCGCCATGACGATCAGGCCGAACGCCGCGAAGAGCCGGGTGCCGTACTTGTCCGAGAGGTGCCCCGCGATCGGCCCGGCCGCGAGGAAGCCGACGGTGAGCGGCAGGAGGTAGATGCCCGCCCACAGCGGCGTGGACTCGTACGTGTACCCGTGCAGCGGCAGCCAGATGCCCTGCAGCCAGATGATGAGCATGAACTGCAGGCCGCCGCGGGCGATCGCGGCGAGCAGGCCGGCGATGTTGCCGTACGCGAACGCCCGGATCTTGAACAGGCCGAGCGGGAACATCGGCTCCGCCACGTGCCGCTCGATCCACGTGAAGACGCCCAGGACCGCCACGCCGCCGATGAGGCCGGTCAGCACCCACGGGTTGGTCCAGCCCTGGCTGTGGCCGCCGTACGGCTGGATGCCGTACGTGATCCCGGCCAGGACCGCGGTCAGCCCGGCCGCGAACGTGAGGTTGCCCCACCAGTCGATGCGCCCGGGCCGGCGCAGGCCGGTGTCATGCAGGCTGCGGTACGCCCAGATCGTGCCGACGACGCCGATGGGCACGTTGACCCAGAAGATGGCTCGCCAGTTCCACTCGGCGAGCAGGCCGCCGAGCACCAGGCCGATGAACGAGCCCGCGATGCCGGCCACGATGTTGACGCCGAGGGCCATGCCGCGCTGGGCGGCCGGGAAGGCGTCGGTGAGGATGGCGGCCGAGTTGGCCATGAGCATCGCGCCGCCGACGGCCTGCAGCACGCGCCAGCCGATGAGCCACATGGCGCCGCCGCCCCCGTCGAACGGGTCCAGCGACAGCGCGATCGAGGTCACCGTGAACAGCGCGAAGCCGAGGTTGTAGATGCGCACCCGGCCGTACATGTCGCCCAGCCGGCCCAGGGTCACCACGAGCACGGCGCTGACGAGCATGTACCCCATCAGCATCCACAGCAGGTAGGACACGTTGCCGGGGGCGAGCGGGTTGAGGTGGATGCCGTTGAAGATGGCCGGCAGCGAGATGAGCACGATCGAGGAGTTGATCGTCGCGATCAGCATGCCGAGGGTGGTGTTGGACAGCGCCACCCACTTGTAGTGCGGGTGGTCGGAGCCGCCCGACAGGGCGCCCCGGAAGCCGGACTTGCCGCCTCCGGCCGCCTCGAGGGTGTCGGTCACTTGGCGAGCCTCTCCAGCGCCGGCAGCGCGGCCGCGATCAGCGCCTCGTCGTCTTCGGACAAATCGACCAGCAGGGCGGCGAGGTGCCCGGCGCGCACCGAACGGCGGCGCTCGAGCAGCTCGGACCCGGCCCGGGTGATCCGTACCAGCACGACCCGGCCGTCGGCGGGGTCGGCGGCCCGGTCGGCCAGCCCCTCCCGCTCCAGGCGCTGGACGAGCTGGGTCATGGCGGGCTGGGTGACGCCCTCCGCGGTGGCGAGCTCGGTGAGCCGCCGCGGCCCGGCGCGCTCCAGGCGCCGCAGCGTCGAGGCGGCCGTGAGGCTGATGTCGTTCGGGGGGTTGCCCTGCCGCAGGAGGCTGAAGACGCGTTCGACGGCGACCGTCAGACGCGCAGGGTCCAATGCGGTACGAGCGGCGGGCATGTCTCATTCGTATCACGTACTTATAGAAGTGGCTTATGCATGCGACCAAGTTCACCCGCTCTTGACAGCGAAAGACGCCGGTCGATGCGAGCGATCCGCGTCGACTTGTGCTTGAGCATGGTGATCCCCCGTCGTCCGCCACGGCAGCGCTGCCGTGGCACCTCCGACGTGAGCCAAAACAGGCGAGTGCTGACCAAACCCGGCGGATGGGATTAATTCCGCATTTCGGGCACAGTTGTGCGGCCGTTCGTCCGCGGGCCGTGCGGGCCTGGGGCACCCCGCATCGCTTCCACGATCGCCGTGCCCAGGAGCTCGTGGGCGACCGGAGGCAACTGCTCAGGCCGGAACCAACGGATCTCGTCATGTTCATCGGGAGCGGTGTTTGCCGGTGTCCCTTCCCACTCGCGGACGAGCCAGGCGCTGAGGCGTACCGACTCCCCTCCGCGGCCCGCGTCCAGCCGGCACAGATGGATCGCCGAGCCGGTTGCTATCCGCACGCCCAGTTCCTCGTGCATCTCCCTGGCGAGCGCGGCCAGCTCCGTCTCGCCCGTCTCGATGTGTCCGCCGGGCAGATCCCACACGCCCGGGTAGGCACGGCGGTTCGGACTTCGGTGGACGAGCAGGACCCGACCTTCGCGAACCAGCGCCGCGACAACGACCTCGTGCATGGGCGGGATTGTGGCATGACCATCCGGCCAGAGAACGTCCGCAACTGCCGCCGGCAGTGCGCGCCCAGGGTCAACTCCGGCTCATTGTTGTGCGTGCCGGGTAGCCTTTCGGTGCCACGACCGGCAGCGTGCGCACGTCTGACGCGTTGATGCGCGATGGCCGGACCGAGCTCGTCACCGGCGGTGACCAGCCTCGGCAAGGCCGAGGCTTCCTGCAGTGCCGACGAGCGGGCATCCGATCTTTGCACTCGTGCGCTGTTGCTGGCCGCGTGGCGATCGCACGGTACCTGGGTGGCAATCATGCTTGTATGCCGTGCGCTGCCTACGGAGCGGCAGGAGTCAGCAGCGCTCTGATCCCGTGCAGTTCGGCGGGTGCCAGCAGGTCGGTCGCGTCGAACGTCGCGATCCACTCGCGCACAGCGGGCGTCCTGTCCGCCAACTGACGTTCCACGTCCTCCGCGCCTGTCGGCTCCTGCTGGTGCTCGCGCCAGTTGCCCTGGTCGGGGTCATAGACCCAGGCGTGCCCGGCATGCGCCGCTGCGCCACGCCACCCGGCCGCGTAGTCATCGATGATGGCGTGGTCCGTCGCGCCGGCGATGTGCAGCAGCATCGCGGAGATCATGCCGGTGCGGTCCCGGCCTCCCGCGCAGTGCACGAGCACTGCCCCGTCGGCCCGGGCGACCGCGCGCAGAGCGGCGGAGATGCGGTCGGGGGCAAGCCGGGCATTGTCGGCCCAGCAGCGCGGATGATCCAGGAACGGCCCGCAGACCCGGAGGAACTCGGTGTCATCAGGGTCTTCGGTCGGCGCCGGCACGAAGACCAGGCCCTGCAGCGACTCGGTGCTGATGATCGGATGTTCTGCTCGACGCTGCGTCTCGGCCGGTGCGTTCCGCAGGTCTACCACCGTGCGCACGCCCGCCGCCTTCGCCGCAGCCCACCCTTCATCGGTCAGGTGCTCTGGCGCCGCCGAACGGAACACCTTCCCGAACGGCGTGCAGCCGCCGACGCGCAACGCTCGACCACCCAGGTCGCGCACGTTCCGGCCACCTGACCAGTGCAACACGTCCATCACCGCCTCCGCTCAAACGACTTCCTTGCCGTTCATATGGCGCTTGGTCACGCTTGTGCCGAACACAGTGTGTCTGATCTTGGCCGCGCGCGGCGGCCCTGCCCGCGCCCGGTCGGCGGTGTAGCCTGTGGTGATCACGGCCGAGAGCGTCGACATGCAAGCAGTTGTAGCCAACGGCGCGATGCCCGGCTGGACGAAATCCGGACACGCCTGTATCAGCGGCCCTCTCCGGCGCTCCCATTTGCATGTGGCGAGTCGCGCTGGGACTGCTTGTCGGCGCCGGGGTGGTTGCGATGTACCAGCACCAGCACCCGCACGGCCCGCCGCCCCAGGTGTGGGCGGCTCTCGCCATCGCGCTCGGCGGCTGCTCAGGCGCCATCCTGACGTACGGCCGACGCCGCTGGACCGAGCTGACCGCCGAGCATCCGGTACGAGTGCGCGAGGTCGCCGGGCCGGTGTCGGCGATTGCCGTCAGCGGCGTGCTGGCCGTCAACGTGACCAGGTTCCTGCCCGGGCCGACCGGCTTCTGGCACAGCGGATTGCTCGTCTGCGTCGCGATTCTGGCCGGGATTCCGGCCGGTATGGTCATGTTCGCGGTGCGGCGGGTGGTGTCCGCCGGGCCACCCCCGGGCCCGCTGGGCCGCCAGGTCACCGTGCTACTCGGCCTGCGCCGACTGCTGCAGCGGCTGCTGGCCGCCGAGGGGGCCGTCGTCACGCTCGTGACCTTCGAATTCGGTGCGTACTCCCAGCTCCAGCCGAACCCGCGGTCGGCGCAGTACATTTTGATCTTCGGCGGTGTCGGCTCAGTGCTGGTCGTGGCGGCCTACGCGCCCGCCTGGAGCGCCCTGCAGCGCCGCGCCCACCTGCTGTGCTGCGAACTGTTCCCGCTCGACGACCTCGACGACAGCTCCACGATCCTGAGAAACGCGGCGGACGGCCAGCGCCTCGAACAGGTCCTCGGCGCCGACCGCGGCATCCTGGCCGATCTGCAGAACGGCCTCGCCATCGCGGCGCCCCTGCTGGCCGGTGCGGTCGCCGCGTTCCTGCCGCACTAGCGGCCAAGTTTTACCAACGACGGCCCCGCAACGACTTGCACGGCGACGGCTGGACGGCAGTCTCGAGTCCCGTCCTCTCGACGACCTTGGTCGGCGATCTTGCGCACTCAGCTGCCGCCTACCGCGCTGCCGGGTGGTGCGGCTCATGCGCCGCGACGTGCGTGACGAGGTGCAGGTGGCAGGTCGCGCTCGGCGAAGCAGAGCGTCACCAGGATCAACTACACACCGCACGACGCGCTGGCGACATGGACGGTACCGCCGGCCGCCTCGTGACCCGGCCCGCGCCGGACGCAGATAGCAGCGCGCCGGGTCCGAGGACGTCGCCTGATGCGCGCGCTCAGTCGTCGGCGGCCTTCACCGCGGCGGCGATCGGCTCGAGGCTTGCGATCAGCTCGTCGAGTTCGTCCGCGCTGAGCACGTCGTACGCCGGGGCCGCCAGCTCGTCGGTGAGGGCCTCGATCCGCTCCCTGGTCTCCCGGCCGGCGTCGGTGAACCCGCCGGCGGCGTTCACGAGGCCGCGGCCGCGCAGCCCGTCGACGACGGCGGCCAGCTGCGCCTTGGGCAGGTGGTGGACCCGGCCGAACTCCTCCGCCCGCATGCCGAGGGAGAGCGCGAGCAGGACGTGGGCCTCGGTGCCGCCGATGCCGTGGGCGACCAGGGCGGCGTTGTGGCCGTCCCCGCGGTGCTCCCGCAGCAGCGTCGCCGCGTGCCAGAGCCGGGCTACCGGCTCCTCGGGCACGTCGAGCGCCCGGAGTCCGGCGTACAGCACGCGACCCTCGGTCGGCGCGCTTACCGCTGCCCGGGTAGCGAGGTCGGCGACCCGCACCAGCCCCGGGGAGTCGGCGAGCTCCCCGATCATCTGCCGCAGCGCGGCGGCGCTGCTCCGCTCGCGCACGGCGATCGCCTCCTGCGGGGTGGTCTTGCCCCACACCCACGGGATGTGGCGCGCCACCTCACCGTCGGCGAAGTTGTAGAAGACCGCGTGTACCACCCCGGCCGGTACCAGCCCCAGGGGTGCGGCCCGGCCCGCGAAGTATCCGTCCCAGTAGTTGCGCATGCCCAGGGCCAGGAACGCCTCGTTCGGCACCTCCGAGAAGGTGACGGTGGCGATCGGCTCGACGAGCTCGAACATGCGGTGGACCTTGGCTCGTGCGTGCTGCATCGGTCGGTATCTCCTGTAGTCGTCACGGCGCCGCCCTCGGGAGCGGCCGCTCACTCTGGCTACGAACAGCACTGCCCGGATACGACAGATCCGGTCGACATCAACCTTGAACTTGCCGCGGGGCAGCAGCGCGGCCCCGGCCCGCACCCGCCCGGTCAGCGCCACCCCGGCCCGCCGCGCCGCGATCCAGCCGGTGGCGAGATCGAGAACCGCAGGGACACGGCGCCCGGCAGCCCCAGGGCGAGGATGACGACGCCGAACTCGACCAGGATGGTGTCGTGCGGCACGGGGTCAGCCGTCGGTGAGCAGCGCCGCGACGTCCTCGACGCCGGCCGCGGTGCCGACCGCGACGATCAGGTCGCGGGCCTGCAGTCCATACCTCATGCTAAAAGCGGACAAGCTGCGCAAATGCCGACTTCAGGCGAGAAGAGCGGCCGCCAGGTCGTCGGCCGCGCGGCGCACGCCCGCCGCGATGTCGTCGGCGTGGTCGTGGGTCAGCCGCGCCAGCGGCACCCCGCAGCTGATCGCGTCGGTGACGAGCAGCCCGTCGACGCGGACCGCGGCGGCGATGCAGCCGACGCCGGGGACGAGCTCGCCGCGCTCGTAGGCCACCCCGTGCTCCCGGCAGTCGGCCAGCGCCGCGTAGAGCTCGGCCCGGTCGACCACCGAGTCGGCGGTGTGTGCCGCGACGCCGGCGGCGATGATCGCCTCGACCTCGGCGTGGTCGCGGCGGGCCAGGATCGCCCGCCCGCTGGCCGCGGAGATGGCCGGGAAGCGCCGCCCCACCACCGGGCTGCCGGTGTCGTGGGCCGACTCGCGCGCGGCGAGGCAGACGATGTCGGTGCCGTCGAGGCGGACCAGCCGCACCGACTCGTCGATCTGGTCGCTCAGCCGGCCCAGGATCGGCCCGGCCAGGCGGGCGGTGCGGTCGGCGGACAGGAAGGCGCTCATCGGCCGTAACGCCCCGACGCCGATCGTGTAGGTGACGCCGTCCGCGTCGGCCTCGACCCATCCGCGCTCGACCAGCTGGGCCAGTCGCCTGCGCACGATGGGCTCGGGTAACCCGAGATGGCGGCACAGCGCGTCGACCGTCATCCGGTCCGTGGCCGCGGCGAGCCGCTCGATGAGGTCCAGGGTGGGGCTGTCTTGGGCCATTCGGCCTCTGTTTCCCATCGGAGGGGCGGGTAAACTGTTTTGACTCATTCCAATTCTA
The DNA here is from genome assembly GCF_040648435.1 of Dactylosporangium sp. NPDC049140. Classification (NCBI taxonomy): domain Bacteria; kingdom Bacillati; phylum Actinomycetota; class Actinomycetes; order Micromonosporales; family Micromonosporaceae; genus Dactylosporangium; species Dactylosporangium sp. NPDC049140. The sequence goes on along the minus strand of NZ_JBEZDS010000078.1, from coordinate 20,156 downwards.
GCGTCCGGGCTTCACCAGCGGAAACGGGAGTGTCTCGCGGATCGTCCGGCCGGTCAGCAGCATCACGAGCCGGTCCACGCCCAGGCCGAGCCCGCCGCTGGGCGGCATCGCGAACTCGAACGCGTCCAGGAAGTCCTCGTCGAGCTCCATCGCCTCGGGGTCGCCGGCCGCCGCCCGCAGCGACTGCGCGGTCAGCCGGGCCCGTAGCTCCACGGGGTCGACCAGCTCGGTGTACGCGGTGCCGAGCTCCATCCCGAACGCCACCAGGTCCCAGCGCTCGGCCAGCCGCGGGTCGTCGCGGTGCCCGCGGGTCAGCGGGGAGACGTCGACGGGGAAGTCGGTGTAGAACGTCGGGCCGACCGTCGCGCCCTCCACCAGGTGCTCGTACAACTCCAGCACCAGCTGCCCGTGCGTCCAGCCGTCGAGCCAGGCGATCGCGAGCTTGTCGGCCAGCTCGCGCAGCTCGGCCACCGTCGAGCCCGGGGTCACCGCCGCCCCGGCCGCCTCCGACACCGCGGTGTAGACGGGCACCACCGGCCACTCCTCGCGCAGGTCGACGACCCGATCCTGCCCGGCGAACGGGCGGCGCAGCACCGGCTCGTCGCCCGCGGCGGTCAGGATCAGTTCGCGGACCAGCCCGCGCATGGTGGTGTAGTCGCCGTACGCCTCGTAGGCCTCCAGCATCGTGAACTCGGGGTTGTGGGTCGCGTCGACGCCCTCGTTGCGGAAGTTGCGCCCGATCTCGAAGACCCGCTCGACGCCGCCGACGGCCAGCCGCTTGAGGTACAGCTCCGGCGCGATGCGCAGGTAGAGCCGCATGTCGTAGGCGTTGCTGTGGGTCACGAACGGCCGGGCGTTGGCCCCGCCGTGGATCGGCTGCAGCATCGGGGTCTCGACCTCGACGTACGCGTGCGCGTGCAGCGCCCGGCGCAGCGCGAACGTCACCGCGGAGCGGGTGCGCACCATGTCCCGGGCCGGCCGGTTGACGATGAGGTCGACGTGGCGGCGGCGGACCATCGCCTCCGGGTCGGCCATGCCCCGGTGCTTGTCCGGCAGCGGCTGCAGGCACTTCGCGGTCAGCTCCCACGCGTCGGCGAACACCGACAGCTCGCCGCGCCGCGTGGTGCCGACCTCGCCGGCCACGCCGACGTGGTCACCGAGGTCGACGGTCGCGGCGAAGCCGGGCCGCCCGCTCAGCACCACCTGGACGTCGCCGGTCCAGTCGCGCACGGTGGCGAAGCACAGCCCGCCGTGGTCGCGCACCCGCATCACGCGGCCGGCCACCGCGACCCGCTCGCCGGTGCGCGCGTCCGCGGCCAGGCCGGGGTGGGCGGCGCGGACCTGGGCGACGCTGTGGGTGCGGGGGAAGCCGGGCGGGTACGGCTCGATGCCCTTGGCCCGCAACGCGTCGAGCTTGGCCATGCGGATGCGCACCTGTTCGGGCCGGCGGCGCTGGGCGGGCCCGGCCCCGGCGGCGGTCGCGGCCGCGAGCTCCTCGTCGGTGATGACGAGGTCGCGGCGGTCGGTGGCGAACGGCGACGCCTTGCCCCGCCGCAGCAGGGTGCGCAGCGACGGTACGACCACGAAGCCCTCGGCGACGCCGGAGGCGAGCCCGACCTTGGGCAGGTCCCGCACGTCCTCGAAGCACAGGAACCGGGGCAGCCACTGGGGGTTGTACTTCACGTTGGAGCGGTACAGCGACTCCAGCTGGAACCACCGCGACCCGACGAGCAGCAGCGCCCGCCACAGCCGCAGCACCGGCCCGGCGCCGATGCGGGCACCCTCCTCGAACGCCGCCCGGAACACCGCGAAGTTCAGCGACACCCGGTGCACGCCGATGCGCGGCGCCTCCCGCATGAGCGTGGCGACCATGGTCTCGATGAGCCCGTTGTCGGACTGCCGGTCGCGGCGCATGAGGTCCAGCGACAGCCCGCCCGCGCCCCACGGCGTGAACGACAGCAGGGCGACCTCGCGCCCGTCGGCGTCGTGCGCCTCGACGAGCACGCAGCGGCCGTCGTTGGGGTCGCCGAGGCGGCCCAGCGCCATGGAGAAGCCGCGCTCGGTCTCGGTGTCGCGCCACTGGGCGGCCAGCTCGATGATCCGCACCATCTCCTCGGCGCTGATCTCGGCGTGGCGGCGGATGCGCACCGTGTACCCGGCCCGCTCGACCCGGTGCACCGCCTGGCGTACCTGGCGCAGCCGGGCCGACTCGAGGTCGAAGTCGCGCACGTGCAGGATCGCCTCGTCGCCGAGCTCGATGACGCGCAGCCCGGCCCGGGCGTACGCGGTCGCGCCCTCCTCGCCCGCGCCCATCACGGCCGGCGTCCACGCGTACTCGCGCGCCTCCCGCAGCCACGCCTCGATCGCCGGACCCCACGCGTCGGGGTCGCCGAGCGGGTCGCCGCTGGCCAGCGACACGCCGAAGACCACGCGATAGGTGATCGCGGCCCGGCCCGAGGGCGACAGGATGACCTCCTTGTCGCGGCGGGTGGCGAAGTACCCCAGCGAGTCCCGCTCGCCGTGCTCGGCCAGCAGCCGGCGCACCGCGCGCTCCTCCTCCGGGTCCAGCGAGGCGATCATCCGCTGCGAGCGCAGCAGCGCGAAGAGGGCCGCGAAGAGGGCGATCGCGCCGAAGACGCCGAGCACGAGGTTGACCCAGCCCGGGGCCCGCCCGTGCCGGCCGACGTCGAAGGCGAAGGCGCCGCCGAGCACGATCCGGCCGCTGTACGCCAGCCGCGTCGCCCCGGCCCCGAGCGAGCCCGGGAACAGCTCGACCAGGCCCCACCCGACGGCCGTGAACGCGAGGAGCAGGACGCCGAGCGTGGCCAGGGCCTTGGGCAGGCTGGCCGGCTGGACCTTGGCGTCGAACTGGGACCGGCCCAGCCACAGCAGCCCCAGCAGCGCCGCGGTCAACGCGAGGTTCACCGCCGCGGCGGTCGTGCCGTGGAAGGGCAGGTGCAGCTCGCGGGCCTCGGCGCCGCGCTCGCCCAGGTCCGACAGTACGAACAGGTCGTACAGGCCCTGCACCCCGAACACGCCGACGAGCAGCCAGAACGCGATCCGTTTGCGGTTGTGCACGCCGGCCGCGAGGGTCACCAGGAACGCCGCGTAGCCGACGTTGGCGGGGGCGGGCACCAGCAGCGCGTCGACGCTCGCGCGCACCGGGTGGACCCGGGCGCCGAGCGCGACGCTGACCGCGGCCGTGGCGCACAGGACCGCCACGGCCATCAGGCCGCCCGCGAACCAGTCGGGGATGGCTTTCTTCACCGGGACATCATGCCGTGTGTGCTCAACCGTGCTCGTTGATGTACCGCTGCGGGTCCTTGTCCGTGAACGTGAGGCCCTTGCCGCTGGGGTGTTCGCCGTAGAAGGTCAGCCACTGCTCGCCGAGCTCGATGCGCAGCTTCGCTCCGGCGTGCCTGCGGAAGTCGGGCAGCACCTCGTCCTCCTCCTCGGTGAGGTGCTCGCTGTTCTCCTTGCGCGCGTCCCAGACCGCCTTCCACCACTCGTCCGAGCCGGCCGGGTGCCGGTTCGCCGCCTCGATCGCGTCGCGGATCTTGTTGTGGTCGCGGATCGCGTCGTCGGTCTCCTCCACGGCCTCGTCGGTGTGCTGGTTCAGCAGGTGCGGGTACAGAATCCGCTCCTCGGCCTCGGCGTGGATCTCCAGGTGCAGTGCCAGCGCGCTCCACACCGCGGCGAGCTGCTCCTCGCCCTCGGCGTCGTCGAGGCGCGCGAAGCCGCGGCGAAAGGCGGCGTGGTCGTCGAGGATCAGCGCGGTGATGTCGTCCATGCCGAACATCTTCACCTGCCCCGGAGGTTTTCAAACCGGAGTTCAGTCCGCGTCGTGCAGGTCGTAGCCGCGCTTGGCCAGCTTCGTCTCGATGGTGCGGCAGACCCGCTCCAGGACGGCGACGCGGGCGTAGCGCTTGCTGTCCCCGGGCACGATGTGCCAGCGGGCCCGGGGCCGGTCGGTGCGCTGGAACATCTCCTCGACCGCGGCCTCGTAGTCGCCGCGGCGCTCCCGGTTGCGCCAGTCCTCGTCGGTGAGCTTCCACGAGCGCAGCGGGTCGCCGGCCCGGTCCTCGAAGCGGCGCAGCTGCTCCTCTGGCGAGACGTGCATCCAGAACTTGATGAGGATCATGCCCTCGGCGGTCAGCGTGCGCTCGAGCTCGGCGATCTCGTCGTAGGCGCGCTTCCACTGCTTGGCGGAGGCGAAGCCCTCGACGCGCTCGACCAGCACGCGGCCGTACCAGGAGCGGTCCAGCACCGCCATGCCGCCCCAGCCGGGCAGGACCCCCCAGAACCGCTGCAGGAAGTGGTGCCGCTTCTCGTCGTAGGTCGGGGCCGCGAACTGGGAGACGCGGACGTGGCGCGGGTCGAGCGGGGCGACCAGGCGCTTGATGGTGCCGCCCTTGCCGGAGGCGTCCCAGCCCTCGAAGAGCACGCACAGCGGCGGGCCGATCTTGTGCGCGCCGAGCTGGCCGCCCAGGAGCAGGCGCAGGCGCAGCAGGCGCTGCTGCGCCGCGGCGAGCCGGTCCTCGGCGTCCGTCCGGGAGAGGTCGGCCGACAGGTCGACCTCGGAGAGCCTGCTCGTCGTCATGCTCCGAGCCTGGCACAAGTGCGGCCACGGGTCAGCGGCCCCGGGGGCACCGGGGGCAAGATTGCCGGATGCAGCCATTCGCGTCCGTCGAGGTGTACACGACCGCGCCCGCCTCGGTGCAGGTCGACGGCCCGTCCTTCCGGCGGCGTCTCGCCGACGTGACCCGGTGGACCGATGCGGCCGGCTGCACCGGGCTGCTGGTGTACTCCGACAACTCCCTCATCGACCCGTGGCTCGTCGCCCAGCTGATCCTGGAGCAGGCCGAGCGGGCCACGCCGCTGGTGGCGGTGCAGCCGGTGTACGTCTCGCCCTACGCGGCCGCGCGGATGGCGGCCACGCTCACCTTCCTGCACGGCCGCCGCATCCACCTCAACCTGGTGACGGGCGGCTCCCGGCAGCACCTGGAGGCGCTCGGCGACGACGGCGTGGAGCACGACGAGCGCTACGACCGCCTGACCGAGTACGCGACGATCGTCCGGCAGCTGCTCGACTCGCCCCGCCCGGTCACCTTCGAGGGCCGCTACCACCGGGTGCGGGCGGCCTCGCTGCCGCAGCGGCCCCCGGCGCCGCTGTCGCCCCGGCTGGTGCTGTCCGGCTCCAGCGAGCGCAGCGTGCGGTGCGCCGGTGAGCTGGGAATTCTCCGGTTCGCCTACCCGAAGCCGGCGAGCGACTACCCCGCGGACGGCCCGCTGCTGCGCGGCGCCGGCATCCGGCTGGGGATCATCGCCCGCGCGGACACCGCGGCGGCGTGGCGGGCCGCCCAGGAGCGCTTCCCGGGCGACCCGATGGGGGAGCGCCGCCACCGCGTGGTGAGCCGGCTGACCGACTCGCACTGGCACGCCGAGCTGTCCGCGGCCGAGGCCGAGGGCGTCTACTGGCTGCACCCGTTCACGACGTACCGCACGTTCTGCCCGTACCTCGTCGGCTCCTACGACGAGGTGGGCGCCTACCTCGCCGGCTACCTGGCCCGCGGGGTCGAGTCGGTCATCCTGGACATCCCCGCCGAGGAGGACGACCTCCACCACGCCCGGCTCGCCTTCGCGTCGGGCGCCGCCCTCGTGCCGGGGGCGTGACGCGCGCAACTGTGATCCAGCTGAGGATCTTGGCCGTTCAGCAACCTTGCGGTGGGAACCTGATCTCGTGAGCACGCAACGCCGAACCGTCCTGCGGGTTACCGGTCTGCTGCTCGTGCTCGCCGTCGCCCTGCTCACGCTGCGCAAGAACCTGCCCGACCTGGGCCAGACCCTCGGCGTGCTGCGCTCGGCGCACCCCTGGTGGCTGGTGCTCGCCGCCGCCGCGGAGATGACCTCGCTGCGCCACTTCGCCCTGCAGCAGCGGCGGCTGCTGGCCGGGTTCGGGGTCCGGATGTCGGTACCGCGGGCCATCGCCGTCACCTTCACGCGCTCGGCGATCTCGTTCAGCCTGCCCGCCGGCTCCGCGGTGTCGGCCGGCTTCGCGTTCCGGCAGTTCCGCACCGCGGGTGCCACGCGGCGCACGGCCGGCGCGGTCGCGGTGCTCTCCGGCGTGCTGTCGGCGGTCGCGCTCGTGCTCATGTACGGCGCCGTCGTGCTGATCCCGGCGGGCGGTGCCACGGGCAACGCCGACACCCTGGTGCTGACCGTCGCCATGCTGGTCGTCGCCGGCCTGGTGTTCGGGCTCGACTTCCTGCTCTCGCCCCGCCGCCCCACGCCGCCGCCGCAGCTGGCCGATGACGTGGAGCCGGACCGGGCGGGTGGCTGGGTGGCCCGCTCGAAGGCCTCCGCCCGGCGCACCTGGGACGACCTGCGCCGGCTGCCGCGCCGCTCCTGGGTGCTGTCCCTCGTGCACGCCACCGTCAACTGGGGCCTCGACTTCGCGTGCCTGGCCGCGACCGCCGCCGCGTTCGACATCGACGTGAGCCCGGTGGCGCTGGCCACGGTGTACATCACGGTGCAGCTCGTCCGTCAGGTGCCGCTGAGCCCGGGCGGCATCGGCGTGGTCGAGGTCGCGCTGCTGGCCGGGCTCGTCTCGGCCGGGGCCGGGCACGGGCCCGCGGCGGCGGCGATGCTGGTGTACCGCCTGCTGTCCTGCTGGATCATCATCCCGCTCGGCCTGCTCGCCTACGCCACGCTGCGCCGCGGCCCGAAGCCCGCCGAGGCGCCGCCGGTCCAGCCGCCCGCGCTCGCCGGCCGGCACTGACATCTAACAAAGATCTTTCAAATCTCACACCGCTGCTGTTAGATTCGGGGCGTGTCCAGCGACCGCCTCGACCTGACGCTGCGCCTCGTGCGCGGCAGTGGCCGGCTCACCCTCGCCGAGCTCGCCGAGCGCCTCGGCGTCTCCGAGATGACCGTCCGCCGCGACCTCGACCAGCTGCAGGAGCAGGGCCTCGTGCGCCGGGTCCGCGGCGGCGCCGTCGCCCTCGACGTGCCGGCCGAGGCGGCCGGGTTCGCGGTCCGCGAGCGCTGGTCGGCCGCGGTGAAGGCGCGGATCGGCCGGGCCGCCGCCGCGCTCGTCGAGCCGGGCGGCACCGTGCTGCTCGACGCCGGTACGACCACCGCCGAGCTCGCCGCGCACCTGCCGGCCCGGGCCCCGCTGACCGTCGCCGTGCTCAGCCTGCAGGCCGCCGCACGCCTGGCCGACCAGCCCGGCATCCGGCTGCTCGTCATCGGCGGGGAGTCCCGGGCGGGGGAGCGCAGCCTGGTCGGGCCGCTCGCGCTGAGCGCCCTGGAGCAGCTGCGCTTCGACACGTTCGTGATGTCGATCGGCGCCGTGCACCGGGACGGCTGGTCGGAGTTCGACCTCGACGACGCGGCGGTGAAGCGGGCCGCGCTGCGCCGGGCCGGGCGCACCGTCGCCGTCGCCGACGCCTCCAAGCTCGGGGTGCAGGCCTTCGCGCACGTCGCCCCCCTCGGGGCGGTCGACACCCTCGTCACCGACGCCACGACCGAGAACGACACCCTGGCCGCCCTCCGCGAGGCCGGCGTTCAGGTCGTCCCGACCGAAGGAGACCCCGCATGATGATTCTCGTGGCCGGCCCCTACCGCTCCGGCACCGGCGACGACCCCGCGAAGCTGCGAGCCAACGTCGACGCCATGAACGACGCCGCCGTGCGGCTGTTCCGGGCCGGGCACCTGCCGGTCACGGGGGAGGCCCTGGCCCTGCCGCTCATCGAGCGCGCCGGCTCCGGGGCCGTCGGCGACCCGGTGTTCGACGAGATCTTCCACCCGATCTCGGCGCGGCTGCTCGAGCGCTGCGACGCGGTGCTGCGCATCGGCGGGCCGTCCGCCGGCGCGGACGAGATGGTGGCCCAGGCCCGGGCCGGGGGCAAGGCGATCTACGCGGCGCTGGCCGACGTTCCCGCGGCGGGCGCCTGAGCAACGCCGAGGCCCCGGGACCGGCGGTCCCGGGGCCTCGATGACGAGCCTGTCAGTGCAGCATGACCGGCGTCGCACCCTCGGGCTGGCTCTCCCCGAGGCGCGCGACCGCCCGCTTGCGCGGCAGGAAGGCGATCGGGATGAACGTGCACAGCACCAGGATGAAGCCGACCCAGTAGGTCGAGGCGAACGAGTCGGCGAGGAAGTGCAGCCCCCGGTCGATCAGGTCCGGACCGCCCGGCATCTGCGCCAGCCGCGGGTCACTGTGCGAGGCGACGGCCAGCTCGGTGATGGTCAGCGGCTTGCCGGTGAGCGGGTTGGTCGAGCCGGGGACGATCGGGGCGTCGTTGGTCTTGCTGGTCAGGATGACCGACATGATCGCGCCGCCGACCGAGCCGCCGATCTGCTGCAGGATGTTCACCAGTGTGGAGCCTCTGGCGACCTCGTGCGGGCTGAGCGTCTTCAGCGCCGAGGTCATGATCGGCATCATCGTGCCGCCCATGCCCAGGCCCATCACGAACAGCGAGCCCTCCAGCAGCAGGAACGACGTGTCCGGCTCGACCTGCGTGAAGGAGAAGAAACCGATGGCGATGAGGGACATCGCGAACGGCACGGTGCGCCCGATCGGAATCTTGTCGGCCAGCATGCCGGCGATGGGCATGGTGAGCATCGCGCCGATGCCCTGCGGGGCCATGAGCAGGCCGGCGTGCAGGGTCGTCTCGCCGCGCACCTGGAGCCAGTAGCTCGGGAAGAGCAGGCCGGCACCCATGAACGCGATGATGAAGACGAACAGCGAGAGTGTCGCGAACGTCAGGTTGCGGTTGCGGAACAGCCGCAGGTCGAGCAGCGGGTGCTTGGGCTTGAACGAGTAGAAGATGAACCCGATCACCAGCAGGCCGCCGATGAGCATCGGCAGCCAGACCTTGGTGGCGCTCATCGTGCCGGTCTCCGGCAGCGACGACACGCCGAACAGGAACAGCGCGAGGCCGGGGGAGAGCATCAGCATGCCGATGAAGTCGAAGGACTCCGACGGCTCGGTGTTGTCCTTGGGCAGCGCGAACCAGGCGTAGACCAGCGCGATGGCGCCGATCGGCAGGTTGATCAGGAAGATCCAGTGCCAGCTGGCCACGTCGATGAGCCAGCCGCCGAGGATCGGGCCGCCGATGGGGCCGAGCAGCATCGGGATGCCGAGCACGGCCATGAGCCGGCCGATGCGCTGCGGGCCGGCCGCGCGCGTCATAATCGTCATGCCGAGCGGCATCAGCATGCCGCCGCCGAGGCCCTGCAGCACCCGGTAGCCGATCAGCTGGTTGATCGAGTCCGCGGTGGCGCACAGGCCGGAGCCGACCGTGAACAGGAAGAGCGCCAGCATGTACAGACGTTTGGTGCCGAAGCGGTCCGCCGCCCAGCCGGACAGCGGGATCACCGTCGCCAGGGCCAGCGTGTAACCGGTCATCGTCCATGCGACGCGCGCGTACGTCGCGTCGAACTTGTCCATGAACGTCGGGATCGCCACGCTGACGACCGTCACGTCGAGGATCGACATGATCGCGCCGAGCACGACCACGCCCGCGATCTTGAATACGGCGGCGTCCAACTTGTCAGGCGCCGCCGCCGCGCCTCCACCGGAGGCGACGGCTGCTTCCTGCTGAGCCACGTCCTTGCTCCCCCCACCGTGTGCGACTCACACGTACAAGTGTTTGGTTTCGGCGTCAGCGTACGCGGCCCGCGATGGGCCGCGCGATCGAGATCCTCTGCTTACGCTGCGGGCGCAAGCGGCGTCTCGGCTGAGACTCAAACCTTCTAAGGGTACGCTAAGCTCTACGGGTGAACGACCATGCCCACGACCTGGATGCGCACCCCGTCCGCCGCAACACGAAGCAGCGCGACGCCGTGATGACGCTGCTCGGCGACGTCGACGGCTTCTACAGCGCCCAGGAACTGCACGTGATGCTGCGTGAGCGCGGCGCGAACGTGGGCCTCACGACCGTATACCGCACGCTGCAGCTGCTCGCCGAGAACAACGAGATCGACGTCATGCAGGCGCCGGGCAGCGACACACGGTACCGCCGCTGCAGTGACCGGCATCACCACCACCTCGTCTGCCGCGGCTGCGGCCGCACGGTCGAGGTGCTCGGCCCGGCGGTCGAGCGCTGGGCCGACCGCATCGGCGACGAGCACGGCTTCACCGATGTGAGCCACACCCTGGAGATCTTCGGGACCTGCGCCGCCTGCAAGCACTGACCGCGGTGGACTACTCGGCGCGGTGGACGGCCGCGGCCCGGGCGCGGGAGTCGGCGCGCCCCGACCGCCTCTTCGACGACCCGTGGGCCGCGGCGCTCGCCGGCGGCGTCGACGCGGGGCCGGAGAACCCCTACCTGCCGGTCCGGACGCGGTACCTCGACGACGCCATCCTGGCCGCCGGGTTCCCGCAGGTCGTGCTGCTCGGGGCCGGCCTCGACACCCGGGCCTGGCGGCTGCCGCTGCCGCCCGCCACCACCGTCTTCGAGGTCGACCGGGCGGGCGGGCTCGGGCCCAAGCGGAGCCTTGTCCCCGTTCCCCCGGGGTGCGCCCGGCGCGAGGTCGAGGCCGACCTGTCCGCCCCGGACTGGACCGTTCCCGGCCTCGACGAGCGCGCGCCCGTGCTGTGGGTGGCCGAGGGGCTGCTGTTCCACCTCGCCGCCGACGCCGTCGAGCGGCTGCTGGCCCGCGCGGCCGCCCTGTCGCGCGGCGGCGGCCGGCTGCTCGCCGACGTGTTCGGGACGGGACTGCTGCGGCTGCCGTCCCTGGCCGGGCGGCGGCCGGCCCCGTTCTGCACCGACGACCCCGCCGGGCTGTTCGGCCGGGCCGGCTGGACGGCGTGCGCGTGGGACCTGGCCGGGTCGCCGGCCGCGAACTACGGCCGCCTGGGCGGCCGGGCCGGGGCCGGGGACCCGGGGATGCGCACCTACCTCGTGAACGCCTCGGTGTAGGCGTCGATCTCGGCGATCAGGGCGGCCTTGCGCGGCTCCTCCAGGAACGAGTACCGCACCCCCTGCCGCGCCAGCTCCGCCACGCCCTCGGCGGACAGGCCCAGCAGGGACGCCGCGACCAGGTACTCCTGGTTGAGCGTGGTCGAGAACATCGGCGGGTCGTCGGAGTTGACGGTCACCGGCACGCCCGCGGCCACCAGGGCCGCGAGGGGGTGCTCGGCGAGCGACGGGACCGAGCGGGTGCACACGTTCGAGGTCGGGCACACCTCGAGCGCAATGTCGTGCTCCTTCAGGTGGGCCATGAGCGCGGGGTCGGACGCGGCCGCGATGCCGTGGCCGATGCGCTCGGCGCCCAGGTGGCTCAGCGCGTCCCAGATGGTCTCGGGGCCCGTGGACTCGCCGGCGTGCGGGACGCTGCGCAGGCCGGCCGCGCGGGCCTGGGCGAAGTGCGGCGCGAACCACTCGCGGGGCACGCCGTGCTCCGGGCCGCCGAGGCCGAAGCTCACCAGGCCCGCCGGCCGGTGCTTGAGCGCCGTCTCCAGGGTCACGTCGGCCGAGGGGATGCCGGCCTCGCCGGGGATGTCGAAGCACCAGCGCAGCTCGGTGCCGTGGTCGCGGGCCACGCGGGCGCGGGCGTCCTCGACCGCCTCGCAGTAGGCCTCGGCGGGGATGCCGCGGGTGATCGACGAGTACGGCGTCAGGGTCAGCTCGGCGTAGCGGACGTTCTGCGCGGCCAGGTTCGCGCCGATGTCGTACGTCAGGGTGGCCACGTCCTCGGCGTCGCGGATCAGGTCGACGACCGACAGGTACACCTTGATGAAGTGGGCGAAGTCGGTGAACGTGAAGTACTCGGCCAGCAGCTGCGCGTCGGCCGGGACCGGGGTGCTGCCGGCGTGGCGCTCGGCGAGGCGGGCCACCGTCGCCGGGGCGGCGGAGCCGACGTGGTGCACGTGGAGCTCGGCCTTCGGCAGGCCGGCCACGAACTCGGTGAGGTCGCGCATGGGGAGAATGCCCTCCGCGTCGGAAGGCGCCCTTCGTTCCCGTGGACGGCCCGAGCGTGGCGGATGCGAGCACCCGTCGCAGCGCCTCTCGGCCCGCAGCCCGACGATAACAGGTAGCCGTTCGTCGCGGTTCAGTAACGCGACGGGCCCCGAAAACCGATCATGTTCGATACCCTCGGCCGAATGACGATCATGGAAGCGGCGCCGACGGTGAAGGGTGTGCCCTTCCTCGGCAGCGCCCTCGAGATGGGCCGCGACCCCGCGGCGTTTCTCGTGAAGGCGTACCGCGAGCACGGGCCGGTCTTCCGGGTCAAGCTGCTCGGCAGGACGTACACGGTCATCGCCGGAGCGGACGCGGCCGAGTTCATGAACTCCCGCGAGGGCCGGGAGTCCCTGCGCTCCAAGGAGTACTGGCAGGGCATGATCGACGAGTACGGCGCCACCCGGACGCTCACCGGCGAGGACGGCGAGAGCCACAAGGAGCTGCGCGAGCTGATGCGGCGGGGGTACTCCCGCGACGCCATCAAGGGCCGCGGGCCCGAGCTCATCGAGATCACCGACCGGGTGCTCGAGCGCGACTGGCCGGCGGGCACGACCGTCCCCGTCGTGCAGCGCATGCAGTACCTCGTCACCGAGCAGCTCGGCGAGCTGCTCACCGGCTCCGCGCCGCACGAGTACGTGGCCGACATCCGGCTGCTGACCCTGTACGTGCTCAACGTGCTCGTCACCCGGCAGCGGCCGCGGATCCTGCTGCGCAACCCGAGGTACAAGCGGGCCAAGGCACGGGTCTTCGAGCTCGGCGAGCGCATGGCGGCCGAGCTGCGGGCCCGCCACGGGCAGACCCCGGAGGCCGAGCGCAACCTCGTCGAGGACCTCATGGACGCCCACCTCACGCGGCCCGGGCTGGTGCCGGCCGAGGACCTGGTGCTCACGCTCACCGGGCCGTACGTGGCCGGGCTGGACACGGTGGCCAACACGACGGCGGCGTTCGTCTACGCGGTGCTCAAGCACCCCGAGGTCCTGGCTCAGATCCGGGCCGAGGCCGACGCGCTCTTCGCCGGCGGCGAGCCGATCGGCGACGACGCCGCGCGCCGGCTGCCCGCGACGCGCTACGCGCTGATGGAGACGATGCGGCTGTACCCGGTCGCGGTCACCCTGATCCGCACCGCGGCCCGCGACTTCACCTTCGCCGGGCACACCGTGCGGGCGGGCGAGCCGGTGTTCATCGGCACGACCGTCCCGCACTTCATGGAGGAGTACTTCGCCGAGCCCGCGAGGTTCGACATCACCCGCTACGACAAGCCCCGGGCCGAGCACCTGCAGCCGGGGGCGTACTCGCCGTACGGCCGCGGGCCCCACACCTGCCTCGGCAAGAGCTTCGCCGACGTGCAGATGGCGCTGTCCATGGCCCGGCTGTTCCACCGCCTCGACCTGGAGCTCGAGTCCCCGGACTACACCCTGGCGACGCGGACGGCCCCGACCCCGGGCCCGGCGATGTCGTTCAAGGTGCGCGTCAGGGGCGTGCGCAACTAAGTTCTTAGGCCATGAGCGGCCTCGCGTTATCCAGTGCCTCCGGCCGGTGGGTGCTCACCGCCACCATCCTCGGCTCCGGCATCGCCTCGATCGATGCGACGGTCGTCGGCATCGCCCTGCCGGCGATCGGGCGCTCGCTCGGCACCGGCCTGCAGGTGCTGCAGTGGGTCGTCACCGCCTACACGCTGACGCTGGCCGGGCTGCTGCTGCTCGCCGGGGCGCTCGGCGACCGGTACGGCCGGCGCCGGGTCTTCGCCGTCGGCGTGGTGTGGTTCGCGGTCGCGTCCGTGCTGTGCGGGATCGCGCCGGGCGGCTGGACGCTGGTGGCCGCCCGGGCGCTGCAGGGCGTCGGCGCGGCCCTGCTCACGCCGGGCAGCCTGGCGATCCTGCAGGCGTCGTTCCGGGCCGAGGACCGCAGCCGGGCGATCGGCGCGTGGTCGGGGCTCGGCGGCGTCGCCACCGCGATCGGGCCCTTCCTCGGCGGGTGGCTCGTCGGGCTCGGCGCGTCGTCGTGGCGGCTCATCTTCGCCATCAACGTGCCGATCGCGGCGGCGGTGGTGTACCTCACCTGGCGCCACGTCCCCGAGTCCCGCGACGAGGCCGCGAGCGGCCGGGTCGACCTGGTCTCCGGGCTGCTCGTCACGGCCGGGCTCATCGGCGTCACGTACGGGCTCATCGAGGGCCAGGCGCTGGGCTGGGGCAGCGCCCCCGTGCTCGCCGCCCTGGCCGCCGGGGTCCTGCTCATCGCCGGGTTCCTGTGGCGCCAGACCCGCCTGGAGCACCCGATGCTGCCGCTGGAGCTCTTCGGCTCGGCCCAGTTCACCGCGACGAACGTGGTCACGTTCGTCATCTACGGCGCCCTGGGCGGCGCGCTGTTCCTGCTGCCGATCCAGCTGCAGCAGGTCGCCGGGTACTCGCCGCTGCAGGCCGGCGTCTCGCTGCTGCCGGTGACGGTCGTGATGCTGCTGCTGTCCGCGCGCTCGGGCGCCCTCGCCGCACGGATCGGGCCGCGGCTGCAGATGAGCGTCGGGCCGGTCGTGGCCGGGGCCGGGATGGCGCTGTATGCCCGCATCGACGCCGACGGCGCCTATCTGACCGAGGTGCTGCCCGCGGTACTGGTGCTGGGTCTGGGTCTGTCCATCACGGTCGCGCCGCTGACCTCCACCGCGCTGTCCGCGGCGCCGGCCACCCACGCCGGGATGGCCTCGGCGGTGAACAACGACGTGGCCCGGGCGGCCGGCCTCATCGCGGTGGCGGTGCTGCCGGCCGCGGCGGGCATCACGGCCGCCGCCTACGCCTCGCCGGACCTGCTCTCCGCGGGCTTCCACCGGGCGGTGCTCATCTGCGCCGCGCTGTGCGTGCTGGCCGGCGGGCTGGCCGCGGCCACGATCCGCAACCCGGCGGCGCCGCCCACGCCTTCGGCGCCGGAGGAGCAGCCCTGGCGGCACTGCGCCCTGGATGCTCCTCCGGCGGTGGTCACACCGTCTGCAGTTGCTCCCGCGGCTCCGGGGTCGTCACCGTCGCCGCCGGCGGCTCCGGCGTCCTGAGGCGGCGCAGGGCCACCAGTGCGAT
Source organism: Dactylosporangium sp. NPDC049140 (assembly GCF_040648435.1). Taxonomy (NCBI): domain Bacteria; kingdom Bacillati; phylum Actinomycetota; class Actinomycetes; order Micromonosporales; family Micromonosporaceae; genus Dactylosporangium; species Dactylosporangium sp. NPDC049140. Next base: position 5,122 of record NZ_JBEZDS010000078.1, on the reverse strand, counting down.
CGGCACCCCGACGGCGACGAGGGACGCGGCCACGACCAGCGAGAACTGGTACCCGGCCAGGAAGCGGTGCAGCGGCGCGCCGCTCGCCGAGGACTGCCGGTTGGACAGGATCGCGCCGAGGATCGTGATGCCGAGCAGGCCGAAGACCTCGCGGGACACGTTGAGCATGCCGGAGGCGATGCCCGCCCGGCCCTGCGGCAGCGCGCCCAGGATCACGTTGTTGAGCGGCACCAGCAGGCCGCCGCCCAGGCCGAAGACCAGGAACCAGGGCAGGAGGTCGGTGTACCCGGAGCCCTCGCCGACGGTCGCCAGCCCGCCGACGCCGGCCGCCATCAGCGCCATGCCGGCCGCGACCGTGGCCCCGGCGCCGAAGCGCGACTCGAGCCGCGGCGCGACGGTGGCCATGACCGCCATGACGAGCGCCATGGGGATGAAGGCCGAGCCCGCCTCGGTCGGCGAGAAGCCGAGGACGTTCTGCAGGAAGATCGCGGTGAAGAAGTAGATGCCGAAGACGCCGAACGCCCAGAGGCCCATGGTGGCGAGGCCGCCGCTGAAGACGCGCATCCGAAAGAACGCCAGGTCGACCATCGGGTGCTCGGTGCGCAGCTCGATCACGACGAAGCCGATCGCGGCGAACGCGGCGAGGGCGAACGCGCCCAGGATGACGCCGGAGGTCCAGCCGCGCGACTCGCCCTCGATCAGCCCGTAGGTCAGCGCGAACAGCGCCAGGGCGCTGGTGGCCAGGCCCGGCAGGTCGAGGCTGCGGTTGGCGCTGCGCCGGCCCGCGGGCAGCGTCAGCGCGCCCAGCACGGCGGTGGCCAGCCCGATCGGGGCGTTGATGAGGAAGATCCAGCCCCAGGAGGCGTGCTGGCTCAGGTACCCGCCGGTCAGCGGCCCGATCGCGAGGGCCAGGGCGCCCACACCGCCCCACACGCCGATCGCCGCGCCGCGCTCCTTCGGGTCCGGGAACAGCTCCGTGATCAGGGCCAGCGCGGTCGGGGTCAGCAGCGCCGCGCCGACGCCCTGCAGCGCCCGCGCCCCGATCAGCATCTCCTGGCTGCCGGCCAGGCCCGCGGCGACCGAGGCGGCGGTGAAGATGCCCAGGCCGAGGAAGAACGTGCCGCGCATGCCGAACACGTCGCCGAGGCGGCCGCCGACCAGCAGCAGGCCGGCGAAGACCAGGATGTACGCGCTCGCGATCCACTCCAGCCCCGAGATGCTCAGGTGCAGGTCGCGCTGGATCGACGGCAGCGCCACGTTGACGACGTTGTTGTCGAGGTACGTCATGAAGGTGCCCAGGGCCACGGCGACCAGGGCCAGCCAGCGGTTTCTCATAGCTCGTCATCCCCCTATACGGTGTACCTGTACGTCGTACATGTACGTTGTAGAGGAGAACCCATACGTTGTACAGTTGTCAAGTGCCGCCCAAGACCTCATCCCTCACCAAGGCCGCCGTCGCCGAGCGCGCCCTGCGCATCGGCGACGCCGACGGCCTGGAGGCGATCACCATTCGCCGGCTCGCCACCGAGCTCGGCGTCACCCCGATGGCGCTCTACTGGCACTTCAAGAACAAGGAAGAGCTGCTGCTCGGCCTCATCGACCACGTGATGGCCGACGTGCGCGCCGACCGCGCGGCCACCGACCCCTGGCCCGTGCAGCTGCGCGCGATGGTCGAGGCGCTCGTCCGCGCGATGCGGGCCCACCCCTGCCTGCCCGACCTGCTGCACGCGGCCGACAAGAAGGACGTCGAAAGCTTCACCCGGGCCACCGACGACTCCCTCGCCCTGCTGGAGCGGGCCGGGTTCTCCCTCGAGGAGGGGTACTGGGTCGCCTCCTACCTGCTGCACTCGGCCATCGGCCTGGTGCACGCCCAGCCCGGCTGCCCGATGGCCGTGCCCCCGGACCAGGTCGGCGAGTGGCTGCGCGGGCAGCGGATCCAGCTGCAGAGCCTGTCCGCCGAGCGGTACCCGCAGATGGTCCGCCTCGCCGACACCTACCAGACGCTGCCCGACCTCGACCGCTACTACGCCTTCGGGATCGACCTGGTGATGGGCGCGGTGGAGAAAATGGCTGCGGGTCGCCCGGTAGCATCCTGAGCGACCAGGTTATTTCTCTGTTTTGTCTGGGAAAGGTGCGCGGCGGCATGCTCGACATCGAGTTGATTCGCAAGGACCGGGCCTCCGTCGAGGCCGGACTGTCCAAGAGGCTCGACCCGTCCGAGGTGTCCCGCGCGCTGAGTGTGATCTCCGACCTGGACAAGCAGCGCCGCGAGCTCATCGGCGAGATCGACGCGGAGCGGGCCCGGCGCAAGGAGGAGGCCCGCGCGTTCGCCGCGGCCAAGGCCGCCGGCCAGGCCATCGAGACCACACGCGACGCCAAGGCGGCCCTGGCCGAGCTCGAGGAGCGCCTGGCTCAGACCCAGCGCGACCTCGACACCGCCATGAGCGTGCTGCCGAACCTCCCCGCCGACGACGTCGTCGCCGGCGGCAAGGAGGGCAACCAGGTCATCAGGGTCTACGGCGAGGCCCCGGAGATCGACAACCTCCGCGACCACGTCGAGCTCTCGACCAAGCTCGGCCTGGTCGACTACGAGCGCGGCACGAAGCTCGGCGGCTCCGGCTCCTGGATCTACACCGGCTGGGGCGCCCGCCTCGAGTGGGCCCTCGTGAACTGGTTCATCGACCGGCACTTCGCCGCCGGCTACCAGTTCATGCTCCCGCCGCACCTGCTGCTGGACTCGGCCGGCTTCGCCGCCGGGCAGTTCCCGAAGTTCTACGACGAGGTCTTCCACATCGCCGTCGGCGAGGGCGAGCGCGGCAAGTTCCTGCTGCCCACGTCGGAGACCGCGATCCTGGGCGCGTTCCAGAACGAGATCTTCGATACCGCGGACCTGCCCCACCGGGTGTACGCGTACACCCCCTGCTACCGCGACGAGCGCGCCGGCTCGCACTCCGACGAGCGCGGCACCGTCCGGGGCAACCAGTTCAACAAGGTCGAGATCTTCCAGTTCACCACCCCCGAGGACGGCGAGAAGACCCTAGAGGAGATGGTCGACTACGCCGAGGGCCTCGTGAGCGACCTCGGCCTGCACTTCCGCCGCTCCCTGCTGGCGGCCGGCGACGCGAGCGCCTCCATGCGCAAGACCCTCGACATCGAGGTGTGGATGCCGAGCATGGGCAAGTACAAGGAGGTCTCGTCGGTCTCCTGGGCCGGCGACTACCAGGCCCGCCGGGCCGGCATCCGCTACCGGGTGCCCGGCTCCAAGACCAACCGCTTCGTGCACACGCTGAACGGCTCCGCGCTGGCCACGAGCCGGCTCCTGCCCGCGATCCTCGAGCAGTTCCAGCAGGCCGACGGCTCGGTGCTGGTGCCGGAGGTACTGCGGGACAAGGTCGGCACCGACCGCCTCACGAAGCCGGCCAAGCGCCGATAACGCGACATGGGCCCCGCACGACGTGAACGTGATCACGTCGTGCGGGGCTTCTTGCTCGGCTACGCTTTCGGGTGAACGAAGGGGAGTAGTCCTCAACTGCCCGGTCGACATACTGGTGCCGCTCGCGACACCCGGCCGCGCGGCTTCCGTTTTCGGAAGCGGACGAGACTTTCGGCCTCGCTGTCAGCTGTGTTTTCGAGCTGGACGGCCGGGTCGAGGTCGTCTTCCGGCTCCTCGCCTCCCGGCTGGTCCCGGGAAGGGTTCCACCTTGAGCGCGTTCCTCGCCGCCCTCGCCATCAGCTTCGGTGTCATCTTCGTCGCCGAACTGGGCGACAAGTCCCAGCTGATGGCGCTGACGTTCGCCACTCGCTTCCGCACCATGCCGGTGCTGGTGGGCATCACCATCGCCACCGCGGTCGTGCACCTCGTCTCCGTAGCCGTCGGCTACGGCCTCGGCGCGGCCCTGCCGACCGCCTGGATCTCCCTCGTGGCGGCCGTGGCCTTCTTCGCGTTCGGCGCCTGGACCCTGCGCGGCGACAAACTGACCGAGGAGGAGCGAGGCAAGGCCGAACGCACGACGCGCTCGGCGATCGTCGCCGTGGGCGTGTCGTTCTTCCTGGCCGAGCTGGGCGACAAGACCATGCTGGCCACGATCACCCTCGCGACCCAGCACGGCTGGCTGGGCACGTGGATCGGCTCGACCGTGGGCATGGTCGCGGCGGACGCCCTGGCCATCGTGGTAGGCCGCCAGCTGGGCCGGCACCTGCCGGAGAAGGCCATCAAGTACGGCGCCGCGGCCCTCTTCGCCATCTTCGGCGCCTGGCTGCTGTTCGAGGCCCTGCGCGAGCTCCTCTGACCGCTCCCGCCCGCCAGGCCGAACACTTCGCGCCACGAAGTGCTTCGGCGGCCGGGCGCAGCGCGCGCTCAGCGCCCAGCGGCGCCGTGCACTTCGCGCCGTGCCGTGCCGTGTTGGCCGTGCGCCGAACACTTCGCGCCGTGCCGTGCACGTCGCGCCGTGCGGTGCTGTGCGCGTCGTGCGGTGCCGTGCTGGCCATGCGCCGTGCGCCGCGTGCCGTGCGGTGCCGTGAGGGCCGTGCCGGCCGTGCCGTTCTGTTTCGTGGAGAACACCCACAGCCCGGCGTCGCCGTGCGCTTCGTGCTGTGCCGGCCGTGCGCCGTGCCGCGCCGGCCGTGCGCCGTGCGCTTCGTGCCGCTTCGCGCCGTGCCGGGCCAGCCGTGCGCCATGCGCTTCGTGTCGTGTCGTGTCGTGCCGGCCGTGCGCCGGGCCGGCCGTGCGCCGTGCCGCGCCGTGCGGCCGTGCGCCGTGCGCTTCGTGCCGCTTCGCGCCGTGCCGGGCCGGCCGTGCGCCATGCGTGTCGTGTCGTGTCGTGTCGTGCCGGCCGTGCGCCGGGCCGGCCGTGCGCCGGGCCGGCCGTGCGCCGTGCCGCGCCGTGCCGGCCGTGCGCCGTGCGCTTCGTGCCGCTTCGCGCCGTGCCGGGCCGGCTGTGCGCCGTGCCGCGCCGTGCCGGCCGTGCGCCGTGCGCTTCGTGCCGCTTCGCGCCGTGCCGGGCCGGCTGTGCGCCGTGCCGCGCCGCGCCGGCCGTGCGCCGTGCGCTTCGTGCCGCTTCGCGCCGTGCCGGGCCGGCTGTGCGCCGTGCCGCGCCGCGCCGGCCGTGCGCCGTGCGCTTCG
>NZ_JBEZDS010000077.1:0-33654 GCF_040648435.1 Dactylosporangium sp. NPDC049140 | reverse complement strand
TCGGTGAAGCTGTGCTACAACGACTACAACATCGAGAACTGGTCGTACGGCAAGACGCAGGGCGTGTACCGCATGATCCAGGACTTCAAGTCCCGCGGCGTGCCGATCGACTGCGTGGGGCTGCAGACGCACTTCACCGGGGGCAGCTCGCTGCCGGGCAACTTCCAGCAGACGCTGTCGAGCTTCGCGGCCCTGGGTGTGGACGTGGCGCTGACCGAGGCCGACGTGACAAACGCGTCGACGTCGCAGTACGCCGGGCTGACCCAGGCCTGCATGAACGTGCCCCGCTGCGTGGGCATCACCGTGTGGGGCGTGCGCGACAGCGACTCCTGGCGCTCGGGTGAGAGCCCGCTGCTGTTCGACGGCAGCGGCAACAAGAAGGCCGCGTACACCTCGGTCCTCAACGCCCTCAACGCCGCCCAGCCGACCGGCACGGGCTCGCCGACGCCGACGCCGACCAACAGCGTGTCGCCGACGCCGACGCCCACGACGGGTGGCGGCGGATCGGGCCGGATCGTCGGCGCCCAGTCGGGCCGGTGCATCGACGTGCCGAACGCCTCGCACAACAACGGCACCCGGGTGCAGCTCTACGACTGCAACGGCCAGACCAACCAGGCCTGGACGCTGACGTCGAGCCGGCAGCTGCAGGTGTACGGCAACATGTGCCTCGACGCCGCCGGCTCGGGCAACGGCGCGGCCGTGCAGATCTACAGCTGCAACGGCCAGGCCAACCAGCAGTGGAACGTCAACAGCAACGGCACGATCTCCGGTGTGCAGTCCGGGCGCTGCCTGGACGTCTGGGGCACCGGCAACGGCCAGCAGGTCCAGCTGTACGACTGCTGGGGCGGGGCCAACCAGAAGTTCAGCCTGAGCTGACGCTCATCGAGCGCGGTGCGGCGGCCATCCCGGCCGCCGCACCGCGCTCCCGCGCGTCTACGCCAGCCCGGGCCGGATCCGGAACGTGCTGTTGGTGTGGAACGACACCGTGCCGTCCGCCTGCCGCACCCACAGCTGGTCGCCATCGTGGTGGATGAAGTACCCGCGGTAGTTCGACGCCTCCAGCATCACGTCGCCGGCGCCGGTGCCGAGCGGGCAGAAGGTGGCGTCGCCGCGGAACAGCCACGAGCCCTCGGCGGGGCTCAGCTGCAGCCGCCAGGAGGAGTGCCGCAGGTACTGCCCGTCGGCGGCCCGGAACGAGAAGCAGTTCGCGTCGGCCAGGCCCGGCACCGCCTGGAACGTGGCCCGCTGCCGCCCCGACGCCGTGTCCCCGCCGACGAGGATGCCCAGATGGCCGTCGGTGCCCAGGTACCGCCCGGGCGCGTTCTGCAGCTCGAAGGAGACCGGGCCCGGGTGCAGGGTCGCCGGCGGTGCCGCGGACGACGATGACGACGACGGCGCCGCGGACGGGACCGCCGCGGACGGCGGCGGAGGCTCGTCGTGCGGCCAGGCCAGGGCCGCGACCGCGACCCCGGCGGCCAGGGAGCCGGCGACGACCAGCTTCGCGACCGGCCAGCCCGTTTTCGCCGCGCCGACCGTGGCGGCGGTGACGACCGAAGACGATGCGGCGGTACCGGGGGCCGCCTCGTGGACCGCCAGAGCGCCGGTGAGCACAGCCGGTACCGGCAGCAGCGCAAAGCCGGTGAGCAACCGCTCGGTGTCGACCATCGCCTCGGCGGCCCGCGCACAGGCCACGCAGGAGCGGGTGTGCCGGGCGATCCGCTTGCGCCACAGCGGGCTCGGGATGCCGTCCCAGTCGGCGACGACCGTGTCCAGCCACGGGCAGCGCGGCCGCGCGTCAAGCGCCGCCACGAGCACGCGGGCCTGCTCGAGCCGGTTGCGCATCCGCTGGACCCGCACCCCGGCGTGCACGACGCTGACTCTCAGCGCGGCGGCGAGCTCGGCGCGGGTCAGCTCCTCGCCGATCTCCAGCCACCACAGCGACCACAGCACCCGGTCGTCCGCGTCCAGCCAGCCGACGGCCTGCCCGACCTGGCGCCGCTGCCCGGACAGCTCCACCCGCAGCACCGTGAGGTCCTCGAAGTCGTCGGCGTCGGGCGCGTCGGTCAGCACGTCCAGCGGCACCCGGCGACCGGCGGCGACGCGCTCGCGCTGCAGATAGGTGCCGGCCTGCCGGACCGCGATCGCGGCCAGCCAGACCCGGAAACTCTCCGGCTCCCGCAGCGACGGCAGCTGGCGCAGCGCGCGCAGCATCGTCTCCTGCACGACGTCGTCGACGGCGCCCGGATGCCCGGCGAGGGCACGGCGCACGATCGTGTACACCAGCGGGAGGTGCGCCGCGAGCAGATCGGCGAGCGCGCGCTCGTCCCCGGCCTTCGCCGCGGCGACGAGCGAGGCCTGCCTCGTGTTCGTTTCCAAGAAATCACCGACCCGTTACGGGTGTCCATCTCGGCATATCGCCCGGGACGTTGTCAAGCGGCCGGAACAGCGACTCGATAAGGACCGGTGGCATAACACTTTTTTCAGGTGCGGGCCCGCGCGCGGCTCGGGGTCACGCCGTACGCGGCTCGGTAGATCGCGGTGAACCGGCTGTGGTTCGCGAAGCCCCAGCGGGCCGCGATCGCGGTGACGGTGGGCGTCGTGACGGTCCTCGATCGTGGGGACGCCGCCCGGGCCCGGGCCCGCGCCCAGCACCTCGCCGACTGGGCCGCCGGCCACGCGGACCAGGCCGTCGCGGCCCACGACGCGGCCCGCCGGGCCGTGGACCGGCTGGCCCTCCGGCTCGGCGCGGCCGCGCCCGGCGACCGGCCCGTCGACCGACCGGCGAACATCTCGTGGGCGACGCCGAAGCCCCAGGTCGTCGACCAGCCGGCGCTTCCACGGCCGCCGCGCGACGGCGTGGGCGGCCCGGCCGGCGACCGGGGCGGCCGAGCTCAGCGCGCGGCGCCTTGCCGGCCCGGGTTCACGCGTCGCGGGTGCTGCGCCAGGCGCCGAGGGCCAGGGCCGCCGTGAGGTACAGCGCCAGGTCGAGGTAAGCCAGGCCGAGCGACGGCAGGCGCGGCCGGGCCGCCACCGCGTGCACCTGGGCCACCACGTCGCCGGCGTTGGACAGCACCAGCCGTGACGGCAGGTAGGACCAGCCCTCCACGGCCTTCGCGGCGCCGTAGGCGAGGAACACCACCGCGAACAGTGCCGCCGTGGCGGCCGCGGGGTGGCGCAGCAGCGCGCCGAGGCCGAAGCCCACCATGGTGACGACGCACAGGTACAGCCCGGCGCTCGTCACCGAGCGCAGGACGCCGGGCGCGCCGAGGCCGACGTCCAGGTGCTCGGCGTGCAGGACGGCCTGGCCGAGCAGGAAGCTGCCGAAGGCCAGGGCCTGCCCGATGACGAGCGCGGCGCCGAACATGGTGCCGGCCTTGGCCGCGAAGGCGGCGGCCCGGCGCGGCTGGGCGAGGCGGGCCGCGATGATGGTGCCGGTGCTGTACTCCGACGTCACCGCGAGCACGCCGAGCACCCCGAGGGACAGCTGGGCGAAGGTCAGCCCGGCGAACGCGTTGCCGAGCGGGTCGAAGTCGGCCGGCAACGCCGACCCGGCGCGGCCGACGCCGACGGTGCCGGCCAGGCCGAGCCCGATCGCGAACGCCACGGCGAGCGCGAGGCAGATCCAGGTGGAGGCCACGGACCACAACTTGATCCACTCGGCCCGGACGGCGCTCATTCTTGACCGCCGCTGTGGTACGCGACCGCGCCGGCCGTACACGCGAAGTACGCGTCCTCCAGCGTGGCGTGGCCGCGGCTGAACGCCTCCAGGGTGTCGTCGGCCAGCAGCCGCCCGCCGCCGATGACCAGCAGCCGGTCGGCGACCAGGGCCAGCTCCGCGATGAGGTGGCTGGAGATCAGGACGGTGCGCCCCTCGCCGGCCAGGCTCCGCATGAGCCCGCGGATCCAGTGCACCCCCTCCGGGTCGAGGCCGTTGACGGGCTCGTCGAGCAGCAGCGCCGGCGGGTCGCCCAGCAGCGCGGCGGCGATGCCGAGCCGCTGGCGCATGCCGAGGGAGAAGCCGCGGACCCTCTTGCCGGCGACGCCGGTCAGGCCGACGCGGTCCAGGACGGCGTCGATGCGGCCCCGGTCGAGGCCGTTGGCGGCCGCGAGCCAGTGCAGGTGGCGGTACGCGCTGCGCCCGCCGTGTACGCCCGCCGCGTCGACGAGCGCGCCGGCCTCGCGCAGCGGCTCCCGCAGCGTCCGGTACGGGTGCCCGTTGATCAGCGCGCGCCCGGCCGTCGGCGTGGTCAGGGCGAGCAGCATCCGGATGGTGGTCGACTTGCCGGCGCCGTTCGGGCCGAGGAAGCCCGTCACGGTGCCCGGGCGGACGGCGAAGGTCAGGTCCTCGACGGCGACGTGGGCGCCGAACCGTTTGGTGAGCCGCTGTACCTCAATCATGCCGGCGACTCTGCGCCCGGCGGGGCCGCGCCGGCATCCCGCCGCCGGCATATGCCCGCGGGCAGACGTGCCCGGGCACTCGGGGGTCGTACGCTGCGCTGTATGCGAACCGAACCGCGGCGCCGGCTGGGCCCGGGGCGGTGGCTGCTCGTCGACGGGCTCGTCGCCGTGGCGTTCGGGCTCTTCGCGTTCGACGTCCTCGGGGCCCGCGAACCCGCCGTTGCCCTCGCGGTCGCGGCGGTCGGGCTCGCCGCGGCGACGTTGCCCCTCGCGCGGCGCCGGCCACTGGTGGCGGCGGCGGGCGCGCTGGCCGTCTTCTGGCTCTCGCCGGTCTCCCCGCGATTCGCCTGGATCGCCCTGGTACCGCAGGCATATGCGCTTTACCGCTGTGCGGAACGGCACCACAGCGCCCTCGCGGCCGCCGCCCTCGCGGCCGGCCTGACCGGTCCGGTCGCCACCGCCCTGCCGTCGCTGCGGCACAAGGGCGGCGTCGTGCCGTTCGGGCTGGCGCTGCTCGTCGCCTGGACCGTTGGCGTCGCCGTCCGCCAGCACCGGCTCTACACCGAGGCGCTGATACGGCACGAGGCGCGGCAGGCCGAGGAGCGGGCCGCGCACGAGCGCGTGCGCATCGCCCGCGAGCTGCACGACGTCGTCGCGCACGGGATGAGCGTCATCACGGTGCAGGCCGCGTACGGGCGCCTGGTCGTGGCGGCCGAACCGGGCAAGGGCGCGGAGGCCCTGGCGGTGATCGAGACCACCGGGCGGCAGTCGCTGGCCGAGCTGCGGCGGCTGCTGGGCATGCTCAGGCTCGGCGAGCCCGATCCCGCCGGCGGCGAGCCGGCGCCGGGCCTGGCCGACCTGCCGCGGCTGGCCGAGCGCACCGCGGCCGCCGGCGTGCGGGTCGACGTGTCGGTGCTCGGCCCGCCCGGGGATCTCGGGCCGGGGCTGGAGCTGTCGGCGTACCGGATCGTCCAGGAGGCGCTCACGAACGTCGTCAAGCACGCCGGCACCGACCGGGCCCGGGTCACCGTCGAGCACACCCCGGACGCCGTCGTCGTGACGGTCGTCGACCGCGGTCGCGGCGGCGAGATCCGGCGCCCCGGGCTCGGACTGACGGGCATGCGCGAGCGGGCCGCGCTCTACGGCGGCACCGTGCTCGCCGGGCCGCTGCCGGCCGGCGGCTTCCGGGTCAGCGCGACGCTGCCGTACTCCCCGGATGCCGGGCCGTGACGATCCAGGTCCTCGTCGCCGACGACCAGGCGCTCATCCGCGCCGGCCTGCGCGGCATCCTGGAGACCGCCGGCGACCTGACCGTCGTCGGCGAGGCGGAGACGGGCCGGCAGGCGATCGACGAGGTACTGCGCCTGCGGCCCGACGTGGCGCTGATGGACATCCGGATGCCGGACCTGGACGGCATCGCCGCCACCGGCCGGCTCACCGCGGCCGGGAGCCCGACCCGGATCCTGGTGCTGACCACGTTCGACCTCGACGAGTACGTCTACGGCGCGCTGCGGGCCGGGGCGAGCGGGTTCCTGCTCAAGGACGCGCCGCCGGCCGACCTGCACGCCGCGGTGCGGGTCGTCGCGGCGGGCGACGCGCTGCTCGCGCCGAAGGTGACCCGCCGGCTCATCGCCGCGTTCACCGGTGCCGCCCCGGCCGCCACCCCACCCTCGTCGCCGCCGGAGCTGGACGGGCTGACCGGGCGGGAGCGGCAGGTGCTCGGGCTGGTCGCCGCGGGTCTGACCAACGCCGAGATCGGCGCGCGGCTCTTCATCACGCCGGGCACGGCCAAAGTGCACGTCGCTCGGCTGCTGTACAAGCTGGGCGCGCGCGACCGCGTGCAGCTGGTCATCATCGGGCACCGGGCCGGGCTGGTGTGAAGCACCGAACCACACCGGGCCCGGCACGACGCTGCTCGCCACCGTCAGCGGCCTCAGCGCGGGCGGGCACCAGTTCCGCGTGCGCGCGGTACACGCCAACGGCGGCGGCGCCGACACTGCGGACAACCCGGCGGCGCCCGCGGCGGGACCCGTACTCGCCGTCACCGGCGACCCAGTCGGCCGCCTGGCCCGCACCGGCGCCGTGCTGCTCGGGGCCGGCGCGACGCTCGTGCTCGCCGCGGTCCGCCTGCGCCGGCGGTACACGGCCTGACCGGCCCTGAAGCTACCCGGCCAGGCCCTGCCGGGCGTACGCGCGCACGTCGGCGTCCGGGTCCTCGGCCGCCGCCCGCAGCGCCGCGGCCACGTCGAAACGCCCGGCCCACCGGGCCAGCGACCGGACGGCGGCCCGCCGCACGTCGAGGTTCCCGTCGCCGGCCGCACCGAGCAGCGGGCGCACCGCCACCTCCGCCGGCGCTCCCGCGAGCCCGGCCGCGGCGCCCTCGCGGACCTGCCAGGCGGGGTCGCGCAGGCCGTCGGCGGCGGCGCCGGCGAGGGGGCCCGGGCAGCCGAGCGCGGCCGCGGCGGTGAGGGCCGCGGCGCGCACGAGCGGGTCGGCGTCGCGGGCGAGGCGCAGCAGGGCGGGCGCGCCGCGGCGGTCGGCCACGGTGCCGAGCCCGTGGGCCGCGGCGATGCGCACCTCGCGGTCGGGGTCGGCCGCGGCGGCCGCCAGGCCCCCGGCGTCGTCGAGCCGGACCAGGCCGCGGATGCCGGCCAGGCGCACGGCCGGGGTGTCGTCGCCGAGGGCCCGGGTGTAGTCGTCGCGGTGGCCGTCGCCGGTGACCCGCAGCAGCTCGGCGACGACGGCGCGCACGCCCGGGTCGGCGCGGCCGGCGTGCGCGCGCAGGGCCGGGCCGAAGCCGGCGGGCAGGACGTCGGCGAGCTCGCGCAGGGCCGCCACCGCGGCGGCGCGTACGGCCGTGTCGGGGTCGGCGAGGGCGCCGGCGAGGGCGTGCGCGGCGCCGTCCGGTACCGCCTCGGTGAGGCCCGCCACCGCCGTCCGCCGCACGGCCGGGTCGGGGTCGGCCAGGAAGGGGCGCAGCCGGTCCAGGTCCGGCTCGGCGTCGAGCAGCCGGACGAGGTCGAGCAGGCGGTCGTCGGCCGCCGGGGCGTTCACCGCCCGGCCGCCCGCGCCCGCCCGGGCCGTGACGTGTTCGCGGGCCGGCGCCGCGACGAGCTCCTCCTCGGCGATGTCCGGGGGCACGAACTCCGGCACGGGCACCAGGTACGGCGCGACGGGCCGTTTACGGAAGCGCATGGCGCCGTCGTCGCCGCGGTACAGGTTCAGGTGGCAGAACCAGGAGTCGTCGTCGCGGCCGGGCCGGTCGGCCCGCTCGTGGTAGAGGCCCCAGCGGCTCTCCGCGCGCGTCAGGGAGGCGCGGGCGGCCATCTCGGCGCAGTCGCGGATGAACGTCACCTCGGCGCAGCGCATGAGCTCGTGCGGGGTCCGGGCGCTCATCGCGTCGATCTCGCCCCGGATGCGTTCGAACGTCTCGACGGCGATGTCGAGCTTCGCCGCGGTCTTCGGCGGCGCCAGGTAGTCGTTGACGAAACGGCGCAGCTTGTACTCCACCTGCTGCTGCGGCGGGCCGTCCGGATTGGACAGCGGCCGGTAGACCAGCTCGTGTGCGGCGGCGATCTGGTCCTCGGGCAGCGGCCCGGGCGCGAGATGCCCGGCCGCGTGCCGGCCGGCGAGGTCGCCGAAGACGAACGCGCCGATCATGTAGTTGTGCGGCACGCAGGCGAGGTCGCCGGCGGCGTACAGCCCGGGCACGGTCGTGGCACCGTGCTCGTCGACCCAGTCGCCGGAGGCCGAGTGGCCGCCGCACAGCCCGATCTCGGAGATGTGCATCTCCACGTCGTGCGTGCGGTAGTCGTGGCCGCGGCCGGCGTGGAAGGTGCCGCGGGTGGGCCGCTCGGTGGTGTGCAGGATCGACTCGAGGCGGCCGATCGTCTCCTCCGGCAGGTGGGTGAGCTTGAGGTAGATGGGGCCGCGGGCGGAGGCGATCTCGCGGGCCACCTCGGCCATCATCTGGCCGGACCAGTAGTCGCAGTCGACGAAGCGCTCGCCGCGGTTGTTGATCTGGTACCCACCGAACGGGTTGGCCACGTAGGCGCAGGCCGGGCCGTTGTAGTCCTTGATGAGCGGGTTGATCTGGAAGCACTCGATGCCGGACAGCTCGGCACCGGCGTGGTACGCCATCGCGTAGCCGTCGCCGGCGTTTGTCGGGTTCTCGTAGGTGCCGTAGAGGTAGCCGCTGGCCGGCAGGCCGAACCGGCCGCAGGCCCCGGTGGCGAGGACGACCGCGCCGGCGGTGACGGTCACGAACTGCCCGGTGCGGGTGTGCAGCCCGGCCACGCCGACCGCCCGGCCGTCGCGGGTCAGGACCCGCACCGGCATCACCCGGTTCTCGATGCGGACCCGCTCGCGCATCCGCCGCTCGCGCAGGACCCGGTAGAGCACCTTCTTGACGTCGCGGCCCTCGGGCATCGGCAGCACGTAGCTGCCGGAGCGGTGCACGCGGCGCACCGCGTACTCGCCGTGCTCGTCCTTCTCGAACTTGACGCCGTACCCCTCCAGCCGCCGCACCATGTCGTGGCCGCGGGAGGCGGTCTGGAACACGGTGCGCTGGTTGACGATGCCGTCGTTGGCCCGGGTGATCTCGGCGACGTACTCCTCCGGGGTCGCCTTGCCCGGGATGACGGCGTTGTTGACCCCGTCCATGCCCATGGCCAGCGCGCCGGAGTGGCGCACGTGGGCCTTCTCCAGCAGCAGCACCCGCGCCCCGGCCTCGGCGGCCGAGATGGCGGCCATGGTCCCGGCGGTGCCGCCGCCGACGACGAGCACGTCGCAGTCGAGCTCCAGCCGCTCGGTCAGGGGTTCGGGGCGCACGTGGCCTCCAGGGCTTCGAGGATGCGGGTACGAGCGGCGGCGGCTCCGGACCGGGCGCGCCCGCCGGGCACGTCGAGCACGTCGCGCACCCCGTCGGGGGCGAGGACGGCGACGCGGTCGCCGAGCAGCAGCGCCTCGTCGACGTCGTGGGTGACGAACACGACGGTCGCCGGTGCGTCGGCGAGCACGTCGAGCAGCAGGCGCTGCATGGCCGCGCGGGTCTTGGCGTCGAGCGCCCCGAACGGCTCGTCCATGAGCACCGCGCGGGGCGCCCCGGCGAGGGTGCGGGCGAGCTGGACCCGCTGGCGCATGCCGCCGGAGAGGGCGCCGGGCAGCCGCCGCCCGTGCCCGGCCAGCCCGACCCGGGCCAGCCATTCCTCGGCGCGGGCGCGGCGCTGGGCGCGCGGCACGCGGCGGATCGCCAGCGGCAGCTCGACGTTGCGCCGGGCGGTGCGCCACGGCAGCAGCGCGTCGTCCTGGAACACCAGGGCCCGCTCCGGCGCGGTACCGCGCACCGGCGCCCCGTCGGCGAGCACCGTGCCCGCCTGCGGGACGAGCAGGCCCGCGAACGCGCGCAGCAGTGTCGACTTGCCGCAGCCCGACCGGCCGGCCACGGCGAGCACCTCCCCCGGGCGCACCTCGAGGTCGACGCCGCGCAGGACGGCCGTGCCGCCGTAGCCGAGGGTCACGCCGGCGGCCCGCAGGGCGATCACGACCGGCCCCCGGTGCCGGTGCCGCGGGCCGGCAGCCAGCGGGTGAGGCGGCGGCCGAGCAGCTCCACCGCGCCGGAGGTGAGCCAGCCGAGCACGCCGATGGTGGCCATGCCGACGAGCACGCCCGGGTAGTCCACGATGGTGTAGGCCTGCCAGGTGCGGTACCCGATGCCGAAGTCACCGGAGATCATCTCGGCCGAGATGACGCAGATCCACGCCACGCCCATGCCGACGGAGAGGCCGCCGAAGACGCCGGGCAGGATGCCGGGCAGCACGACGGTGCCCAGCACGCGCAGCCGGCCGCCGCCCATGGTGCGCACCGCGTCCTCCCACACCGCCGGCAGGGCGCGCACGGCGTGGCGGGTGCTGACCAGGACCGGGAAGAACGCGGCGGTGCCGGTGATGAACACGATTCCCTGCTCGTTGGTGGCGAACAGCAGGATCGCGACCGGCACGAGGGCGATCGCCGGGATCGGGC
This sequence comes from Dactylosporangium sp. NPDC049140, assembly GCF_040648435.1. NCBI lineage: Bacteria > Bacillati > Actinomycetota > Actinomycetes > Micromonosporales > Micromonosporaceae > Dactylosporangium > Dactylosporangium sp. NPDC049140. The sequence continues at coordinate 23,235 of NZ_JBEZDS010000077.1, read as the reverse complement.
GGGCGACCTCGAACAGCGGCTGCAGGACGTCGGCGGCGATCCGGGAGCGCGCCACGGCGATGCCCGCGGCCACGCCGAGGACGGCGGCGAGCGCGAAGCCGGTCAGGATGCGCACGAGGCTCTGGGCGACGTCGAGCCAGTACTGCGCCGCGCCCAGGTGCCCGCCCCACGCGTCGGCCACCGCGAGCGGGCCGGGGAGCCGGTCGAAGCGCAGGAACAGGTGCAGCCCGGCGGCGCTGGCCCACTGCCACAGCGCGAGCGCGGCGGCGAGGGAGGCGCCGCGGACCGTCCAGCGCAGCCAGCGCGGGTACCGGCGGGTGGCGGCCGGGCGCCGGCTCGACGGTACCGTTGCCGCCGCCGCGGTCTCGGTGACGGTCGCGGCGGTCACGGCGCACCCGCCCCGGACCTGGCGTCGGCGAACGACACCACGGCCGACCCCGGATGAGCGTCCACATAGGACCGGGCCCCGTCGGCGGTCGTGAACGGCTTGAACCGGTCCTGCTCCCCGGCGGACGGGTCGCGGACCCAGACGCTGCGGTCGGCGAACCAGCGGGTGCCGGTCACGGTGTCCGGGACATAGGCGGCGCGCGGCGGCGTCGCGAGCGCCCGCAGCGCCCGCAGCAGGCAGGTGGGCGTGGCCGCCGGCTGGGTCGCGGCGGCCCCGGCGGGCCAGATCTCGCCGGCCCGGGCCGGGTCGGTGACCGGGCGCCCGCAGACCGGGTCGGTGCCGGCGATGGCCGCGGGGTTCGCGGTGCCGGCGAGGTCCCGGTCGTAGCCGGCCCCGGCGACCTCGCGGATCGCCCGGTCGTCGACGAACGCGGCCAGGTCGACCTGCTGCAGCACGCCGATCTCCTTGAGGAACGGCACGTCCTGGGCCAGCGCGTCGCGCAGCAGCGGCTTGACGGTCACGTCGAAGGTGGCCACGCCGTTCGGGCCGTTGTACAGGTACACGACCTCGGGCGGCAGGCCGGTGGCGTCGGCGACGGTCTGCGCCGCCTCCAGCGGGTGCTGGTGCAGGTAGCCGGTCGCGTCGAGCTGGGCCGCGAGGAAGGCGCGCAGCACGTCGGGGTGCTCGCTCGCGTACCGCTCGCGCACCACGACGCCGTGCAGCGTGGGCACGCCGAGGGCGCCTCCGTCGTACAACACCCGGGCCTGGTTGTTGAAGACCAGCAGCCCGGGCCACGCGACGAACTGCGACAGCGCCGCGACCGCGCCGGACTGCAGCGCGCTCGCGCCGACCTGCGGCTGCTGGTTCTCGGTCTTGAAGTCCTTCCCCGGGTCGAGGCCGGCCTTGCGGGCGGCCTGGACGAGCAGGCCGTGCCCGGCCGAGCCGACGCTGGTGGAGACGGTCCGGCCGCGCAGGTCGGCCAGCGAGTGCACGGGTGAGTCCGGCGCGACGACGATGCTGTTGAGCCCACCCCGGGAGTTGTACCCGGTGATGGCGACGAGCTTCGTGCGGGTCTGCGCGCTCTGCTGCCCGCGCGCGGCGTTGATCAGCAGCGGATAGTCGCCCATCGAGCCGATGTCGATCTTGTCGGCCATCATCTGCGCGGTGATCGGCGCGCCGGTGTCGTAGTTAGGCCCTGCCGGTCTCGGGGTCGATGGCGAGGGAGTCCAGCGGGCAGACGTCCACGCACAGCGTGCATCCGTCGAGGCACCGGTCCGGGTCGATCGTGACGGGCACGTCGACGCGCTGGTTGACGATCGGCATGGCGCTCCTATTCGCTGCCGGTGCGGCGCAGTTCGCCCCGCATCGTGATCCGGTCGCCGCGGAAGCGGATCCACTCCAGGTCGACCGGGCGCCCGTCGGCGAGGCGGGTCAGCCGCTCGACCATGAGCAGTGCCGCCCGGTCCGTGGTTTCCAGCAGTGCGGCGGTGTGCGGGTCGGCGTTGACCGCCTCCAGGGAGATCTCCGCGGCCCCCAGCGGCTGCCCGGCGAGCTCCTCGATGAGCCCGAAGATGTCGCGGTGGCCGAGATCGGCGCCGAGCAGCGGCTCGCCGATGTCGTGGGCGAGGTAGGTCAGGTCCAGCGACAGCGGCAGCCCGCAGAGGTGCCGGACCCGCTCGACGTAGACCACCCGGTCGCCGCCGTCGAGGCCCAGCCGCCGCGCCACGGCCGCCGGGGGCCGCACGATCGCCACGGCGCGCACCTCGTTGGTGATCTCCCCGTGGTCGCGCAGCGTCTCGGCCAGGCCCATGAGCCGGTGCAGGCCGTGCGGGTACTTCCCCGTGACCACCGTCGTGCCGACGCCGGGGACCCGCTCGACGAGGCCCTCGGCCACGAGCAGCGCGAGCGCGTCGCGCACGGTGTTGCGCGACGCGTCGAAGTCCCGGCTCAGCTGCTCCTCGCGGGGCAGCGCCCCGTCCGGATACGCCCCGCCCAGCACCTGATGGCGCAGCACGTCGGCGACCTGGCGAGCGCGATCCGCCCGCCGCCGGTGCGCATCGATGACCGTGTTCACGGGCCAGACACTACTAAGCCGATAGGATTGATGGGAAGCGGTACGGGATTGCGCCACCCCGGGCACCACAAGCAGCGCACTGAGCTGCGGGGATCGGCCGCCGTACGCCGGTTACGCCACCGGTGCGTCCGCATGGCGGGACACTTCAGGGCCGCCAGATCTCCTGCAGCACGGTGACACGGCCGCCCGCCATGGTGAGCCTGAAGTACTCCTGCGGCGCCATCGACTGCCGGGCGAAGATGGCGGACAGCTCGTCCAGGCTGACGTTCCGGTTGTGCTGCGGGTCCCCCGCGGAACCGTCGAGCCAGTTGAGGGCGATCCGGAGGTCGGGGGCCACGTCGACGTCGACCGTCTTCTTGTCGGGGTTGCGCGAGTAGTACCCGTCGTCGTCGTAGTCCGGGCCGAGACCGTCCTTCTGCTCCTCGGCCTTCGCCTGCTCGTGGGTGTAGTACTCGAACTCGTCGACCGTGATCCGGCGCCGGGGCACGTCGATCCCCTTGATGTACACGTAGTGCTCGCCGTCGGCCAGCGGTGCCGACGGCGACGGGCTCGGGACCACGACGTGCTGCGCCTCGGGCGACCTGGGGACCGTGAGCTCCTTCAGCGTCGTGTCGAGCTCCCCCGCGGTGGTCACGAACTTCGGGGCCGGCGCGCCGGTCGCGGCGGCGAGCTGGGCGTACGACGGCTGCTCGTCCTTCGGGACCTTGTAGCCCACGAAGCGGAAGTCGAGCCGCACGCCGGCCTCGGCGGCGGCCCGGCTCACCGCGGCCCGGTCGGCCGCGCAGGCCTCGGCGCCGTGGGAGGTCACCACGATGATGCGGTTCTGCCGCTCGCCCCGCAACGGGTAGTAGCCCGCGAAGTCGCCGATCGCGGCCAGGAGGCCGCTCTGCAGCGTGGGGCGCCCCGACGGTTTCAGGGCGTGCACCGCCGCGCCGATCGGGCCGCCGTGTCCGGTGCCGGGGCCGACGACCGCGGCGGTGTTGTGCCCGTCGCCGCACGCGCCGCCGTACCGCCGCAGGGACAGCGAGTCGCCGTCGGCCGCGTTCTGGGCCGCCGCGCCGACGGCGTCGGCGATCGCCATGAAGTCGCCGCCGTCCTGGGAGGCGTCCACGAGCAGCTCGGTGCGGTAGGCGGGCATCCCGAAGATGACGACGAGGTCGGCCGCGCCGATGACCAGAGCCACGGCGAGCACCACGAGCTGCACGACGAGCGGCCGGCGCCGCGCCCGGGCCGCGTTCACGGGCCGGCCGTCAGCTTCGCGCGCAGCGCGGCCAGCACCTGGTTCAGGGCGTTGACCTCGCTGTTGTAGTCGGCCGCGACGAGCCGGAACCGTTGCACCGGCGGCTCGAGCGGCGATCCGGCCCGGGCGGTCGCGAGCAGCTCGGACGCCGCGGCGACGACGCGCTGCTGTTGCTCCCGCAGCCGCACGGCCCGGTCGTGTACCTCACGGGCGTCAGCGGTCTTCACCCGGTCGGTCAGGTCCGCGAACTGGGCCCCGGTGTCGTCGGCCGCCCGTTTCGCCTGGGCGAGCGTGGCGTCGGCGACGTCGAGGCGGCCGTTCACGACGGCGTCCACGGCCGTGTTGACGTTCGTCACGGTGGCGTTCAGGGTGTCGACGATCGCGGCGGCGCCGTGCAGGACCGGCTCCACATTGGAGTACCAGTCCACGGCCCGCTCCAGGTCGGCCGCGTTCGCGGCGTAGACGGGCGGCGGGGCCTTGACCGCGGTCGTGATCTGCTCCAGCTCGGCGTGCTGGCCGTCCGGCACCTGGTAGCCGATGACCCGGAACTCCAGCGCCAGCCCGGCCGCCCCGACCCGCTCCCGGATCTCCCGCTCCACGTACGCCGTGTCGTCGTCGCACGCGTCGGCGCCGTGCCGGGTCACGACGATGATCCGGTCGACCTGCCGGGCCTTACCGCCGAGCGGCTTCGAGAAGTCCTCGACCGCCTCCACGATGCCCCGCACCAGCGTGGGCTTGCCCCCGGCGCGCAGGCCGCTCGCCGCGGTCACGAGCGGCCGCCGGTCGCCGGTGCCGAAGCCGGTCAGGCTCGTCGTGTTGTTCGTCGCCCCGCATTCACCGCCGAAGCGGCGCAGCGCGAGGGCGTCGTGGTCGCCGGAGTTGCCGACCGCCTTGCTGAGCGCGGTGGTGACCGCGCCGAGGTCGGCCCGGTCGGTGGTCTCGGCCGTGTCGACGAGGAACTGGGTGCGGTAGTTCGGCGCGAAGCTCGGCTTGAACCAGCCGAGGTACAGCCACCCCGCGCCCACGGCCAGCACCGAGGCGACGAGCGTCACCAGCGACGCCCACATCGCCGCGGGCACGTCGACCCGGAAGAAGTTCTGCTGGCGCCCGTGGTCGCCGATGTAGACGCCGGCGCTGTCGCGCACCTGGACCGTCACGGGCCCGGCCGGGCGGAGCCGGGCCGGGCGGAGCCGGGCCGAACGGCGCCGGGCGACCGCCCAGTACGCCGCGACCCCGAGCCCGGCCGCCGCCACGAACAGCCCGGCCGCCTCGACGTACGTATCCCCAAGGCCCAGCACGGCCCCCATGCTGGCCGATCCGCAGCCGGAACGTCATCGTCCCAACGGGCCCGGCTTTCGCGATCAGCCCAGCGCCGCCGTTGCCGTGCGCAGGTCCTGCAGGGCAGCACGAGCCCGGTCCCGCGGTCGGCGACCGCGGGACCGGGCTGCGTCATTCCGCCGCCGCTCCAGATCGATCCCATACAGCGACGATGGTCCAGCCACGCCCGAGCACGACGACGGGGTCAGCTCCCCATTGCGGGAATGTCATGGCAGCCGCCGTACCGGGTTCCGCCGTACAGCTGGGTTCCGGTGTGGGTGCTTTTGATCCACCACGTTGAGCCATTGGTGCAGTCCTGCCGGTACAACGCAAGATCGGTGTATCCGTCGTTGTCGAAATCGCCGGGTGCCGGAATGTCGTTGCAGCCGCCGAACTTGGTTCCGCCGTAGATAGGGTTGCCGGTTCCCGTGCTCTTGACCCACCAGGACGAGCCGTTGGTGCAGTCGTGCCGGTACAGGGCCAGATCGGTCTTACCGTCGCCGTCGTAGTCGCCCGGTGCGGGGATGTCGTTGCAGCCGCCGTACCTGCTGCCGCCGACGAATTGATTGCGGGTGGCCCCGCTCATGACCCACCACGACGATCCGTTTGTGCAGTCCTGGCGGTACAGGGCCAGATCGGAGAAATTGTCACCGTTGTAGTCCGCCGTCGCGGCCCGGTTCGGTGTTGCTCCGCCGTCGCTACCGCCACCGGCCGGAGGCGGTCCGTCGCAGAGGCAGCCGCTGTCGCCCATGTAGATCGTGTAACTATCATCGATTACGGAAGTTTGGCCGGTTGAATCGACGTAGTGCACGCAGTATTGCGGCACAGTGAAGGTCACGTCGATCGAAGGATTTTCACCGTTGACCACTTTCTCGGTGAATGCCGTCTCGACGTGGGCGAGCTCGCCGGCGGCCGGATAGTGCCAGCTCGCCCCATCGGTTTGCTTGCTGGTTCGTTGCAGAGCCCTACGAGAGCCGCAGTATTGAATCGGCGTTGATACAGGGCTTGTTCAAGTTCCCGATGGGTCCGGTAGGTGCTCGATTCCGGTTTGGTGAGTGCTGACATGTCCGGCGCCTGATCAGTCGTCGGAGGTGTTGTCCTCGGTGGTCGTTGCGGGTTTGGTGTGGAGGAGCTCGCGGACCTGTTCTGCGGCGCGGAGGATGCTCTCGCTGATGTGGTCGCTGAAGCGGGCCATGTTCTCCAGGCGGTTGCCGGCCGGGCTGTCGCGACCGAGGACGGTGACGCCCTGCCGCGCGACCTCGGCGACCTGGACCATGCCGCGGGCGCTGGTGAGTGTGGACTCGTACCAGACGTCGTCGTCGACGAAGTAGCGTTCGCGGCGGCGCTCGTCGCGCACTCGGGCGATCAGGCCCTGGCTCTCGAGGGACGCGACCGACTTGGAGACGGTCGCCGGGCTGATCCCGAGGCGCTGGACGAGTTCGGCGGCGGTGACGCTGCCCGAGTCCGCGATGAAGAGGCACGTCAGTACCCGAGCCGTCATCTTGGGCATGCCTTGGTGCATCAGGAGACCGGTGAACGTCTCCTCGTACTCGCGCACGGCCGCATCGTCCCTGCCGAAGTCCGAAGCCGGGGCCGCCTGCTGTCGGGGCGTGGTGCGCTTGGGTTGGCGAGCACGGCGCTCGGTGGCGAGGTGGGCCAGATCTGCGCGGTAGCCGCCGGGTCCGCCGTTGCGCATCACGTCGCGGGTGACCGTCGAGGTAGGACGGTCGAGACGCCGTGCGATCTCCGCGTACGGGAGGTCGTCGGCCAGCCCGCGCGCGATCTGCTGCCGCTCCTGCTGGGTCAGTCTGCTCCCCGACACCGTGTCTCCCTCCGCGCTTCACTGGTACCGCCATCTTAGCGTTCGATTTCTATCCAACGCAACGAACCCTCCGCCTCGTTGCGTTAGGTTTACATCCGTCGCAACGAAGTTACGCCTCCGACCTGCTGTTTTACGGAGTTATCGCGAACTCTTTGTTGCCAGATAAGGGAACGCAACGTAGCGTTTTTCACATCGGAAACAACGAGTGCACGAGGAGCACGCCATGCAGAAGTTCGAAACCGCCGCCCCGATCGCCGCCGTCATCGAGGTCCCCGCCGGGCGCATCCAGGTCATCGCCGCAGACCGGTCCGACACCACCGTCGAGGTCCTGCCCGCCAAGGCGTACAAGAGCCGAGACGTTAAGGCCGCCGAGCAGACCGCGGTCGAGTTCAAGGACGGCGTCCTGCGCGTCAAGACCACATTGCAGGGCAACCAGATCCTCGGCCCCTCCGGCACCGTCGAGCTGACCGTTCAGGTGCCGTCCGGCTCGGACATCGCAGTGAAGTCCGGCGGCGCCGAATTCCGGGGTGTCGGGCGCTTCGGGAAGGTCGACTGCGATGGCGTCCACGGCGCGGTCAAGATCGACGAGGCCGCGAACCTCCGCCTGGCGGCCCTCGGCGGCGACGTCACGGTCGGCCGCCTCACAGGCTCCGGCGAGATCAGCACGCAGCACGGCGATGTCGATGTCGCCGAGGCTGACCCGGGCACGCTCGTGCTCAGCACCCAGACGGGGAACGTGACCGTCGCCGCCGCCCCCGGCGTCTCCGCCACCCTCGACGCAGGCACCGGCCACGGCCGCATCACCAACGCGTTGAAGAACACCGAAGGCGCCGCGGCCGCCCTGACCATCCGCGCGACCACCGGCCACGGCGACATCACCGCTCGCAGCCTCTGACTCCACTAACCACTCTCAGACCACCACGCAAGCAAGGAAACCCACCATGAACGGCAACAACGGCTTCACCGCATCGGGACTGACCAAACTGCACGACGTCCTGGCCCGGCATGTCGACTCCGGGAAGATCCCCGGCCTCGTCGCCCTAGTCAGCCGCGGCGGCCAGACCCACGTCGAGGCGATCGGAACGATGCGCCACGACGGCGGCGCCCCCATGCGCCGCGACACGATATTCCGCATGGCCTCCACCACCAAACCGGTCGCGGCCTCCGCAGCGATGGTCCTGCTCGACGAGTGCCGGCTCCGCCTGCACGACCCGATCGACCAGTGGCTCCCCGAACTGGCCGACCGCCAAGTCCTCAAGGCACCGGACGGCCCGCTGGACGAGACCGTGCCGGCGTTCCGGCCGATCAACGTCCGCGACGTGCTCACCTCCACTCTCGGTCTCGGCCTGGACATGACCGCCCGGACCGCCCCGATGATGGCCGCGTTCTTCGAGCGCGGCGTCTACGGCCAGGCAGACGGGTGGCTCCTGCCCGAACCCGACCCGGACGAGTGGCTGCGCCGCCTCGCCACCCTGCCGCTGATGTACCAGCCCGGCGAGCGGTGGCTGTACAACCTCGGCGACGACCTCCTCGGCATCCTGGTCGCCCGCGTCACCGGCCGGCCGTTCGAGGACTTCCTGCGCGAGCGGGTCCTCGAGCCGCTCGGCATGCACGACACCGGCTTCCATGTGCCAGGCGACAAGATCCACCGCCTCCCGCCCCTGTACGCCCCGCACCCCGAGACCGGCGAATTCCTCGTCGAGGACCCGGCCGAAGGCGGACACCACAGCAAGCCACCCGCATTCGCTTCAGGCGGCGGCGGACTCGACTCCACCGTCGACGACTACCACGCCTACTTCCGGATGCTGCTGGACGGCGGGAAGCACGGCGGCGAGCGCATCCTCTCCAAACCCGCCGTCGAGCTGATGACCACCAACCGCCTCACCCCAGGGCAACAGGCCGCCCGCGACGCCTGGGCGAACAGCATCGCCCACCTCTCCTACGGCACCGGGCAGCACGGCGGCTGGGGCTTCGGCATGTCCGTGCGCGTCCACCGCACCGACTACGCCCCCCTCGGCCAGTTCGGCTGGGACGGCGGCGCCGGCACCACCGCCTACGCCGACCCCGCCAACGATCTCGTCGGCATCCTCTGCACCCAAGTCGGCATGTCCACCCCGGACTCGGCGCGGGTCATGCACGACTTCTGGACCACTCTCTACCAGGCCATCGACGACTGACACCGAACCCGACAACGCCAGGACCACGACAGAGCGGCCATCGCATCGATGGCCGCTCTCGCACTCCGTGTCGGACTCACAGCCGACACCACCCGAATCCAAACAAGTCCCACCAGTTCAACGTGTCCGCCCCCGAAAAACGGAAAGCGCCTGGGAAAGCATCTTGTGTCTACTCCTGCAACCTCTCCGATCCCTGCCGTGCTCGCGAACCTGGGCCCCCTAGACACCAGCAGGATCGCCGACCTGCGCCCCTACCTCGACTTGGTGCCCGATCCCCGCTCCCGGCGGGGCCGCTGGTACTCCCTGACCACGATCCTGCTCGTCTGCGCCTGCGCGACCGTCTCCGGCGCCAAGAGCATCGACGAACTCGCCGAATGGGCAGCCCGAGCTGGCACCGAGATTCTGGAGGCCATCGGACTCCGCCGCCACCTGCTCCGCTGGCGCACTTCCCCGTCCCGGGCCACGATCGGCCGCGTACTCGAACGCATCGATGGCGACGCGCTCGACCGAGCAATCGGCGCTTACCTGGCCGACCGCCATCGCACCGAGGTCGATAACGACGACCGCCCGTGGCCGCGGCGGGTCATCGCGGTCGACGGCAAGGCGCTCAAGGGATCAGCCCGAACCGGCCGGAAGCACCGCCACCTACTCTCGGCGCTCACCCAAGGCATCCCGGTCACCATCGCCCAGGTCGAAGTCGGATCGAAGACGGGCGAGACCAAGCACTTCAAGCCGCTGCTCGCGCCGCTCGACCTGGTCGGCGCCGTGATCACATTCGACGCCCTCCACACCGTCCAGGAACACGCATGCTGGCTGGTGAAGACCAAGAAAGCGCACTACATTGCGGTCGTCAAGTTGAACCAGCCGACCGCCCACGGCCAGATCAGCGCCCTGCCCTGGAACCAGGTCCCCATCCAGCACACCGCCTCCGGACGCGGGCATGGCAGGACCGAGTCCCGCTCGATCAAAACCATGTCCGTCGCAGACAATCTCGGCGGTATCGCCTTCCCTGACGCGAAGCTAGCCATTCGCGTCCACCGCCGCCGCAAGGAAACCGGGAAGAAGGAGACCCGCGAGACCGTTTACGCCGTCACCAGCCTCGACGCCCACCAGGCGACCCCGGCCGAACTCGCCGCCTGGACAAGGGGCCATTGGGCCATAGAGAACTCGTCCCATCACATCAGGGACGTCACCTTCGGTGAAGACGCCTCAATCGTCCACGCGGGCTCCGCACCCCGCGCCATGGCCGCCTTCCGCAACCTCGCCATCGGCGCCCTCAAGATCCTCGGGATGACCAACATCGCCAAGACCACCAGAGCCATCGCCGAACAACCCGAACGAGCCCTCCCGATCCTGGGCATCAGGGGCCATCTGGACCGTTCGGAAACTTGAACAAGCCCTGGCGTTGATACCGACCAAATTCCAATGTTGACTCCGACGGAAATTTCCGGGGTGCAGCCTCCAACACCAGCCGTGGTCGTAGAGTCCGTCGCGTCGAACACATTGTCGATCGCCTTTCTGGTTGATGCGATCGACCAGCTTGCCGGGGCCGGGTAACCACGAACACTGCCGCCCACGTCGTCCACATAGGTCCATCTCGACTCCACGTCGACGACGTAGTAGTCACCGGTCGGGTCGTCGTGGGGCGGGGCGTCCTCCTGGACGCGGTACTTCGACCAGCAGACCGGACCGCCGCCGGGTGGTCAGAGGACGCCGATGAGGAGGTGGATCACGCCGTTGCCAACGGTCCCCCGTAGCACGTCTGTCAGGATGCGGCGGGACTGCTCCGTGCCCAGTCGGTGGTCCATGCTCCGGCGCCGGTCGAGGGCCCGCCGCGCATACTGTTCGGCCTTGGCCCGGTCGCCGCGGGTCAGCTCGACAATGGCCAGGAGCGTGAGCGCCCCACCCCCAGCAGGCCCATGCGGAACGCGGCGGCCTGGTCCAGTGCGGACAACGCATACGAGTGACCGCGCGCCGGGTCGCCCCCGGCCAGCTTCACCGCCCCCAGGCCGATGAGGGCCTGCGTCTCAATCAGCCGCAGCCCGTTCGAGCGGGCCACCTCGATGGCCTCCTCGTTCAGCTCGCCGGCTCGGACGAGGTCACGCTGAGCCAGATGGTGGGCGCCCAGAACGGCCAGCATGGCCGCCCTCGCCCGAACTTCTCCGCTCTCCCGGGCGAGCTGCAGCGAATCCTCGGCGCTCTGTCTCGCCTCGGCCGCGCGTCCCGCGTCGTGGTGTACCACGGCCATATGGGCTCGGGAACGGCTCACACCACGGGTGTCTGCGGTCCGCAGCTTCATTGCGATGGCCATGCGGAGATGGTCGACCGCAGCTCGGTCCTCGCCGAGGACGTGGTTGGCCATTGCGAGATTGTCAAAGACCCCCGCGTTTACGGTGAACCTCATCTCGGCCCCGCCCTGCTGCGCCATGCGGAGGTACTCCCGCGCCGCGTGGGGCCGGCCCATTTGGATGTTGGCGTAGGCGTGGTTCGCCCGCGCCACCCCGCCGACGGGAACGCCGACCCGGTCTCCCAGCGCGATGGCCTCTTCGTCGGTCGCTATGGCTTCGCTCAGGTGGCCGAGGTCCGACAACACCGCGCCAAGATTGCCCAGGCAGGTGGCCTGGTATTCGAGCCAGCCGCATTCCAGGCTGAGCGTGAGGGCCGACTGCAGTTCCTCCTTCGAACGCTGGTAGGCGCCGTTAACGTAGTGCGCATGGGCCAGGCTGAGATGGGCCGATGCCCGGCTGCGGCTGTTGCCCATCGCCTGGGCACTCGAGAACGCCACGGTCGCGATGGCGAACCAGTCAGCCAGGTGCACACGTTGGGCCAGGTAGCCCCGTAACGCATCGGCCAGTAGCCAGCAGACCTCAGGAGGGCCGTTCTGGCCACTGTAGAATATTGCCGCGAAGAGGTTGTACCGTTCGGCGTCCAGCCAGCGGGACGCGGCCTCGGCGTCATCGAACCCGACGCCCGACCCGGGTGCCTCCCGGTCCGGCGTCCACACGCGCAGCACGTTCGGGTACATCATCCGTGCCGCCGCGTCGACCTCCACGAGGTACCAGTCGAACAACCGCCGCAGCGCATCGTCGTGGTCGGGTTCCTCGGCGTAGGCGCGCTCCCGGGCGTAGGACCGCAGCAGGTCATGGAAGCTGAACCGCTGGGCGCCCGTGCGCTGCAACAGATGCACCGAGGCCAGCCGGGCCAGGGCCCGTTCCGCCTCCGCCAGCGGGATCGCCGCTATGGCCGCCAGGGCCGGCGGCATGACGTCGGGGCCCGGAACAAGACCGAGCAGCCGGAAGACCCGCCGGTTGGCCTCGGATTCCTCCCGGTAGGACAGGTCGAAGGCGAACCGGACCGGGGCCTCGTCATCATCCACGGCAAGTGTGGACAGTGGACCGCGATCGGTGAGGTCCGCCACGTACCGGGCGATCGAGCGGTCCGGCTGGTCGGACAGGCTGGCCCCAGCCACTCGCAGCGCCAACGGCAGGTACGCGCAGAGCCTGGCCAACTGGGCGCCCGCCTCCGGCTCGGCCCGCACCCGCGCCTCGCCCACCAGCTGACACAGCAGCTGATCGGCCTCATCCGGCTCCAGCACGTCCAGGCCGACCCGGCGGGCGCCCTCGAAGGCGACCGGCCCATTCAACGAGTGCCGGCTGGTGATCAGGACGAGACAGCCGGGACTGCCCGGCAGCAGCGGCCGCACCTGTTCGGCCGAACGAGCGTTGTCCAGCAGCACCAGGACCCGTCGACCGGCCACAGTGGACCGGTACAGCGCCGCCGCCTCGGCCTCGTCCACCGGGACCCTCTCCGGTGCCACGCCGAGCATGCGCAACAGGCCGGCCAGGGCCTGGATCGGGCACATCGGGCCGCCGGTGGAGTAGCCCTGCAGGTTGAGGTACAGCTGGCCATCAGGAAACCGGTGGGCGATCCCATGCGCCCAGTGCAGGGCCAGCGCGGTCTTGCCCCGCCGGCGGTTCCGGAAATCGCCGAGATGATCAGCGGAGCCATGTGGGGCGCGCTGCCCGCCGGCAGCAGCCGGTCCAACGCCGCCAGCTCAGCCCGACGTCCGGCGAAGTCCGCGATCGGGTGCGGCAGCATCTGGGGTACGGGCGCGCCGGCGGCCTGCTCAGGTCTCGGCTCCGGGGACACGGTGGGAACGACGGCCGGCGACCGGCCCAGGCCCTCACCGCGCAGCATGGACTGATGCAGCTGCTGCAGGGCGGGCCCTGGCTCCACGCCCAGCTGGTCGACCAACAGCTTGCGCGCCTGGCGGAAGGCGTCGAAGGCCTCGCCCCGCCGCTCGGAGCGGTACAGGGCCAGCATCAGGTGCCCGATGAGGACCTCGCGGTACGGGTTCGCCGCCACCAGGGCACGCAGCTCGGCGATCAGCTCCCCGTAGCGGCCCAGCTCCAGGTCGAGCCCGACGCGGTCCTCGACCGCGAGAAGGCGTTCCTCGGTGAGCCGGTCCGCGGCGGCGGCGATGACCCGCCCCTGCCGGACGTCGGCATACGGCGACCCTCGCCCCAAGTCCAGCGCCCGGCCCAGAAGTACCCGTGCCGCTGCCGGGTCGCCGGCATTGCGGGCGGTACGCCCGTCGCGGACCGGAACTTCCCGTCGACGGCTCGCGAGATCAGCCCAGCGCCGCGGTTGCCGTGCGCAGGTCCTGTAGTGCGGCCAGCGCATGCGGCGCGAGCCCCCCGGCGTCGTCGCGATCGCCCTCGGACCAGTGGGCGTAGCCGCGCTTGAAGGCGAGGACCCCCATCTCGGCGGCCAGCTGCGCGGTCGGGTCGGGCACGCCGCGAGCGATGAGCGCGGCGCTCATGGCCGCGGCGAGACCCACGCTCTTGAGGGCGTCGCGCTCCTGCAGCTCGGTGCTGGCCGCCACGGCCGCCTTCAGGCGGGGGCCGAGCTCGCGGTTGGCCGGCCCCATGGCGTTCGACGCGCGCTCGAGCCCGGCCCCGACCGCCTCCAGCGGGCTGGCGCTCGCGGGGGCCTCGGCGATCCCCTCGGCGAGCAGCCGGCTCAGGGTCTCCTGGCCGGCGACCAGGAGCTCGCGCTTGTCGGCGAAATGGCGGAAGAAGGTGCTCTTGGTGACGCCGGCGCGCTCGGCGATCTGGGCGACCGTGGTGGCGTCGTAGCCCTGCTCGGTGAACAGGTCGACGGCCGCGACCACGAGTCGCTGGGTCGTCTCCGGTTGCCATCGGGCCATGCGGACCATCATAGGTGATGGGACCAATGTCCCGTCGGCGTGTATGGTGATGGGACAATGGTCTCGTCACTTCAGGAGCGTTCCATGCACGTCTTCGTCACCGGTGGTACCGGTACCATCGGCTCCGCCGTCGTCGCCGAGCTGCTCGCCGGCGGTCACACCGTTCTCGCGCTGGCCCGGTCGGACAAGTCCGCGCAGGCCCTGACCGGCGCCGGCGCCCAGGTGCTGCGCGGGGAGCTGGCCGACCTCGACGTCCTGCGGGCCGGCGCCGCCCGGTCCGAGGGTGTGATCAGCCTGGCGTTCGGCGCCGACTACAGCACCGCCGAGGCCCTCGCCCGGTCGATCGCCGAGGAGAGCGCCGCCCTCGCCGCGCTGGGGGCGGAGCTGCTCGGCAGCGACCGCCCGATCGTCGCGGTCTCGGGCACGCCCTGGGTGCCGGGGCGCCCGTCGACCGAGGCCGACCCCGCCCCGACCGACGGGCCGGTGGGCGGCCGCGGCCGTTCGGTGAACGCGCTGCTGGAGCTGGCCGCCGCCGGGGTGCGCGGCACGGCCGTGCGCATGCCGCGCACCGTCCACAACGATGGCCGGGGCGGGTTCGCCGGCCTGCTGACCGACCAGGCGCGCCGCACCGGCGTGGCCGGCTACCCCGGCGACGGCGCCCAGCGCTGGCCCGCCGTGCACGCGCGCGACGCCGCCGTCCTCTTCCGGCTCGCCCTCGAGTCGGCCCCCGCCGGGACGGTGTGGCACGCCGTCGCCGACGAGGGCGACGCGGTACGCGACATCGCGGCCGTCATCGGCCGGCGGCTGGGACTGCCGGTCGCGGCGGTACCGCAGGAGAACTTCGGCCCGTTCGGCCCGATCTTCGCCATGGACCAGCCGGCCTCCAGCGCCCGCACCCGCGAGGTCCTCGGGTGGCGGCCCACCCACCCCGGCCTCCTCGCGGACCTGGAGAACCTTCAGCCCTGAGGCTCCCGCAGCGCGAGGGCCGGCGGCAGCGGATCCTGGTGCAGCACGACGAGGGCGGCCACGGCGCGGGTCAGCGCGACGTACAGCCGGTTCAGGCCGCGCGGCTCCGCGTCCACGATCGCCGCCGGCTCGACCAGGATCACGTGGTCGTACTCGAGCCCCTTCACGAGGCTCACGGGAACCACGGGCCCGGGCAGCGCCGGGGCGAGCGCGTCGGCGGCGATGACCGCGACCGTCGCGCCCTCCGGGGCCTCGTCCAGCGCCGAGGTGACCGCGGCCGCCAGGTCGTCGACGCGGCGCACGGACAAGGTGCCGCCCGGGCGGTACGAGCGCGTCGGCTCGATCCCCGCGGCCAGCGCGCGCGCCGCGTAGTCGGCGATCGTCTGCGGCACCCGGTAGCCGGTCGGCAGGTCCAGCGTGCGCACCTCGCGCTTGTCGAGGCGGGCGAGCAGGTCCGGCCACGCCGCCACCGCGAGCGGGTGGGTCGCCTGGCCGAGGTCGCCGACCACGGTCATCGACGCGTACTCGGCGCGGCGCGCGATCATCCGGCACTCCATCGGCGAGAGGTCCTGGGCCTCGTCGAGGATCACGTGCAGGTACGGGTCCACGGCCGGGGTGTCGTCGGCCGGCGGGTCCGGGAGGAGGGGCTCGGCCAGGCGCGGGACGTAGCCCTCCTCGCCGTTCGGGTCGAAGCCGTCCGTCCAGCCGACGACCCGGTGGCCCTCGCGCCGGATGACGGCCTCGGCCCAGCGCTGGGCCGCGCCGACCTGGTCGTTGTCGATCGACTGGCCGGCCTGCGCCATGGGGGTGAGCAGGCCGGGGGCGTACAGCTCCCAGCCGTCGCGCAGGCCGCAGCTCAGCACGAACGTGGAGACGAGGCGGGGGCCGGCGCCGAGCTCCCGCAGGCGCCACTCGGGCTCGGGGGCCTTCGGCGGCGCCGGGGGCTCGCCGAGCAGGCCGGCCAGCTCGTCCAGGAGCGGGACGTCGTCCACCGACCAGTCGCCGGGCCGCCCGCGGTACGACGCCGACAGCAGCTCGGCGTCGGCGGGGTCGAGGCCGACGACCCGCTCGGGCTCGGCGAGCCAGGGCAGCACCGACGCGGGGGTCAGCGGCGGCCACCACGCGTGCAGGAAGCGCACGAACTCGCCGCGGTCGCGGACCTCCTCCGTGAACAGGTCGCGGTCGAGGTGGGCGCCGTCGACCCCGGCCCACAGCGCGTCGAGCAGGGCCCGGGCGGCTCGCGGGCGGGCGGCGTTGGGCCGGCCGTCGTCGCGGACCCGGCGGCGTACCTCGCGCAGGCCGGCGGCGTCGAGGGTGAGGACCTGCCCGGCGTACACCAGGCGCAGTCGGCTCGGGGCCGCCGGGGGCGTCTGCCACATGAGCTCCGTCAGGACGTCCCGCATCCGGTCGGCGCCCTTGATGCCGGCCAGCGCGGCGGGGTCGCGGCGGGTCGCGGTCACGCCGTCGACGAGCTCGCCGATCGCGCGCAGGTGGACGCTGTCCTCGCCGAGCGACGGCAGGACCCGGCCGATGTACGTGGTGAACACGGTCGACGGGCCCACCACGAGGATGCGCCCGTCGGTGAGGCGGCCGCGGTCGGTGTACAGCAGGAACGCCGCCCGGTGCAGCGCGACCTGGGTCTTGCCGGTGCCGGGGCCGCCGGTGATGAGCGTGACGCCGCGGGCCGGAGCGCGGATCGCGCGGTCCTGCTCCTGCTGGATGGTGGTGACGATGTCGCGCATGTGCGGGCCCCGGGAGCGGCGCAGGGCCGCGAGCAGCGCGCCCTCGCCGAGCACGCGCAGGTCGCCGGCCCGCTCCGGGGTCAGCACGTCGTCGTCGAGCTCGAGCACGTGCCGCCCGCGGCAGATGATGACGCGGCGGCGCACGACCCCGAGCGGCTGGCCGGAGGTGGCCCGGTAGAACGGGGCGGCGGCCGGCGCACGCCAGTCGATGAGCAGCGGTTCGATGCCGTCCCGGACGCCGAGGCGGCCGATGCGGAAGGTCTCCCCGTCGTCGAAGTCCAGGCGCCCGAAGACGAGCCCCTCCTCCTCGGCGTCGAGGGCCCGCATCTGCGCGGCGGCGCGCAGCACCATCGCGTCGCGCTCGACCAGTCCGGTCAGCGTGCTCCCGGAGGCGCGGGTGTACCCCTCCCGGGCGAGCGCGGCCGCCTGCTCGCGCATGCCCTCGAGCCGCTCGTACACCCGGTCGACGATGTGCTGTTCGGCGGCGATCTCCTGCGTTCTGACGTCGGACACACTGCAGCGTAGGCCGGGCGGGAGCGGCGGAAATCGGCATTCAGGGCGATTCGTAGGGGTTGTGCGGCCCGTACAATGGAAAGTGCCGGACCGCTCCCGAAGGATGCGGCCCGGCGTTGTCCGGCGGTTACCGGCCCAGCAGGCGCCAGGTCTGGTTGAGCGGGCTGCCCTGCCCGGCGGGGTTGCAGGTCCACTGGTGGATCAGCGCGTGGGCGGCGGTGGAGACGGTGCTGACGTCGACGCACTTGCCGCTGTGCCGGGCGACGAGCTGGAAGTCGTGCGCGTCGTTCCCGGCGTAGGTCACCTTCCGCAGCGTGAACTGCTGGTTCAGCCCGCCGTTGCAGGTCCACTGCTGGACGGCGGCCCCGTCGGCGGTGGCGGCGCCGCTGACGTCGAGGCACTTGCCGGACTGCTGGTTCACCGCGGTGTAGGTGTCGGCGACGCCGGTCACCGGGCGGAAGCTCCACTGCTGCTGGTTGCCGCCCTCGCAGTAGAACTGCTGCTGCTGGGTGCCGTCGGTGGTCGACAGGTTCGTGTCGTCCAGGCACTGCTGGGAGTGCTGGGCGACGGCGACGGTCTGGAAGCTGCCGTCCGACGGCGGCAGGACGGTGATGGTGAAGGTGTCGTCGGCGTTGGTGTGCGGCAGGTTGACGGTGGCGGCGTTGCCGGACAGCGTGACGACCGTGTTCTGGATCGTCGTCGGCCCGGCCACGGCGCCGCCGCTGTTGAAGGGGATGCGCTGCACGACGACCCGGACCTGGTTGTTCTGCACGATGCCGGTGGTGGTGTCGAGGCGCTGCAGGTTCACGGCGACGTTGCCGGTCGTGCCGCCGCCGCCGACCAGGACCTTGGCCGCGCCGGTGGCCTTGGTGGCGAACGCGTCGTAGGCGGGGCTCGGGGTGGTCGAGGCGATCAGGCCGGTCTGGGCGGCGTAGTACCGGTACACCCACCACTCGCCCTTGGGCAGGTGCTGCCCGGCGCTGTTGCGCACCAGCAGGCTGGCGAGGTCGTTGTGCAGGTTGCCGGTGCTGGCCCAGTTGGCGCGCAGCCCGTCGGCGCCGGCGCGTTCGAGCCGGGCGATGTACCAGGCGCCGTCGCCGGGGTTCTGCTCGTCGGGGGCGCCGTACTCGTTGATCTGGTAGGGGCGCGGGTGGGCGATTCCGCGCGCGGCGAGCGTCGTGTCGGCGGTGGCGACGTTGGCGACCGGGTCGCCGGGCAGGCTGTGCCAGCTGAAGATGTCCGGCACGACGTTGCCGGCCTTGACGTTGTCGAGGTACTGGACCCACCAGCCGGATGTCGAGGGCACGCCGGCGAAGCTCGGGCCGACGACGAGGGTGCCGGGCAGCTCGGCGCGCAGGCGCTGGTAGGTGCGCCGCCACAGCTCGAAGTACTGGGACTGGGGCCGGTTCCAGAACAGCCCGAGGTTCGGCTCGTTCCAGATGTCCCACTCGACGGTGACACCGGTGGCCTTCACGTCGGCGATGACACGGGTGAGGAAGTTGTTGTAGTCGGTCCAGTCGCCGTTGTCGCCGGGGAAGCGGCTGATGGGGTAGCCGTCGGCGCCCCACAGGTCGTGGGCCAGCAGCACGAACGTGCCGCCGAGGGCGTTCGTGCGCAGGATCTGGGCGCGGGTGGCGTTCCAGCGCCGGTCGTACCGGCCCGAGACCCAGCCGCCGGGCTGGTCGAGCTGGGCCCCGCCGGCGCGCATCGCCCGGAACTTGACGTCGCGGTAGAAGTGGTCGGCGGGGCCGGACGCGTCCTCGGTCATGCCGTAGATCCAGCCGGACGCCCGGTAGGTGGGGCTGCCGCCGGCGACCGAGTAGTTGACGCTTATCGACTCGTCGGCGGCGTGGGCGGGGGTCACCACCGTCAGCGCCGCGGCGGCGGCGAGGACGGCGGTGAGGACGGTGCGTCTGAGATGCATGGCGGTGCACTCCCTACGTTCGGCGGCGCTCGATGTGGGCGCCGGCAAGGATGAGGTAGGCGCTCGCGGTCCAGGTGTAGGCCCGGTCGCGCAGGCCGGCCCCCGTGTGTGCGTCGAAGTTCTCGGCGAAGCCGGACCGTTCGCACAGGGCCCGGAAGCGGGCGCTGATGTCGTCGGCCAGCTCGGCGTATCCGGAGCGCCGGAGGCCGTCCTCGATCAGGACGGTGGACGGCGCCCAGATCGGGCCGCGCCAGTAGCCGTCGGACTCGTAGAGCCCGGAGGTGGGCCGTTCGGTGGCAAGGCCGTGCTCGGTGAGGTGCGCGCGGACCCCCTCGGCCAGGGTGTCGCGGATCGCGGTGGGCAGCTCGTCGCCGAGGACGATCGGCATCAGGAAGAGCAGGCTGTCGGTACTCCAGGTGTCGCCGGTCTCCGGGCTTCGCGCGACGAACCGCTCACCGGTCCACAGCTGGTCCAGCAGCGCCGTGCGGAGCCGGTCGGCCCGGTCGGTCCAGGCGCCGGCGTCGAGTCCGAGCTCGCCGGCGAGGGCGGCGAGTTCGCGGGCCTGCAGGATGAGGAATGCGGCGAGGTCGGCGGTCTGCACCACCCGGCCCGCGTCGAAGAGGGTCGCGTTGTCCCAGCCGCTGTCGTTGCCGTGCTGGTAGTGCGGCAGCTCCTCGCCGGGGGCCCGGCGCGCGGTGAGCCAGAACTCCGTCCAGCGGGCCAGGTGCGCGAAGGTGTCCGGCGCCGGCAGGCGGAGGCGGGCCAGGGCCCAGCCGTGGATGGGCGGCTTCACGAAGTTGTAGAGCACCTCGGAGTGGGCGACCGAGTCGGGCAGGCCGCCGGCCTCGTCCTGGTGGTCGAACGGGAGCAGGAACTGGTCCCGGGCCAGCTCCGGGTGGCCGGGCGCGAGGGCCAGGGCGTTGAAGCAGTGGTCCCAGCTCCACACCTTGTCCATCCAGTGCTTCGACATCAGCACCGCCGGCCGGGTGAGGAAGCCGGCCGGGGCGACGGTGGCCGACCAGATGACGTACGCGGCGAGCCCGGCGGCCGGGGTGCGCTCGTCGCGCCACGGCGCCACCAGGTCGGCGAACGCCGTGAACTGCGCGTCGGCGGCCTTGACGGCCTCGTCGAAGCCGACCTGCGCCCGATACGGCGCGCGCCCGCTGGCGTACTCCTCGACCGCGATCTCCCACGGCTCGTCGCCCGCCGCGAGGACGATGCCGCGCTCGGCGGTGGCGAGGGCCTGCAGGCCGTGGCCGGCGGCGGCGCCGGCGAGCACCGTGATGCGGTACCGGCGGCCGGTGCCGTAGTCGGTGAAGACGACGGCGCCGTCGACGGGGTCGCGGTAGCAGTACGTGCCGCTGAACGGGGTCAGGGTGGCCTCGGTGGCGAGCACGGCCAGGTCGAGGCCCGCGCCGCGGAGCCGGATCGTGTCCGGCTTCTCGTAGGCGAGCTCGATCCGGCCGCCGTCGTGCGACCAGGCCAGGACGGCCGGGGTGGCGGTGACCGCGGCCGCGACCCGGGCCCCGGCCACCATCGGCACGAACCGCAGGACCGGGTGCAGGCCGGTCTGGTGGGAGACGAGGTGCAGATCGCCGGCGACGGTGCCCTCGGCGATGACCGGCGAGATGCCGAACCAGGAGCCCTGGTGGCTGAACGGGATGTCGCGGATCGGGAACTCGACGGTCATGCGGTGGCTCTCATTTCGCGGATCAGTCCTTTACCGCGCCCGCGGTGACGCCGGTGGCGACGAAGCGCTGCGCGGCGACGAGCAGGACGGTGGCCGGAACGGACGCGACCACGGCGGTGGCCATGATGGCGTTCCATTGCTGGTTGTTGTTGCCGATGTAGTGGTAGATGCCGAGCGTGATCGGGCGCAGGGCCCCGCCGCTGTCGAGCGTGCTGGCGAACACGAAGTCCGACCACGCCCACAGGAAGGCGAACAGCGACACGGTGACGACGGCGTTGCGGCTGACCGGCAGGACGATCGCGGTGAACGTGCGCAGCGCACCCGCCCCGTCGGTCCGGGCCGCCTGCAGCAGCTCGTCGGGGATGCCGGACATGAAGGCGGTGAACACCAGCACCGCGAACGGCACCGCGAGGGTCGAGTCGGCCAGGATGAGGCCGGGCCAGGAGTTCAGCACACCGAGGTTTAGGTAGATGGCGTAGAAGCCCATCGCCATGATGATCCCGGGGATCATCTGCGCGATCAGGAACGCGAAGCTGAGCACTCCCCCGCCGCGCGGCCGCAGCTTGGCGAGGCTGTACCCGGCCGGGGCGGCCAGCAGCACGGTCAGCCCGACGGTGCCGAGCCCGACGAGCAGGCTGGTCCCGAGGTACGGCAGCTGCTGGTCGAGGACGGCGCGGTACCCCTCGAGGGTGCCGTGCAGCGGGAACAGGTGCGGCGGGTCGTCGCGCATGTCGGTGTCCCGGGTCAGGGACACGTTGAGCATCCAGTAGACGGGGAACAGCATGACGGCGGTGAGCAGCACGCCGATGACGGTCCTGATTCTCATCGCTGCGTCCTGATTCTCATCGCTGCGTCCTGATGTAGAGCAGGCCGAAGACCATGGCCGCGATGACGAGCAGGTTGCCGGCGGCGGCGCCGGGGCCGAACTGCGGCAGGAGGTTGCCGAAGCCGAGCCGGTACGACCACGTCGCCAGGGTGGTGGACGCGTCGGCCGGGCCGCCCTTCGTCATGATCCAGATGATGTCGAAGACCTTGAGCGTGTAGATGAGCCCGAGCAGCAGCGTGATCGCCGAGACCGGCCGCAGCAGCGGGAACGTGATGCGCCAGAACTGCTGCCGGCCGGTGGCGCCGTCCAGCGCCGCGGCCTCGTAGATCTCGCCCGGGATGGCCTGCAGGCCGCTGTAGAGCACGACGAGGTTGAAGGGGATGCCGATCCAGATGTTGGCGACGGTCACGGAGACCAGCGCCCAGTCCGGCGAGGTGAGCCAGTTGACCGGCCCGAGCCCCGCGTGACCCAGGACCGTGTTGACGATGCCGGAGTCGCTGTTGAGCATCCACGACCACGTCGAGGCCGAGACGATCAGCGGCAGCAGCCACGGTACGAGGAACAGGGCCCGCAGGGTCGCGGCGAGCGGGAAGTGCCGGGTGAAGAACACGGCCAGGGCCAGCCCGATCGCGAACTGGGCGGCCAGCGACGCGACGGTGAACACGGCCGTGTGCCAGACCGCCGGCCCGAACGTGGGGTCGCCGACCACGGCGCGGTAGTTGTCCAGGCCGCTGAACGGCGCGTCGCCCTGTACGAACGAGCGGACCGTGTAGTGGCGCAGGCTCAGGTCGAGGTTGCGGTACAGCGGATAGGCGTAGAACGCGGCCAGGTACACCACGACCGGGGCGACGAACGCCCACGCCACCCACGGCCGGGACGAGTGGCGCACGGCTACTTGGCGGCCGCGGCGGCGCCGAGGGCGTCGGCCGGCGACTTCGATCCGCTCAGCGCCGCCTGGACCGCGGTCCACATCGGCTCGGAGATCTTCGGGTACTTCGTGCCGAGGTTGTCGCTCGTGCGGCCCTTGGCCGCCTTGACCGCCTCGACCCACACCTTGAGCTCAGCGTTGGCGGCCACCTGCTGGTCCTGCACCGCCGTCGTGGGCGCGATGTACGACAGGGTCGTGGCGGTCGCCAGCGAGTTCTGGGTGTCCGTCAGGCATTCGACGAGCTTCTTCGTCGTGGTGTACCGTCCGGTCTCCTTCTGCACCGGTGCGGTGACGAACTCGCCGCCGGTCGGGGCGGGCGCGGTACCGCCGGCCTTCGACGGGATCGGGATGATCCCGTACTCGAAGCCCGCCTTCTTCGCGTTGCCCAGCTGCCACGTGCCGTTCTCCGCGAACGCGAA